>NZ_FYBH01000472.1:0-2500 GCF_900185595.1 Calothrix rhizosoleniae SC01
ACCGAACCTTGAAAATAATATAGTTTGAAGCCAGTATACAACACTTGAAAAGCGGTTGTAAAGAATGGAACAAAAATAATCGTAAATTGTAAAGAGATTTGCGATTAAAGAAAGAAAAAGAGCTATAAAGCAAACTTATCTGAACAAAACGGAGAGTTTGATCCTGGCTCAGGATGAACGCTGGCGGTATGCTTAACACATGCAAGTCGAACGGACTCTTCGGAGTTAGTGGCGGACGGGTGAGTAACACGTGAGAATCTGGCTCTAGGTCGGGGACAACAGTTGGAAACGACTGCTAATACCGGATGTGCCGGGAGGTAAAAGATTTATTGCCTGGAGATGAGCTCGCGTCTGATTAGCTAGTTGGTGGGGTAAGAGCCTACCAAGGCAACGATCAGTAGCTGGTCTGAGAGGATGATCAGCCACACTGGGACTGAGACACGGCCCAGACTCCTACGGGAGGCAGCAGTGGGGAATTTTCCGCAATGGGCGAAAGCCTGACGGAGCAATACCGCGTGAGGGAGGAAGGCTCTTGGGTTGTAAACCTCTTTTCTCAAGGAAGAACACAATGACGGTACTTGAGGAATAAGCATCGGCTAACTCCGTGCCAGCAGCCGCGGTAATACGGAGGATGCAAGCGTTATCCGGAATGATTGGGCGTAAAGCGTCCGCAGGTGGTTTTGTAAGTCTGCTGTTAAAGCGTGAGGCTCAACCTCATATGGGCGGTGGAAACTACAAGACTAGAGTACGTTCGGGGCAGAGGGAATTCCTGGTGTAGCGGTGAAATGCGTAGATATCAGGAAGAACACCGGTGGCGAAAGCGCTCTGCTAGGCCGTAACTGACACTGAGGGACGAAAGCTAGGGGAGCGAATGGGATTAGATACCCCAGTAGTCCTAGCCGTAAACGATGGATACTAGGCGTTGCTTGTATCGACCCGAGCAGTGCCGTAGCTAACGCGTTAAGTATCCCGCCTGGGGAGTACGCACGCAAGTGTGAAACTCAAAGGAATTGACGGGGGCCCGCACAAGCGGTGGAGTATGTGGTTTAATTCGATGCAACGCGAAGAACCTTACCAGGGTTTGACATGTCGCGAATCTTTTGGAAACAGAAGAGTGCCTTCGGGAGCGCGAACACAGGTGGTGCATGGCTGTCGTCAGCTCGTGTCGTGAGATGTTGGGTTAAGTCCCGCAACGAGCGCAACCCTCGTCCTTAGTTGCCAGCACTTCGGGTGGGCACTCTAGGGAGACTGCCGGTGACAAACCGGAGGAAGGTGGGGATGACGTCAAGTCATCATGCCCCTTACATCCTGGGCTACACACGTACTACAATGCTATAGACAAAGGGCAGCCAACTCGCGAGAGTGTGCTAATCTCATAAACTATGGCTCAGTTCAGATCGCAGGCTGCAACTCGCCTGCGTGAAGGAGGAATCGCTAGTAATTGCAGGTCAGCATACTGCAGTGAATTCGTTCCCGGGCCTTGTACACACCGCCCGTCACACCATGGAAGCTGGTAACGCCCGAAGTCGTTACCCTAACCTTTCGGGGAGGGGGATGCCTAAGGTAGGACTGGTGACTGGGGTGAAGTCGTAACAAGGTAGCCGTACCGGAAGGTGTGGCTGGATCACCTCCTTTATAGGGAGACCTACCCACTCAATTACTGAAACGAAAGAAATAAGTAATGAGATGGTCAACCTAGGTCGGTCGCATTATCAAGTGAAGTAGGCTTCAAACTATATAATTAGGTTTGGCTAAAATAAAATTTTTAGTAGGGGCTATTAGCTCAGGTGGTTAGAGCGCACCCCTGATAAGGGTGAGGTCCCTGGTTCGAGTCCAGGATGGCCCACCTGAAAACAGTGAACAGTGAACAGTAATCAGTAAAAACCTGGTAACTGTTAACTGACAACTGATAACTGAATTCATGGGGGTTTAGCTCAGTTGGTAGAGCGCCTGCTTTGCAAGCAGGATGTCAGCGGTTCGAGTCCGCTAATCTCCAGTACTTGTGAATAGTTAATTATTAGGAATAAAAAACTTGATTGAATGTCAATTCAATTAAAGAATAAAAACCTTGTAATTGGCGGAAGCAGTATGTTACAATAGTGAATTGTGAATAAGATTCAGCACCTGAATTTAATGATAAATTCAGACTGCTGGACGAGATTCCAGCCAGAACCTTGAAAACTGCATAAGTAACGCGAAGATAGCAGGCAGTTGAAGCTATTGATGAGAATTTAATAGTGGAAAACTGTATTTTAATGATGAACCAATGTGGTCAAGCTATAAAGGGCTAATGGTGGATACCTAGGCACACAGAGGCGAAGAAGGACGTGGTTACCGACGATATGCTCCGGGGAGTTGGAAGCAAACATTGAGCCGGAGGTTTCCGAATGGGGCAACCCAGATACTGGCTATTGAATATATAGGTAGTCAAGAGCGAACCCAGCGAATTGAAACATCTTAGTAGCTGGAGGAAAAGAAAACAAAAGTGATTCTCTAAGTA
>NZ_FYBH01000470.1 GCF_900185595.1 Calothrix rhizosoleniae SC01
TACTTAATTGTGGCTGGATGATTTCTTCAACCCAAATTAAATGCACTCCTTGTGATGTGACAATAGGCTTAATAATTTGTGGTGGTACGGCATCAAATACAGCCGCCGCAATCTCAGGTTTCAAATCGGTACGACGCTTAATGCCTTGATAACCTCCAGCACGTCTAATTTCTGGTTCTCGGATATATTGGCGAGTAATTTCTTGGAAACTAATTTCACCTTCTTGGACAGCGTAAAATAGCTCTAATGCTAAGTCTTCATCATCTACAACTACTTCATAGGTGACTGCTCCTGTGTAGTCTATTTGGTGCTGATAAAAGAAGGGTTCTACTTGTTCGCCAAACAGATGATTTGCTAATTTACTTGATAATAAATTGGTTTGGTTTAATTCTTCAAAATCATCTAAGGAAAGATGATATTTTTTTAACCAATTCCAAGTATCTTCTGTTTTGATTAATTGGTTGGCAATCCGAAAATTATCTGCTTCTTTTTGTAATTCTTCAGTTTCTGTTTTAATCCCAATGGCTACTGATGTCTCAGTCATAATTTTGCGAGTGGCGATCGCTTCCAATGTTTCTGGCATTTGACAGGAGACTTTGAGATAATTAATAATATCTTCTCTGGAAATATTTAATATTTTTGACATCAACTTCTCCTCCTTGTTGGCATATTTACTTGTCAGACAATAGAAGCTAGTCTAGTGTCTACTTTTATTGTGCTTATAATACCAAGTAAAATCAATGTAAGAGCAAGGGTGACTCAGACATTTTTAATTAGTACATATAATTGATTAAATACAAATAGGGATAAAATAAAAAGTATAAAAATAAG
>NZ_FYBH01000469.1 GCF_900185595.1 Calothrix rhizosoleniae SC01
ATGCTTTTCAATGTTTCTGGCTAGATGGTGTGGTGAGTATACTAATTGCTGTATTCATTGCCAGGAGTGCAGTACCTTTGATTCAAACAAGTTGGCAGCAATGGAATCAGAGATTTGATCATTTACAAAATTTGCAAATATCAGAGATTGGTCGGACAAACCTTAAGGATTTGATTGTTGGTAAATCTGAATGAATCCTTAATTTGCTGGTGTCTTCCATGACCTCTAGCTAGAAAATGGGGAGTGGGGAATCGGGAAGAGGTATTTTAATTTTTGATTGTGGGCAAAATTGAAAAGGAATAAAAGTGTACTGAGTTTTATAAGCTCAAAGGGCAGACTACGCCAAAAAAAATCAAATAGGAGTCCTATAGCTACCACAAATAAAATATCAATTAAAGGATAAAGTTCAAAGCTAACCAATAGGAATCTTAATTACAAATTCCGTCCCTTTTCCAGGTATGGAATTACAGATTAGTTGTCCCCCATGTTTCTCTACTATAATTTCATGACTGATAGATAAGCCCAACCCCGTACCTTTGCCAACTTCTTTAGTTGTAAAAAATGGGTCAAATATTGTGGAATGCACTTCTTCTGTCATCCCAGAACCATTATCATGAATACTGATAGATATCCATTTCTCATCTATGACTTCAGTACAGATATGAATTTTCAAAGGTTGTAAAACATCTTTTACATTGTCTATAGTATCTTTTTTTGTCCAACCCATATTATCTACTTGTTCTTCTAAAGCTTCAATTGCATTAACAAGAATATTCATAAAGACTTGGTTTAATTGAGATGAATAGCAATCTATTTGAGGTATATCTCCATAGTCTTTAATTACTTCAATATTAGGATGGTTAGATTGAGCTTTTAAACGATTTTGTAAAATCATTAAGGTACTATCAATACCTTTGTGAATGTCAACTCGTTTAATCTCTGCTTCGTCCAAACGAGAAAATATTCTCAAGGATTTAACAATTTCTCGAATACGTTCAGTTCCTACTTTCATTGACCGTATAATTTGAGTAAAGTCTTCCTTGATATAATCTAATTCTTCAATATCAATTGACATGTGATTTTCTTCTGGATAGTCGTGATATTGCTGTTGATATATTTCTATGAATTTAAACAAAGTTTGGCTATATTCTTCTACGTAGGTAAGATTGCCATGAACAAAGTTAACAGGATTATTAATTTCATGAGCAATACCTGCAACCATTTGACCCAAACTAGACATTTTTGCATTATGAACTAGTTGAGTTTGGGTTTTCTTAAGCTGATTCAAAGTTTGCTCAATATTTTCTATTGCTTTCTCTAAACGGTCTGACTGAGTGATGGTAGATTGTTCAGAAACATCTAACAACTGATTTAATGTGCCAATTTGTGAATTGAGCTGCTGTATAGTATTATCTCGATTTGCAGTATCAATCTTAGATTGACTGAAAATTCTCACATCATCAAATGGAAGAATTGCAGTTTTGACATTTAATGCTAACGGGCGTATTAATTCTAAAATAGTTTGAGGAACTAAG
>NZ_FYBH01000468.1 GCF_900185595.1 Calothrix rhizosoleniae SC01
ACTTCCTTTTCCAACTTACGTTTCCGCCGTTGGGAATCACGATAAACTTTGGAGTTTTGGGACTTTACATGGGCGAGAAATTCTTCCCAAGCAGAAAAGTTTGTCCAATTGATAAAGGGAGAAGCTGCATAAGGTACGAATAAATTGTGATCAAACCACTCTTGAGCTGTAACTACTCCATAACTTGCCCAGGTGATGTGAGGTACTCTTGTTCTAGTGGTTTTTACTCTAGTGGTTTTTGCCTGTGATAATGAGATTGGCTCAAAAAAATCAAGAAATTGCCAATCAGTAATAGGTTCTCCATCTGGAAATGTCGGTAATCGCCATATCTTACCTTGGAGTAAAAAGTCTTCTAGATGCAATTTTACTTCTGGAAAATATACTTTGTTAAAGGCTTCGAGAAATGGAGCAGAAGAATAAATATTCATAGGACTTTAGTATTTATATATCTGTGTCTAATAAAGAAGTTTTTCTCTTCAAGTTAAAATTTGGCAACGGATTTTTTGACTCCGCCGACTCTTGGGAGTAATACATGTAACTGTCAGGCTCACGTTTTTTACTGACATCATTCACTACCATGCCCAAAATATTCTGACTAGACTGGCTCAACAACTCTTTAGTTGTATTTGCACTATTCCACTCAACTATTCCAGGACGAACCACTAACAACATCCCATCGGTTAGGCGACCCAAAGTAGTCGCATCTGCTGTCCCTAGAATAGAGGTAGTATCAAAAACAACTAAGTCGTAATCATGGATAAAACCTTTCACTAATTCAGCCATCCGTTGAGAATTCAGTAATGAAAGTGGATTTGGTGGTAAAGTGCCAGATGGAAGAACAAAGAGGTTCTGCATCACTCGCTCTATAGGTATATCAAGACTTACTTGATTAGTGATTAAATTACTGAGACCAACCACATTCTTCAACGCAAGATTCCAAATATGATGCTGGGTAGGATGACGCATATCAGCATCTACTAGTAAAACTTTACTGCCCATTTGAGCCATTGCCATTGCCAAATTAGCAGCAACAAAGGATTTTCCTTCTTTGGGTACAGAACTTGTAACCACAATACTCTTCAGTTGCTGATCAGAAAGAAAATTCAAGTTAGATTGCAGTATTTGGTACGCATCACCAATAGGAAACTGTGATATGTCTCTACCAACTAATTTGGGAATCTGTTCCTCTGACTTTGGTTTCCATAGCCAATTCTGCTGACGATTATTATCAAATGAAGGTATAATTCCCAGCAGAGTGTATTGAAATAGTTCTTTAGCTTCTTGAACCGTTTTTAGGGATTGGTCAATTAAATCCAATACTAAGGCCGCAATTAAG
>NZ_FYBH01000467.1 GCF_900185595.1 Calothrix rhizosoleniae SC01
CTTAGATGGAAGCCTAGTTTTAGATGCTAGTGTCATCACTTACAAAAATGGCAACCCAGCCGAGAACTATGGTCAGCAATTATACAATGAGTTACAAGCAGCCAGGGACTTAGCTGCTCAATTAGTTGTAGAATTAGACAGCCATGAAACCCAGTATATAAGCCAACAGTTACAGCAAGGACAAGAGCAACTTACTCAAGTCTTCACCCAAGATAAAGGAACTTGGACAAGGGACTTAGTAGACCCAAATGCCAACGATGGTTATATCGTTTTAAATGATAGTTTTACATGGGATAATGACTACACTAGGACTGGTGAAGCAGCAGAACAAACCATTGACTTATTGAGTGTGGTATTGCACGAAACAGGTCACATCATGGGATTCACCAGTGGTATAGATTATAGCTTAGAAAATAATACCCAGTACTCAGGGCAACAAGAACTGAGTAACTTCACCCCCCTAGATTTATACCGTTTCTCAGCAGACAGTAATACTGCTGATTTATCAGGGAATCTATTCACCATTGATGGGGGAAATACTGTCCTCGCCACATTGTCAACAGGTCTAGACAACGATGATTACCAAGCAAGTCACTGGCAAAACCGTTATGATTCATCGGGAATCATGGATCCGACCTTGTCCTATAAAGAGAGGGCAGAAATATCTAAGTTAGATGTGCAAACCATGGATGTGCTGGGTTATGATACGAATCCAGATGCAGTGTGGGCAGAGGATGGTAGTTGGACAGTAGATTTAGGCTCTTATCTAGAAGATGCCAAGCAGCAAGTGGCAGACAAATTGGGGGTTACCGTCGCTTGGATTGAACAGAATGTTTCTGCTGATTATTTTGATGCCATCTTAGCTAGTGGGGGAGATCTTAACAGCGAAAGCACTGATACTACTACCGATAGTACCCTAGCAGATATAGATGCCTTTAAACAATGGTGGCTGGATAATCATAACACCAACAATGGTAACGGTCACGGTCACGGTAATGGTCACGGTTACGGTAACAGCAATAGTGGTCTGGGAAATGAGAACAACTTGATCAATATGTGGCAGTCTGCTTACAATGCTTGGTTTTATAGCAGTGGAGACGAAGGGACTGTCGACATTTGGTATCAAGAGTTATATAAATGGTGGTTTGCCGATACTAAG
>NZ_FYBH01000466.1 GCF_900185595.1 Calothrix rhizosoleniae SC01
AACCAACAACCATTAATTAACAACTGTTTTACTGGGTTTGTGAAACTTGATTTTCTTGTTAAATATTATTAACAATACTCATCAAACGCATCCCCAGCTCCCAATCAGATAGTCCTTGATTGTCATAGTTAATAGCGATGGAAGCTGCTGTGCGATTAACCCGGACTTTGTTGACACATTCATCTGCATTTAAAGCTTGTTGTAAACGAGAAACAAAATCAGCATCAACTGCTAGCTGAGGTATTCGCAAGCGAACTCTTCCAGGAACAGCATGAGCAATAACATATCCTTGGGGATTAGTATCTAAGACACCATTTTCTTGCATAGTTGAGTTATGGTTATTACTCTCGGTGACTACAGATAATTTTTCTTGTTTGAGGTGGGTAAAGATTTGACGAGCTATACTCGCCACCAATAGGTTTACTAATAACGCATTCGCTCCTCGTAATTGAAACCGGCTAGTAACAAATACTCCAAATGCCACAGGGAGAATCATTTCTATTTCTTGATGTTCTCTCAAAAATGTGCCAAGGTTGGCTGTTGGATCTTCAGAGGAGAGATTGCTGAGATTATTAATTGAGGTTGTAGCTGTCATATATTTATGAGTTGCTCCTAACTCTCTCTTATTTATTATCTTAAGTAAAAATATGCTTTAGAATCAATAAAGTCTTAAGAAGACTTATTGTATAGGGCTGGCAGCATCTTCGGGCAAGTGGAAAGAATCTGGATAAGTAGGTAGGCGTAAAAAATTATCGTTTGGATAAGACAGGGGGCAGGGGGCAGGGAGCAGGGGGAAAAAGGGTTTTAGCCTTATTTACTTTTCTCCACATAGTTTGGTTTTATTGTGCCGACTTACTTAGTTTTGCTCTGCCCATTCATAAAATTCCATGGTGTTAGTATTGCAACAAGTACAATAGTGACACTTCTCGGGAGTCAGCAACTTACGCACCCTCCCTTTTTTGATTAACTTGTTGAGCATTTGTCTGAGTGCGTCTCTGTTTATATGAAAGTGCAGTTCCATTTCTGCTAAAAAGACGCGATGATTATTGAGAATAAATTCTTGTAATTCTCTTAAGATCATATTAAAAGCCTGAACAATCAAAAATCAGTTTGGGAGGTAAATTTGATGTTAGAAAATTTAAAAAAGGCCTTAGGCGAAGCCCTCGATGATGAATACAAAGCCCGTGCAACATATAGGGTCGTAATTAGCAAATTTGGCAAAATTAGACCATTTGTTAACATTCTGGAGTCCGACAGAACGACATATTTGGGCATTGCTCTCATTATTTCGGAAATATGAAATTCTCTTCCCGCAGATAACTGGGTTGATAGTGTCAAAGTACCTGCTTCAGTTTCAGAGGCTTGTCAACTTTGCGTTCAAGCAGAAATTGAGAATGGGGAAATGTATCAACGTTTGTTAGCTTTAACCATAGATTATCCCGATGTCCAGCGTGTTTTTTTGAACTTACAGCGAGCATCACAAGAAAATCATCTTCGTGCTTTTCAACGTTGTGCAGCACCTTCAGGAAATAGTAACTTCTATCGAGGAAAACGAAGAAGGCAATACCATGGTGGCCGTGGTGGTCACAGGGATTGCTACTGTTAGTGTTATTATCTGTTTGGGAAAGCCCTCGTCACATCGATGGAGGATGGTGGTGGGGACAAGGAAGTGCCTTGTCCCTGTCGAATTTTGTTAATTCATTGCAGTTGTTTCTTGAGTCCGATTAGCAGCCATATTGGCAATTTCGCGATCAATAAAAAATATACCTTGCCCTTCCGTACCAATCAGTTTAATTTTGTCCAGGATGCTTTTGAACAAGAATTCTTCTTGGTGTTGTTCGGCGACGTACCATTGGAGGAACTGAAGGGTAGCATAGTCTGGCTCAGTATTGGCTAAATGCACTAAGTTATTGATTTTACTAGTGACGAGTTTTTCATGCCCATATATCTTCTCAAACATTTCCGTCAAAGAATTAAAATCTGTTGGTGGTGCTTGCATTCCGTCAATCACTGCAAAAGCACCCGTTTCTTGAAGATAATTGAGTAGGCGACGCATATGGGTCATTTCTTCATCTGCGTGTTGGCTAAGAAAAGTCGCACAGCCCTCCAGAGATTTATAAGCGCACCAAGAACTCATTTGCAAATAGAGATGGGAAGAATATATCTCTAAGTTAATTTGTTGATTGAGGCAATCGATTATTTGCTGTGATAACATAATTTTCCTTATGCTTGTCCTGCTTACATGGTAAGTTCCCTAGGCGGGTTAATGTGTTAGCTGTCTGCTGTCCCTTCCATCACGATTGGTGCCAACTTCCTGGGGACTCCCAGAACGCTTGAGGAGGAAAATGGTTGCTGCCATAATCACTGCTCCACCAATAATCCAAGCTACAGAAAAGCCTGGATGCTGAGGGAAAGTGACAATTTGAAACATAGTAGCTACCCAATAACCCAAACCTGTAGTCCAAAGGGCAACCAACAGTGTACATCCTAAATTAGTTTCCCGATAAACTGCACCAGTAGCGGCAACACAGGGGAAGTACATCAGCACAAATAGCAGATAAGCAAATGCTCCAACACCACCGTCGAATCTTTGTGACATTTGTCCAAAGGTACCAAGCCCTACTTCCTGTTCTTCGGCTACAGCTGCTTGGTCTTGTACGTTGCCAATATTTATACCCAAGAGGTCGAGTATTTGTTTACCAAGTTCGCCCACATTAGTGGGAATACTAGCGAAAGCTGAAGAAATACCACTCCAAAAGTTAAAATCTTCTTTTTTCTCTTCTT
>NZ_FYBH01000465.1 GCF_900185595.1 Calothrix rhizosoleniae SC01
CAAGTGCTGGTTTAAAAATTTTAATATTTGCTAAACAAAAAATGGGTACTCAGGTTGATATTTATCTAATATCTCCTCAAGAGATGGTGCTAGATACTATTAAAAAAACTGGCTTTCATCACAGTGTAATTATTATGGATAATGATGACTTTTAAACTTCCAAAATACATAGTGAAAGATATGATGTCATTTTTAATGATCGAAGACAAATTTTTATTTTCAAAATCCCAACATGGAATCTCTAAAAGTTGCCGGGGAATTAGAATCTTTAGATGATATAACAAAGTACGTATCATTGGCTGCCAAACAAGCATATTTACCTAAAAAAATAGCATACAAGCTGCGTTTAGCAGTAGATGAGATAGCTACAAATATTATCATTCATGGTTATCAAGAAGCTGGAATTAAAGGAGATATAGTATGTCATGCTCAACTGAATGAGAAAAGTTTAATCATCCACCTGGAAGATACAGGTATTGAATATGATTCCACAAAAAAAGAACAGCCAGATGATTTATTCAAACCACTGGAAACAAGAGAGATTGGTGGGTTAGGAATTTATTTAGCAGCTAGTGGAGTGGATAAATTTATGTACAAACGTATTGAGAACTGCAATCGCCATACTTTTGTTATTTACAGAGATTCTGCAAATAATTAATAATTGTAGGAGAAGAAGTAAATGTCACTCAAATGGCTTAAATTACGCCAGTCTCGCTTATCTTGGCATATAGTTTTTGTCGCTTTTGCCAGTATATTACTAATTGAAGCCATGATTCTGATTCCTTCAATTATCAGAAGAGAGAAAGAATTATTGAATCAGCTGGAAGAAGTATCAGCAGGAAAAGTATCTGTACTCACACAAATAACTATACCAGGTGTAGTAGAAGAAACAGATGAGCAAATATTAGAACAAGTAAGTAATTTACCACAATTAAAGCCAATACCTTTAATGGGGAAGCTAAGACATATAATTGTTGGAGGTGCTCTTTATACTTCTGAAGGTAAATTGATTGGTAGCTTTGGAGAGAAACCCCAGCTATCTGTTTGGGAATTACAAAGAAATCCCCGCAAAACTTTTCGCAGTCAGGATGGCTTAAGATATGATGCAGGTTGGAATCCCCAAAAAATGGGAAGAAGTAATTTTTTAATTATCCGTCATGATGTTTCATCTGTACAACCAGAATTAAATGCTTTTACGATCAGAATTATTGGTTTAGTATTGATAATCTCAGTCTTTGTCACATTTGGTGTATGGATAGGATTAGAACCTATTGTTATTCGCCCAATTTTATGTTTAAGAAATGATTTAATTAAAGCAGGAGAAGCAATTAGTAAAGATGAACAAACTCCTGATTTCTCCTTAGCTTTTATTCAACGTAAAGATGAACTAGGAGATGTGATTGCGGCATTTAAAAAGATGTTCAATCAAATTTCCGAAGCAATTTACAAGCGTAAACAAGCTGAATTAGCATTACAAGTTAGTCTAAATAAAGTTGAAGCTTATTCTGAGGCTCTTAACCATGAGTTGGAAACAGGTCGAGAAATACAAAAGAATTTTTTACCGACTCAATTAGTAGAAAAGGAAGGCTGGGAAATTGCGACTTTTTTTGAACCAGCACGTCAAGTCGCAGGTGATTTTTACGATACATTTGAACTTGCAAATGGTAGTATTGGTTTGGTAATTGCTGATGTCTGTGACAAAGGAGTAGGAGCAGCTTTATTTATGGCTTTATTCCGCAGTATGCTACGGGTATTTGCTTATCAAAGTAAACTGCGAGGACCAGCTAATGCAATTTTAGAAGCAAATCAGCCAATTCCTAATGGTTGGTTGGGTAAATCAAGATCAACTAATTTAGCTCATCTCAATGCTCTGCAAGCTGTTTCTCTAACCAATGACTATGTTGCTAAAAATCACAGTGAGCTTGGTATGTTTGCTACACTATTTTTTGGCATTTTAGAACCCACAACAGGACTTTTAACATATATTAATGGCGGACATGAGTCACTCTATATTCTTTATAAACAAGGTGGGATAAAAGAACGACTCCAAGCAACGGGGCCAGCTGTAGGTATGCTTCCAGAAATGCAATGGAGTATTGCTCAAACTTACTTGCAACCAGGAGAATTGCTCTTTGGTTACACAGACGGAGTTACAGAAGCACGTTCTATCGAAGGTGAATTTTTTTCAGAGGAAAGATTAGCATCTTTGTTAAATAGACCTGTAGCTTCTGCTAAGATTCTATTACAACAAATAAAAGAGTCACTAACAGTTTATATGCAAAATACCGAACAGTTTGATGACATTACAATGATAGCTCTACGACATATCAATCCTGATCAGAAAGATTTTTAGTATGTCCTAGTGAATTTGCATTAACCTCTATATACTTCTGCATTTCCTAACAGAAAAACCATGACAGACGAAAGAAAACTACAAATAAGTTTAGCCATCATCCGCATTTCTACAGCAATATTTTTCCTAGTTTGGTCATTACGGAAGCTGATACAACCAGAATCAACGCAAAAGATATTTTCTAGCTTTTACTTTATGCAAATCTCGCCAGAAATTTCTTATGTTGTTGGTGCGATTCAAACTCTAATTATTCTCATGTTCATGGTGGGTTTATTCAAAACCTGGACTTATGGTGGGTTACTGGGAATGCATCTGATTTCAGTATTATCCACATATCAACAACTATTAAATCCCTACGAAAGTCCAAACACTTTATTTTGGGCTGCTATTCCTACATTGGGTGGATTGATTGCTTTATTTTTGTTACGGGAGCAAGACCAATGGTTAACCATGAAACTGGGTAGAGCAAGTAAAACACACTCTCAGTAGATCACAAACTTTCGGAAACAGATGTAATAATTTGGAAGCGATCGCCTCTGAATCAACACTTCGCATAACGCTTATGTAGCAAGGGTTTAATTCAGAAACACCCCAATCTTGTCAAGATATAATCCTTGCACAACAAATTAGTAGGAAACATCAGTCAATTAAGGTAAAATTATACTTGTCCTCCCATATTCTTTTGGGATTGAGGCTGAGTTAGTTGTAGATATAGGTATTAATTTTATCAGATCCTATATACAAAGATGTATCCACAAGCAAGCAGCTCCAATATTATGACTCCCAGGTTTGAAGGATTTTTTCTCCAAATGGTCACACCTGGTTTAGAGGATAAATGCCAAGAAATTGTTGCCAAAGTTCTTGGTGCAGATTGGCAAGTTAAACCAATTGACAAGCATTTGACTGAATTTGAAATCACTCTTGAGGATGATGCATTATCCATACAACAAGCTTGGGACAAGAGTTATGAATTGCAATCGCAACCCGATATTATCGATGTAGAACCCTTATTTGCTGTTCCCATTGCTGAAATTAGTCATGGAGATGAATTAAAACCACAGCTAGCAGCCTTTGATACATCAATTGACGAGGAAAGTAGTGATGTCCATTGGGGTCTGAAACAAATGGGGGTTTTGCAGGTATGGGAGAAATATTTCCCCGACCCCAATAAATTACCAGGACATGGGATAGTGATTGCTCATCCTGATACTGGTTATACCCACCACCCAGAAATTATTGATAACTTACTGCTAGAGAAAGGTTACAATTTTATCAGACCAGAACGAGAGCCCCTAGACTTACTGCAAGAATCTGGTGGTGAACTGATTAACAATCCAGGACATGGAACCTCAACTGCTAGCTTGATGATTAGTCCTCCCCAAGCACAGGGTAGTTATACCAATGGTAAATATGTGACTGGTGTGGCTCCTGGGGCAAAGTTAGTTCCTCTACGAGTATCTTACTCTGTGGTACTTTTAAGTATCCGGACTCTGGCGGAAGCTATTGAATATGCTGCCGATAATGGCTGTCATATTATTAACATTAGTTTGGGAACCGCTTTCCATAATGCACGTTTGCGAAGGGCGATCGCTTATGCCCAAGAACGTGGTTTAATTATTGTGGCTGCATCCGGTACTATGGTTCCCTATGTAGTGTATCCGGCAGCATACGATGAAGTGATTGCTGTTTGTGGCAGTAATATTCGGCGGGAAATTTGGCAGGGTGCATCACGGGGGAAAAGGGTTGATGTGACTGCACCAGCTCAGGCTTTGTGGCACGCCAAAACCCGGAATAAAGATGGGGCTTTTACATTCAATATTGAGCAAGATTCCGGTACTTCTTTCTCCGCACCATTAGTTTCAGGGGTAGCGGCATTATGGTTATCTTATCACGGAAGGGACAAACTGATTGAACGTTACGGCGCAGAAAATATCCCGATTATATTTAATCAGATGTTGCGGGATTGCTGCGATCGCTTTCCCACATGGAAACCCAATAAATTTGGAGCAGGTATTGTCAATGCAGAAAAGTTAATGGCTGCACCCCTACCAGATAATATGAATCAATCAGTAATTGCTCCTGGTTTGGCATTACAACAACATACCCCTGTAGAAGCTGGGGACTGGGATATTTTCCTGCATTTATTCGAGTCTCAATTAAATGATGAGCAGGAAGAAATTGTACTGAATCAAGTCTTATTGAGCCAACATCTGGCAGAATTATTACAAGTAACAGAGGCTGAACTACCACAGCGATTGCAAGAAATTGGCAAAGAACTAGCTTTTCATTTTGCTGTTAACCCGGAGTTATACGAGCAATTTGCTGCATCTTTACATCCTCATCAACCATCTTTAATGAGTCAGTTTACAACCAAAGCAATCCAGGCATCTAATAACCAAAATTCCACTAGGGAGGCGTTTTTGACACAAGGAGTTTCCCAAAGATTGAATCAAACACTTTTAAGGTGAATTTAATTCCACTTATTACTATATTACTGGCGCGTAGCGCTATAATTACTGCTTTAAATTCTCAATAGTTTCTGCTGTTTGGTTAAAAAGAATCTTGCGGCTTTCTTCTGTAACTGTTGGTTGTGTTTGATACTCATAAGCCCGAGAGTAAGCACTAATAACCGCTTTTCGGGACTGAATTTTTTCAAACCACCGTTGCAAATTGGGAAAATCTTCCAGCTTCTGTTGCTGTTTTTGATATGGAACAACCCAAGGGTAACAAGCCATATCAGCAATCGAATAATCGCCAGCGAGATAATCCCGTCCTTCAAGCTGGCGGTTCATTACGCCATAGAGTCGATTTGTCTCTGTGACATAACGATTTATTGCATAATCAATCTTTTCTGGAGCATACTGAGCAAAATGATGATTCTGTCCAGCCATGGGACCTAAACCTCCTACTTGCCAAAACAACCACTCAGTTACTAATTTGCGTTGACGTAGATTATGGGGGAGGAATTTTCCAGTTTTTTCAGCTAGATACAGCAAAATTGCTCCCGACTCAAAAATTGAGATTGGCTGTCCTCCATCTGCGGGAGTGGTATCAATTATTGCTGGCATCCGATTATTGGGTGATATTTGCAGAAACTCCGGTTTAAACTGGTCGCCAGCACCAATATTAACTGGTCTAATCAGGTATTCAAGACCTGCTTCTTCCAGAAAAATTGTAATTTTGTGACCGTTTGGTGTCGGCCAGTAATATAAGTCAATCATAACCTTGATTTTTTGTCTCTACAGGGAAATAGCTCTAATACTCGCAGAAATTATCCACTCGAATGTCCCTCCAAATTTCAGAAATCTGCCACCCAGAATTACCAACAGACTTGACTATAGGATTATCGTATGACGGGATATATTTGGATGTACTAATCTGTGGATTTATTTCTTGCTGTGTCTCAACAACTGTCTCTGGAATAAGTAGGTTGGCGTAAAAAATTATCGTTTGGATAAGGCAGGGGGCAGGGAGCAGGGAGCAGGGGGAACAAGGGTTTTAGGCTTATTTACTATTCTTCACATAGTTTGGTTTTATTGTGCCGACTTACTTATCTTTTGTATCAGCTTGAATATTTTCTATTTCTTCTATTTTTTTGATTTCGGAGAGCAAAGCTTGTTCTGACTTTTTGATTAATCTCATGTTGAATTTAATGGGACTCTATAAATTAGAGAGATCCTAACATGGATAATCGAAATGATAAATCACATTTTTTAATGTTATTCATCACATTAAAATTCTTATATATGTAGATATTTCTTTGATAAGAAAATCCGAATTATCTCTATGCACAAAAATGTTATTTTTGCTCCTTCTCTGTCAAAGTATAGATTTTTACTTTCTAATTAACGTATATAACAGACTTTCCCGCAGTGGTTCGAGTGCGATCGCATGATCTTGTACACTTTACAGCACTACGTAATTAGGTTAGCCCTTTCAAGGTAGCTACGCCAACGGACATGCTACGGGAATACTCAGGGCTAAGATTTCAGAGCTAACATTGTTGAAGCATCAAACCGATGAACAGCAAACTGATGACTGATTACTTATTACTTGCATCGCCAACTGCTCAAAATCCTCTAAATTACTCATAAATTCAAAATCTTTGAGAATGGCTGAATCAAAGCTTATACCCAATCTGACGGAGAAAATCTTTGCGTTCTATCATATCTTCAGAAGATTCCACACCTTTAGGAGAAAAGCCATCAATAATGCCAATAATTCCTCTTCCTTGCTCAGTTTCTGCCACAATTACTTCTACAGGATTGGCAGTAGCACAGTAAATAGTACAAACCTCAGGGACTTGCTTCAGATGATTAAGAAAGTTCATGGGATAAGCATTTTTAAGTAATATGATAAAGCAATGTCCAGAACCTATTGCTAAAGCATTTTTTTGAGCAAATGCTTGTAAAGATTTATCATTACCCGATAATCTCACAAAACAATGTCCTGATGCTTCACAAAAAGCTAATCCAAACTTAACTTGTTGTGAATTTGCCATCATTACTTCATGCAAGTCTTCAACAGTTTTGATGAAATGGCTCTGACCAATAATGATATTACAATCTTCAGGAATTTCTACTGTAACTGCTTTTATTTTCATGATTGATCTCAATTCTCTTGATCTTGATTTTTAACTGATTCTGAATTAACCTCTGACTTCATCACCCGCCAACCCGTATGAGAACCCATCTTACCTACTTTTACAAATACCCAACAGCCGCGTTGATAGGAATTGTGACCTGCTTCACATCTAGGTTTTACCCCAATTAATTCCTCGACTTCTTCAGTAGTTAGTACCCAAGATTTAGCTTGAGCATTTTCCAATACATCCATATACCAAAGTGGATTTGATGTTTGCAGTCGTGAGCGGAGAATGTCCTCAATTTTTCTCAAAGACTGGAATATTTCTGCGAGATTTTGATCAATATATCGCGTTCTGGAATCATCTAAAGGAACTGTAGGAGGCTGATTAATAGTATTTTTTATGACAGTATCTTCGGGAACATAACTTTCTACTTTTTGGGGAACATTTTCCTGAATCTCATGAAGTTTGTCCAAATTTAAAAAGTGACGGGCATCCTTTTGTAAATTTGCTTTAAAATTCTTAACTGGTACTAAATCGCGACCAATCTCCGTAGCTAGATTATTTAAAAATCGGGCAGTTTCTACTTCATGGTGTGTAGACATTTGAGCAGCTACTTGTCTCATCATTCTGACTAAATTAGAGTCAATT
>NZ_FYBH01000463.1 GCF_900185595.1 Calothrix rhizosoleniae SC01
ACAGTGTTGAGGATATCTTTCATCATCAGGGACAGTAATACCTCTAACTTGCAGTTCAGCCACCGCATACTGGGAAATTGCTCCAATGTTGTTTATCCCCCGTTCTAATGCTAAACTCCGGGAATCAGCTTGCCAATCGAGTTCTTGTTTTGTACCTAGGTGATTAAAGAAATGTTCCGCAAATCGGCTACGGTAATAGTTACCAGTACAAAGAAATAAGATTTTATTCATCTTTACAAAGCTTTAACTCCGAGGATTTTCCTCCAGATATTTACGGACTCCCTCACTCATTTGTAGTAAATTCGGCTTAATTTTTTGTCCGAGAAATTCTTCCACCACATGGGCAATTTGACCACTAATAAATTGCGGTACACCCTTGATTTTTTTCGGATCAATAATTAATTCACCACGACTTTCAATCACAGTATTACCATTTTTCTCCAAGAAGCGATTAATCCCACCACAGCTTACAGCTTCGGTAAAAGCATGGGTTTTTATTGACCATTCCAGAGTGAAGTCTTCTACCTTCCAAGTATTATATTCTGTCCACGAAAGCATCTCTTCGCTGATTATAGCCCTTGCTGCCATAGGAATATCACCACCACCATGCCATTCATTTACGCAATAAATCTTTCCATCTTTTTCTTGCCGTGATTTGACTTCGATATCAAGCACATTGGGCATATAGGGAACCAATTCCACCAGTTTATCCTGAAAGGTTGGATAAACTAGGGAACGAGCAAAAGGGATACTGCTATTGTTAGAGATATTCATCCACAATTTCTGTTCATTTTGTCAAAACTATAACAAGAACTAGGAGTAAATGGGGAATGTGGGAGAAAAGGGCTAGTAACTGAAACGAATTATCTAGGCATATGTCATCAAAACTCATTATTTTGTATAGATATCAATCTGTCAACATATTCTCTAAGTCTTTCTTGCCAGTTAGGAACGGCTTTTAATCTTTCCTTCTGTCCTTTTCCTTTATACCCCTTAAAAGCGATAGCTTGTTTGTCTAGCGGTCGTCCTAGGCGTTTTTTAGCCCCTAAATCAATATTGGTAAAAAGAATAATCAAGAATTTACCAAGATTCCCCACGGGAAATTAATTCACCTGTTGATCAGAAGAAGTAGAGGAAAAGGTGCAGTCTTGCTGGAGGGAATGCCGTTTCCCCCTGGTTCTTCTGGTCATAATAATTTTGGATTTTGGAATAAAACCCAATGACAAAAAGCAATACCTACTATTTATTTTTCTCGTTTT
>NZ_FYBH01000462.1 GCF_900185595.1 Calothrix rhizosoleniae SC01
ATAAGAACTAAACTCCGTCTCCGGAAACAGGGTTGACTCCCCAAAAGAAGCTCCTACACCCAAAGTTGTAATTAAATTGCGATCGCTATCTAGTAATCTGGCTTTACCTGCCAAAATACTATAAATACCTGGTTTAGCTGTTGCATCACTCCAAAACTGTTTAGCTACAGGTGGTTCAATAACTTCTACAATTCCTAAATATGCTTGCAGTTCTGCTTCCGAAAGCGTCTTATCTAAAGTCATTGCAATTTGTTGACCTAGCTGTCGCTGGGAAAACACTGATGGCATAAGTTTGTCTCCAAGACAGAATTAGGTATAATGCACCCAAGCTGAAAAATATAGCGCTACGCGCAAGTAATAAGTGAGCCATTGCGGTAGACGGTAAGCAAGAATAAATTTATATCTGGCTCTACAAGATTATTTAACTAACTCAAAGCCTGTAATGCTCCCAATCGCAGCTAAATCAAGCAATGAAAATCCTGTAGAAACTGAGAAATAAAATCAATAAATGGTTTATTATTTATGACTCTGAATCAGATTAAATGACAATGGTGTTTCTGTTTGACATCTAGATTGTAAGTCGTAAATTTTAATACTTCTATCTTCTTCTTTATCCATATGAATATTTTTATTTTCACTCCTTTGTCTAGTTGAAAGACCCATTTTTTTCAATAATCGATTGATATGACGAGCACAAATATCAATCCCAAATTCCTTCATTAAATGTTTGCTCAACCATAGTGCAGTCCAAGATTTAAAAGGGTAGCCATAATCCCGAGGACTATTACTCACTAACTCCTTTAACCTTTGGAGATACTGTTCATTCACAAGCTTTGGTCTACCTACAGGACGTTCGTGCCATTTATGTGCCATCCCTGCTTGAGCAACTGCAATCCAATACCTTGCCATTTCCTGAGAACAGCATATAGTTTCACAAATATGAGCTTGAGATTTACCCATATCCGCTAATAGCATAATCTCAATCCGACGACGATATTCCCGTTGCAAATCACTCTGTAAATTTTTGAGTAATTTCTTGCGTTGAAAAGGTGTTAAAAACTTACCTTCAGTAAATTCATAGTTGGCAAAAATTCTGTCTAAGCTAGAAGATTGTGTCATAAATTTAACCCCTTATTTTCAATAAGATATAGGCAAATGCATCTATCACAGTGATAATTTTGCAATCATTGTTTTAGCATTTACAACTGCATATTTTAATTAACCTATACAGGCTAATTCAGCTATGGAGATAATTTACAACTAACACCTATAGCCTTTTCATAATTGGTGATGTTCGAGTTTGGGCGCAGTATTTTTTCTATGAGAAGAAATAACGTCCATGAAGTGTCAGCTACATCATATTAATCATTGATGTCGCTGCTCAATTGTATTCAATACTTTGTTTCTCTATTATCAAGACTGGATCTAAAAATATCGAGTAAATTAATACCTAAACCTCCATATAATTTTAGTTCCACAATATTGTCTGGGTACAAATCAAATTTTCATGTAACAAACCATATACATCTAAAAATCGGCATCTATTTATCCAAATAATTCCCCTTGCTAATCTGGATAATAAATATTTGTACCTAGCCAATTAAAAAAAGTCCATAATAGTAATTAATTACTCAAATATCGACCAATTCAAGTTTATGCTATTTATGTCAAGATTTTCTGTGAAAAAAAATAATTCTTTACTTTAACTTTATAATAGTTTGATTGTATACATGTGACTGAAATCTAAAAGTTCATCAATATCAAAATAATGGTAAAAAATGTAATTTCAATATTAATCATGTATTTGTTGTCACAAGGATTTTTCTTATAGCAGTATGTAATTAATTCTCACTTTTAAAATTAGTAGTAAATTGTTATTAAAAAAGAAGAATAGCATATGAGGCTACGGCATTTTTTTGAGCAAATGTTTATGTTTGAGATGTAAGCAATAGTTGAGTATTATGCATAATCCTGATGAAGGAATTGAGACAGTTGCTGAATTGATTGCTCGTTTGGTATACGAACATGAAGCTCGACAAGCAGCCATAATCAAGAAGTTAAATAAATCAACTAAATCCGTAGCTTCACATCTACCACTTTCCCCTCATCCACAACCACATAAGTAATACATTCCCGCAGCAGTCGTTTTTTATCTACAGGATTTTGGATACTTTGCCAAAATTCTCGGCTGCTGAAGGCGGATATAATCCTTTCTCGGTTAATTAGCTGCACTTGGTTATTTTGTGCTTCTGTATCCAGCATCTCGGCAATTTGTAGACGCAATCCCTCTTTAGCAGTCTCGATGGCGGGATTATTACCGGGAATAGATTCAAGGGTTTGGAGTTGCGATCGCAGCTCCACTAATTCCTTGCTTTCTGTTACAGTCGTATTGGTATACTCTCCCAATACAGAAAGCCGTTCTGCTTCCATGACTAAATAATCAATAATTTGGTCTTCTAGCTGGAAATTGGTAATTGCTGTTTTATGATGGCACATACCATTTTTTAAATAGTAAGTGCATTGGTAATATGATTTAAATCTGTGATCTTTTTTAGATTGATAGGTAGAAACTTTCACAAATTTAGCATTACACTTGGCACAGAATATTAAACCCTGAAAAATATTGATTTTGTGTGATTCCTTATCCCGATGTGATGCCCAAGCATTCTTTCTATTACTACGGATAATTGCTTTAATTTCTTGGTGCTGTTGAAATGTAATTAATGCTCGGTCATCGTGGGTATTCCAAAAAACCTTAATATCGTCAAAAGATTTTTTCGACCCATTTTCCTTAATTGTGTCATAGGGAGTGCCACCAGCCAGCACAGGATTAGTCAACCAATCTCGAATACCAGTTGTAGTCCATCTGAGTCCAGAGTATGGGTAACGCAGCCCAGCATTAGACTTTTTATCTACTTTTTTATTTAATGTTTTTTGTGTAAGCTGATCATCTTCATCAATAAAGTAATTACCTGATTTCCGGATATATTTTTCCGAACATTGTGAACTAATCCCAAATAACTCGTTTAACTTTTTGGCTGTTTGGGTACAACTGCCAACCTGATAAAATACTTTTAATATTAATTGTGCAACTTCAACTACTGATAGTTCTTGTTTTTTATCTATTAAACAAATACATGGATCATAATTCAAAATGTATTTATCTTCTTCAGTTTTATAACCAAATGGGGCATAAAAATTACTTTTCTTAGCTTTGCGTCTCAGTTCCCGTTCCTTCCGAATTCGCAAGCCCAGCATTTTTACCTCATGCTTGGCTACATCTAAACGAATATCAACCGTCAACTCCCCTCCCACTGAATCTAAGTCAAACGGATCATCAAGAGCGACTGGTTTAATTCTTTTCTTTTGTAACTCGCTAATCAGTTGGTAAAAAATGACTTGTGATGCTGCAACTCTATCTAATCGAGTAAATTTTAAAAATCTAATCTGATGATTTACTGAAAGTTCCTGGACTGCTTTAATTAAATTCAGCAAGCCCTTACGGTCATGCTTAGTGCGTTTATCAATATCAAAAAATATTCTCCCAACCCCAGCATCTCTCAACCTCTGCATTTGCTTGAGAAGTGCATCTGTATCCTGTGCTTGCTCGTCTGTTGAAACCCTCGCATAACCCCAAGACTCAAATTCCTCAGAACCCATATAAAATTATACCAATTTCAAAAATGATTGCGACAGATGGAAAGACAGAAAAACTAATATAGTAACTCTTTCACAATCCAAAATCTAAAATCTAAAATCCAAAATGGTATCAGCAGAACCCATACAAAATTATACCAATTTCAAAAATGATTGCGACAGATGGAAAGATAGAAAGACTAATATAGTAACTCTTTCACAATCCAAAATCCAAAATCCAAAATGGTATCAGCTTTGCGATCGCAATTATATTTACTTGATACTATAAATGTAGCATGAACTAGGTTTTCCAGAAATTGCAAAGCAATTTTGGAGGCTAAAACCGTAGCTCTGGGAGCTAACTGGAGAACATCTTCCACCAAACCACTATGATCTGGTTCTGTATGGCTAACAATTATGTAGTCAATTGCTTTGGGGTTAACCAGGCTTTTGAGAGTGTTTAAGTACAGATCTCTAAATTTCTGGTGGGAGGTATCCACCAAAACAATTTTCTCACCTTTGATTAGATATGAGTTATAGGTCGTACCATTTTGTAATCCGAATTCTATATCAAAGCGATCGCGGTCCCAATCCAAAGAGCGAATCGCCGTTGTATTGGGAGCAATTTCGACAGTTTGGATAGTTAGTCGACGCTGGGCGTTCTCTGAGATCGCAACCATGAGTTATCTCCGAGCACAAATCATTTGCATTTATTTCTATATTTATTGTGCCTGGAAATTTTGTTTAAAGTTGTAGTAAAGACTATATTTACTTGTTGTAAAATGTATTCAAAATAGCAAATTTTCAGCATCATTTTTAACTAAAAAATGCCATACAAATTATACGTTAATTCAGTTATTGGTTATCATAAATAGCTGCCGCGCGTCAATTTTAGTCTCTTGAACACGTCAGAGCTAAACCTCAAGTAATATTACATAACTGTCACCAATAAAAAACGCAATCAGCTTAGTGGAGATAATGAATAGGATTTAACAGTTATAGTTGAGCTGACAAAACTATTTATATTTTCACAATTATCATGGCATACTGAATAAAGCAAATATATTTATTATTTTTTTACAAAAACCTGGAAATCAAGTGAGAAGGTAAAAGCTAGAAAAAAAATTCAGATTAAATTTAATTCATCAGTAACTTAACTAATTTTTCTGTAATGGGAAAACCAGTCTGACGTTCAAAATGGATAAACATTGGACTAGGATTTGCTTCCAAAAATATGTATTCACCCGTTGGTTTTACACGCCAATCAATAGCAGTCCACTCTAACATAAATGCTTTGGCGATCGCTAAACATTGTTTTTTAATTGAGTCTGGTAATTCTATGGGAATTAACTCAGCGTCCAAGTCTTCACGAAAATCGACAGATGGACTGCGAATTTCAGCTGAATAAACTGAATCTGCAATTACATAGCTACGGATATTAGTGCCGGGGATATATTCCTGTATAGTCACTGGAGCAAGGCTCAAAGTCATTTTTAGTCGTTGGGGTTCTAAATGAGCCTTGGTGACAACTTGGGTATGAGCCCCACCGTAAACCGGCTTAAAAATAACTTTTTCGTAATTTTGGCAAAATTCTGTAACTTGCTGAGGATTGTTACTAATTAGGGTTGGGGGAATCGTTGCTCCTACTTGCCTTGCAGTACTGAGCTGTAAGGGTTTTTCTTTATGAAACTGGTATGCTTGCCAAGAATTAATCCACTTGGTTGAACCGACTTGCATGAGGGTTCTCAATGTACTCATTGAATCGTTGTATGCAACTCTCTGTTGACGGCTATCTTTGAATTCAGGGACGTAAACTCCAGAGAAGGTACGCCAATATACACTGTGAATATTCTGGATATTGAGTTCTCGACCATTAGGTAAAGTCAAGTATCCCAACTGTGTATTGGGTTGCCAAGATATCTGTAATTGCTTGGGAAATAGACTTGTATCTAAATAATTTGCTGTTGCACCTGCTTGAATGAGAGCATTTTTAATATGAATCGCATGAGCATCTGAAGTGTTACCCAAAATTAAAATATTCATTTTAAATTTATATTTCCCCAGCTATAGGGCTACGCGCAAGTAATAAGTAATAATTAATAATTAATAAGTTCACTGCTCATAGGTTTCAGGGTTCAAGAATGTCCGCGCCCTAATTGCATAGTGCTAATAGATAGCTTCCCCAGATGGAGCTATTGTGCTTAGTAATGCTAGAACAGAAATGCCAAGTATCCGAGGAAGATATTTTGCTTATGTTTTGTATATTTTGTCGTAGTTGCGATCGCTATTGAATCTAATAGCAATCTCCTCCCTCTTCACCTAATGCTAATGTTGTAGCTATTGGTCCACCATCTTCACATAATGCTTTGGTAATTGGTGGTTTTATTGGTTTACAATCTCCTCCCTCTTCACCTATAGCTTCGGTTGTATATATAGGGGGTTCTTTACATATAACGGGGAGAGGATAATAACATCCATCTCCTTCTTCTTTACCCTCAATCGTGTAGATTGACAATCCTCCAGAAATAGATTCGGTCTCGTTGTCTCCTAATTCTTCTACCACATCTTGTTCTAGCAAGTGAGATGGCAAATCAGAAATTTCCAGCGCAAATGGGTGTTGCATTATACTAATTTAAACTCCTAAAATTCGCTATGATTCTTAGGTTTTTAGCCTTGTCTCAAATCCTATGCTTTTTTCCCTGTGATTTCTAGGTAACTTTGGTAGTAACAATGGTTCTAAAAAAATCTATCCAGATACAATTTAGACTGGATTAGTGAAATATAAACAACATGGCATTTTGGCAATATTTTCTACAACAGCCAAAGTATATTTAGATCAATTCATGCTTTCTTGTACGATATGCTGATGGCTTTACATACCTTCTCTCAACTAGCCATTGAAAGAATGGAAAACCACAGCAGTGCCACAAGCCTCTTGCTAATAATTTAAATATAAATCCCAGGTTAACTAACCTGGGAGCTTTTTTGCATAATTAGTAACAGTTTTAACGAGGGAGTAGGGAGTAGGAGTGTGGGAGTAGGGATGCCCCATACTTAAAAGTAGGGGATTTAATGTTGACGTTTTGTCTGTCACCGCAAGCGCGCCTCTCCACCCAAATTTTCTTAACTTTCCACGGATAAATCCGGGGGCTATGTCCTACTGACTTTTC
>NZ_FYBH01000461.1 GCF_900185595.1 Calothrix rhizosoleniae SC01
AACCTACTTAAGTATGTAGCAATGCATCTTCCACCAAAATCAACAGCGATTGAAGCCTTTATACAATTTATTGGTGCATTTGCAGTCACAATTATAGGTATAATCATTGCAAGACAATCAAAGAAAGACTTTCCTAAATTTGTCTGGATTAAAGAAAAAGCTATATTTTGGGCTGCAATAGGTGGAACATCTTTTTATGGAAATGATTTAACTGATTGCTGCTTTGATGGTATAGATTTAAGACATACAGATTTTAGGAATACTAATTTAACCCATACTAGCTTTAAAGGTGCAACTGGTTTAGAACTAGCACGACTACAAGGAACAATTTTAGAAGATTCTAAAGTGAGAAAATTACTCACAACTAATGATGGTTACGGTAAAGATTTTACGGGAGCAAATTTACAAGGTGCAAATTTACAAGGCGCAGATTTAAGAGAAGCGATTTTATGCAACGCCCAATTATTAGATGCAGATTTGTCTGGAGCTTGTTTAACAGATGCTTGTATTCAAGATTGGAATATTAACCATAACACTCGCTTTGAAAATGTTGATTGTCAGCGCGTTTACCTAAAGCGTAGTCAAAATGGACATTTCTTAGAACCAAAACCAGACAGCGGAGAATTTCAACCAGGGGAATTTGAAAAATGGATTACAGATGTCAGAGATACCATTGATTTAATTTTCCAAAATGGATTGAATTGGAGAGCTTTTGCATATTCCTTAACTCAAACTGCTATTAATAATGACGGGTTGGGTTTATCTGTTCGCAGTATTGAAAATAAAGGCGATGGGGTTGTAGTTGCTAAAGTTGGTGTTTCTTTAGACACTAATAAAAATGCTATTCATGAAGAAATTACAACTAATTATCAGGAAGCAGTTAAAACTATTGAAGCAAAATACGAATTAGTGCTGCAAGCGAAGGAAGTGGAAATACAAAGATTACAGAGTTTTTATGACGAGCAGCAAAGATTTATTCAAGGATTAATTACTGGAATTGCTGAGACAAAAGACAAAGTCTTAATTCAGGGCGAAGGAAATCGTGTATATATGATGAATCAAGCAGGTGATATTATGGAAAGCAAAAATGAAGGTCTCAGTATCGGTGGAAATGTCGGCGGAAATGCAGGCACTGGTGACACAATATCTGTAGGTGGAGATATGAATCTCACTGCGTCCAGCTTGACAGGTAATCTTAATAACGTGACTAGTCAAATTCAACAGTTGAGCGATGTTAAAACCGAAAGTACGGATAAATTAGCAGAAATTTTAACCATCTTGCAAAAATCTATTGTTGATGATGCTTTACTTTCTGAAAACCAGAAGAAGGAAGCACTTGAAGCAGTAGAAACCATCGCAGAGGAAGGTAAAAAAACACCAGGAGAAAGAATAACGAAACTCTGCTCTATGGCTTTAAATGCTCTCAAAGGTGTGACGACTGCTGTTTCTGATGCTAGTAAGCTAGCAGGAACTGTCAAGACTTATTTACCTATTTTGACAAAAATATTAGGTCTTTAACTTAACCCTTCCTGCTGAACAATGATGCAATAATAAACTTAAAAATAATAGACAATTTTTCTCATCTAATTATGTTTCCAGTTAAAGCTTCTCGCACATCTAACATGGCAGTATAAGTGGATAAAATATGTAAGGTTTCATGATCGGGTGTATGTTTTAAGGCAGTAGCGATCGATACCGCAATACCCAGTCTGAACCAATCGATAAAATTAATATTCTTTCCCACACTTGAATTGGTTTATGCTAGTAACAGCAAAACATTAAGAATTTTTAAATTCTGTTCCCAGCTTACCCATGCAATGTATAGTAAACCGCCGCGCTCAATTCTCGGCAAGCCATCGGTATTGGTTGCCAGAAATCAGCGAAGCAGAAAATATTGAAAAATTCGGTGCTTGCTCTAAATTTCCCGGTCACGGACATAACTATGTGTTATTTATTTCGATGGCAGGAGAGTTAGATGAATATGGCATGGTATTGAATTTATCTGACGTAAAGCATGTAATTAAGCAAGAAGTTACCAGTCAATTAGACTTTTCTTACTTAAATGATGTGTGGTCAGAATTTCAACAAACCCTACCAACCACAGAAAATATTGCCAGGGTAGTTTGGCAGCGTTTAGCACCTCACTTACCTTTAGTCCGCGTACAGTTGTTTGAACATCCTGAACTTTGGGCAGATTATATGGGAAACGGCATGGAATCTTATTTAACTACTAGTACTCATTTTAGTGCAGCTCACCGACTGGCTTCGACAGAACTGAGTGACGAAAAGAACTTTGAAATTTACGGTAAATGTGCGCGTCCCCACGGACATGGACATAATTACCACTTGGAAGTTACCGTCAAAGGAGAAATCGAGCCACGTACAGGCATGATTGTGGATTTAGGGGCGCTCAACCAAGTTATTGAAGATTATGTAGTTGAGCCATTTGACCATACCTTCTTAAATAAAGATATTCCTTTTTTTGCTCAAGTCGTACCTACTGCTGAGAATATCGCTTTACATATTAGTAACTTATTGCGATCGCCGATTCAAGAGTTAGGTGTTCAACTTTACAAAGTGAAGTTAATCGAAAGTCCTAATAATTCCTGTGAAATCTATTGCACCCAGTCAGAGGAAAGCTCTGTAAATAATACTGCTGGCGAACCAGTATTAGCACAGGTGTAATTGTAGGGTGGGCATTGCCCATCTGACCGAAAAACTGGGTTTAAAGTCCCATCCTTCTAGGATATGCTGGTCATTCAGAGTGTCAGCTCTGAATGACCAAAAAATAAGGGTTTAAGGAGTGCGATCGCACTCCTTTTAATAACTAAAAATCCCTATTAATTCGTTTGGGCGAGGGGTCATATCAAGTTCAGAGGAAAGTATATTACTAGGACTTAAGCACTGTACAAATTTATCATTTTGTGAATTCATAAAAATACTACATTGTTTCAGGCGTTTATCAATTATCCTTTGATCAATAGCAGTCGCGTAAAAGCAGGAAACATCAAAGTTTAATACCCGAAAACCATCCTGCATATTTGGGTTTTTCTGTTAATGCGTAAGTTCTAATTACGATAATCTAGTTTGTCGCCCACCCCTCCCAATACCTGTCTAAATTCTACTCTGCGCCTTACTTCACACCCACGGACCAGTCAGCTCC
>NZ_FYBH01000460.1 GCF_900185595.1 Calothrix rhizosoleniae SC01
GAGGGTTAAATATGGATTGTCTCAAAACACGCCCCTTGTATGGGTTTAGCAGTGCTAAGCCCCTACAGTATCGCTACAATTTACCATCAAATTCACGCTGATCAAAGCCTGAAACTACCTATTTATGTCAATACACATCTCTAACGACTTGTACAGTGGGTAAATTCTAACTTATTACTTATTACTTATTACTTATTATTTATTATTTATTACTTATTAATTGCCCGTAGCGCTATATGGGCTGATTTATAAATTTTAGGAAGGGTTTAACATGCGGGAACATCTCACTTTCGTAAAAACACCTACCGCATAAACTGAAAAATTTATTTCCACATTACGGACAAGAATATATTTGTAAAAATGAGAGGCTCCAGTGTGTAACTTAACTGAAAATCATAGTAATGATTGTGATTTTTTTACCATATTTTTCCGTCAAATACCCACAGCTAAGTACCAGTTATTTTTCGTATTTGTACTGACGTTATTGTTTCAGAATCAGAGTTAGATTGTTTTAGCGATCGAGTCAAAATATTCCGGTACAAGGAAAATTGATTGATTGATCAAGTGTTTGCTAGAAAAGTTGTTACATTCGTCAGATTTTGTGGGTATCCTAAAATCAAGGGAACTAAAAAGTCACTAATTAACAGCGAACATATTCTTTATCTAATAAATGAGTTGGGTAAATCTGCCAATTTAAGACCAATAAACAAAGTTTGTTTGTTTAATTATCGTTTGATTTGACGATATACAAAAATAATCAGGCGAATTATAAAAAAATCCTGTGCGCGAACACAGGAAACAAATTGATTGCACAAATACACAATTATTATGGCACGTTCTCAAAAACTCTCCAAAAATGTATCCAGATTTTCCCGTTCTTTGGTAGCTACAGCCTTCCTTACCACTGGAATGTTTCAATTGGTTGCTCCCGCACTAGCGGATGGTGCTGCTCCGGGTACAAAAATTAAAAACACCGCAACTGCTACTTACCAAGACCCCAACAATCTCGACGAAACCCTGAACGCGACTTCTAATACAGTTGAAATTACCATCGCAGAAGTTGCCGGTGTGACTGTCACCGCTAATGGTACAACCTTTAGGACTGATACAAACGGTAATGGCGGTAATGCTACGACTGCGGATGGCAAGATTAACAACGGCGATGTTATTTACTACAACTACACCGTTAAAAACGTTGGTAACGACCCCACCAAGATTCGTATCCCCAACCAACCACCGATACAAGGTAATGCTGTACTAGAAGCAGTACCAGATAGCGCTTCTGTGAATGCTGCTGTACAAATTAGCGACGATGGTGGCGTAACTTGGAAAGCTGTTAACACTGGTACTTTTACAACTGACTCAATGGTTCCTGGTGAGTCTGTTCTGGTAAGGGTGGCTGTTAAAGTTACCGGAGCAACTAGTGGAAACAAAATCTCCCTGCAATTAGGTAATACAAAATCTAAAAACGCTCAGAACATCCCACTGGACGATACTCCTCATGATGTTTACACGGTAGATAATCCTGATGGTGCTACTGGTGAAACTAATGGTACACCTATAAACGGGACTCGTGAAGCTAGTGCGACTTATGAAGTAACAGTAGATTCTACCCTGAAAAACTATGCCTTAGCTACAGTCTTGAAGACTCGTACCGCTCACACTCGTCTTAATGATCCTAGTGATGCTGCTAATGATGGGAAACCAATACACGATACCATAGATTATGAATTGAAGTTACGAGTAGAAAATGACGACCCGACGGGTAATAACCTAAATGCTTCAGCCTTGGAAGGTACAACTATTCAAGTTGATGCTGAAACTCCTGCCAAAAAATATATCTTAGTTTCTGATGCCATTCCCACAGGTACAGAACTCGCAGCTATTCCCAGTAACCTTCCTACTGATTGGGAAGCAGTTTATACTGAAGACGATGTCACTGGTGCTAGTGCGAAGAAGGCTGATAAGGCTACATGGAAAAGATTTTCCGCCAACCCATCAGTAGATCTTGCGAATGTGAAACGTGTCGGTTTTATTAAGACTGGTATTGTAAACACAGGTGAAACGGTTTCTGGCTTAAAAATTCAATTAAAGGTAACAAGTACTGGTAATACCGTAGATGTTGCTAATATTGCTCAATTATTTGGTGCGAGCGGTAGTAACCCAGTTTACGATGAATCTGGTGACCAAACTCCCAGTAATTACGATAGCACTAATACAAAATTCCCAGGTACTGATAGCGATGCTGATGGTCTACCTGATACTCTTGCCGATGGTGATGTGGATGATGGTCATATAGATAATCCTACCACTCCCACAGAAGGTACTGACTCGGGTAACAATAACCAAGGTACTGGTGATGGAGGTGAAGCTAACGTCATTTCGATTGGACCTGCAGCAGCCAAAGCGGTATTGAATGGTCCTGAGGATTTGCCAGCCGCAGCATCTAATGGTGACAACAATAAAGACTTTACTAACCGGTCGGCATTAACCCTC
>NZ_FYBH01000459.1 GCF_900185595.1 Calothrix rhizosoleniae SC01
GAGGGTTATGGTCTTCAAGTAAAAAAACGGGTCAAGCGTCTGTTGGAGGCGTTACTTTGTTTTGTGGATGGGGAATTTGAGGACTGTAGTTTTGATATTAAGCACAATAATTGGATTGAAGAAGATAGTAACAACCCCAAATTAATTGTCCAAACAACCCTGGTGAATTTGGAGTTGTTGACAGCGAAAGATAAATACCCTGGTAAGTTAACCAAAGCACAAATCCGAGAAGCACTTAAGCTTTTGGATCGAGATAATGATGCTTCTCTATTAAAAATTCTGGAGGACAATCGCGCCACAAAGAGGGGTTCTGATAATTGGCACTTTACATTGAAGCTATGGTCAAAAAATAAACAAGAGAACCTGAAACGGTTTGATGAAGTATGGGAAAACAAAAGACCCAAAAAATCAAAACAACAAGCTGCTACCACCAAGGTAACAAGTACTAAGTGTAACAAGAACTATTTCTGCCAAGCTCCGCCCCTACCCCAATATTTTGTAGAACGTCCTAAACAGCAACAAGCCGTTAAAAATCTTTTACTGTCTCAAGAAGCCAACAGACCAGGAACATTAGTTGTAAGCGCCATTTACCCCTCTTCTGTCACTTTCCGGATATAATTAATACTAGAGTCAGAAAGTAAAAACTCTAAAATCGAGATACAGCAGATATTCAAAAATGGTGGGAGATTATCTTTTCTGTTTATACGATGGTCAGTTTAATTTCACCAGTTTTTTTATCTATAAAACAGCAACGAACAAGTAAAGCAGAGAAAAAAAGTAACTCTGTTGATTTTTCTTTACACCAGCAGTGGGATTATGGTAGTGGGTGGAAGAATACTTTAAATAATCTACGCTTGATTCTTCAACCAATTCTCATGTTGTGGCTAGTTTTTCCTTGGCTAGATGTTTTTCCTAATTCTAAGTTATTGCTTGGATTTAATCATCTAATTAGTTTCATAAATCAATACCAACCATTTTTTTCTTCTGCTTAATCCGGCTAATTTTATTATTTCTTGAATTCGGAAAGTGACAGAAGAGGGCTATTATAACCGGAAAGTGACAGAAGAGGGGTAAGGAGATTTCCAGAATTAAAATTACCAGGCGATTACAAATTCCTTGTAGGGGCGCAAAGCTTGCCATTGGTGTCAACTTAACCCTC
>NZ_FYBH01000458.1 GCF_900185595.1 Calothrix rhizosoleniae SC01
AAAGAGTCTACTGAGTTTAATTACTCTCAAGGCTTATTCAATCTTTCAGAAGATCTCAAATGAGCTCTAAGTAGTTAAACATAATTAATTACACAATGTCATTGCGAGTGTAACGGAGTGAAACTAAACAATTGAAAGGGTTAGGATTACTTCGCGTAGTTCGTAATAATGGTAAATATTTTTGTTGACTTACTTGTATTCATCCCTTAAAGGGTAGTTATACGGACAAATTCGGTATAATATCCGAATAAGAACAGAAAAAAGAAGTTTTCCGTATAATACGAAAAGAATTGCTTGTAATGCTTGATATATACGAATTGAGAAAAAGATTATATGGAAAGACTCCGTATAATAAATAGTTAGATCTCAAGTACAACTTAGCTGGTTCTTGTACGATCTCTGCAAAATGCCAAGTTCATTATGTTGACTCTGTAGACGACTACTTAACGATGTCTAAGAATGCGATTCCGATTACAAATAGTCAAGAGAGCGATCGCGTTTTGGCTAATCGCCCTAAATGGTCCAGCGCCTCTCTGGGCTGGCAAGGCCTCACCCTAGAATATCGCTGCATGAAAGCAGGGGTCATACCTGAAATCTATACCCCATGGCATGTGATTACCTTTGTTGCCAATGCGCCAAAGATTCCTAACGTTGTACGCTCATCTGGAGGTAAGCAGTGGAGTGGCGAAGCCCGCCTGGGAGATGCTGTTATCATTCCTGCCATGGTGGGCTATGGAGTAGAGTGGGACACCGAGCTTGAAACCCTCACATTGGTATTAGAACCGCCGGATCTTGCCACAGCTATTGATGAAGCCCAAGATCCCGCACAGGTGGAAATCATTCCTCAATTCTCTCAGCCCGATCCGTTACTCTATCAACTAGGCCTCGGGCTTAAAGGGCTACTAGAAAATGGTGAACAGGGGAGTCGTCTTTATGCCGATACCTTAACCCATACGTTGATGGTGCATATTATGCAGCACTATACAACTCGCACCACCAAGCCTAAAACCTATAAGGATGGCCTGCCCATGGTCAAGCTTCAGCTTGTACTGGATTATATTCAAGCGCATCTAGATCAAGACTTGGGGCTAAAAGAACTGGCTAACCTCTTACAACTCAGCCCCCATTACTTTTCTCACTTGTTTAAGCAGTCTGTAGGCATTGCTCCCCATCAATATGTAGTACAGCAACGAGTACAACGAGCAAAACAATTATTGAAACAAGCAGATATGACTATTGGTGAGGTGGCCTATGCGGTGGGATTTGCTAATCAGGCTCACTTGAATCGACACTTTAAACGTATGACTGGCATAACTCCCGGTGCTTTTCGGCGAGAATAGCAAGAATAGATAAAACGAACTGACGTTTGTGTAAGACAACTGCTTATTGCCTCTCGCACAATGTAGGCATCTGAATAAGAGGACTATACGATGTTAGTTGCAAACCCAAACGCTACTTTGTCTTCAGCTTTAAGTCTAAATAACTCTCCTGAGTTCTTCTCTCTGCAAGATGGTCGAAAAATCGCCTATGAATGTGTCGGCAATCCTAACGGACGCCCCGTCTTTTTCTTTCATGGATCTCCAGGTTCTCGTTTAGGCATTCTCTCGTCAGCCGAAGCAGCGCTGGAGTACGGCTGGCGGATCATTGCTCCAGATCGTCCTGGTATGGGACAGTCCGATTTTAAGCCCGGTTATACCCTGCTGGACTATACCGATGACATCCGTCAATTAGCGAATGGCCTGGGATTTAATACCTTTGGCGTAATGGGGCACTCCGGTGGAGGAACCACTGTGTTGAGCTGCGCCTATGCCCTGTCTGAGCGGCTTGACTTTGCTTTGGACTTAGGCGGATGGGCTCCGGTGGTGGTAGCTGAGTTGCGATCGCAAATGACTGCACTGGATCGCTTTTTTGCTGAACGGATTTCCCAACCGCAAAATACAACGCCGATTCTCTTTCAATTTCCATTTACCGTATTGGGGTTAGCCGCAAAAGTACTGCCCGCAACAACCTTTATCCGATTGTTGTATCAATCCCAGTACTTTAGTGATGCGGATTACACCGTTTTGTCTAATCCCAAAGCAGCCCATGCCTTAGTTACAAACGTCCGGGAGTCGTTTCACCAGGGCAGCGACGGGCCTGCCTATGATGCCCTATTGCGTTATCAAGATTGGGGCTTTGACCTAGCAGAAATCGATTTCCCCGTTCATATTCTCCACGGCAGTGATGATATTTCTGCACCCTATTCCTTTGCAGAATACAAACATCACCATCTCCCCAACAGCCAGCTCCATACCTACCCTGGCGAAGGTCACTTTTTCCTTTGGTCTCATTGGTCAGAAATTATGACAACGGCATCTGCTTGAGATGACTTAACAACGCGCATATAGCACCACATAAACACACCCGTATTCAATCAGGAGGCACAATGAAGTTATCCGGCCATAAGATTTTGCTTACTGGCGGCAGTGCAGGAATTGGATTTGAGCTGGCCCAGGCACTGGTTTCTCGCAATAACCAGGTCGCTATTTGTGGTCGTGATCCTCAAAAGCTAGCTAAAGCCCGTGAATTACTGGGTGATGTGATTACTATCCAGAGTGATTTAGCGATCGCAAGCCAAATTCCAAAACTGGCAGAGGAAGCTACCCAACAATTGGGGGGACTATCAATGCTGATTAATAACGCTGGTATCCAACAGCAAATCAACTTTATCCAGACTGATACGGGACACATTGCCCAGGCAATCGCCAACGAGATCCAGATAAATTTAACCGCATTAATGACATTGACAGCGGTCTGTCTGCCGCTACTGAAAAAAGCTAAGTCAGCAGCAGTGGTTAACCTCTCCTCTGCCTTAGCCATAACGCCCAAAGCGAGTGCTCCTGTGTATTGCGCCACCAAGGCGGCTATTCATAGCTTTTCTCAATCGTTGCGGTACCAAATGGAAGACGCTTTACCAACTGTACAAGTGTTTGAGGTCATTCCTCCCTTAGTAGATACCCAAATGACCCATGGTCGAGGCAAAGGGAAGATTTCACCTCAGCAGGTAGCGCTAGAAACCTTGCAGGGCATCGAACGAGGGCAGCAAGAAATTCCCATTGGTAAAGCCAAAGTACTGAGGAGTCTTCATCGCCTGGTCCCTGCTCTCTCAGCCAAAATCCTGCGTAACAGCTAAACAATCCGAGCTCAAAGGAGACGTTAAGGATGAATGCTCAAAAACTTGCCAATATCTTTCACATGACCGATACCGTTTGGGCTCGCCATGCTAATCCTTGGAGTGTATGGACCCGCTATGGCTCATTGCCCCTGTTAATTGGAGCGATTTGGAGCCGGGTATGGTTAAGTTGGGGCGCACTTATTCCAACTCTAGTGGTAATCCTATGGATTTGGCTGAACCCTCGCGTCTTTCCCAAACCCAATACGACCCGTCAGTGGGCATCTAAGGGAGTAATTGGTGAAAGAATTTGGTTAAACCAAAAGCAAGTACCTATTCCAAGCCATCATCATCCGGTGATTGCCTTCACAAATACCATAAACGCTATTGGGTTTGGGATATGTGTTTGGGGGCTGTGGAGCCTTGCCCCTTGGCCTACAGTCCTGGGACTGTCCTGGGTGATTTTAGGTAAGACGTGGTTTCTTGATCGCATGGTATGGCTGTGCGACGAAATGGCTGAATGCCATCCTCAATATCAAAATTGGCTGTATTAGTTGCATAAATGGAGACAGACAAATGGAACAAGCCTTTGTTGTGGTTTATTTTGTAGGCGTCTGCATTGCTGGGGCTATTCGTGTGGCCCAAAGTCGTAAACATCTACGCGCCGAAAAAACTCAAATTCCAGCCTTAGAAATTGGATTAATGCTCCTTTGGTTTTTCGCTTCGCAGTTTCTTCCTCTTTTGTATGGAGTAACACCAGTCTTAACGTTTGCTGATTATCCCTTCCCCAGCGCCATCTCTATTTTAGGTATTGGTATCTTTGGGTTTTCTCTATGGTTATTGCGCCGATCCCATCTTGACCTTGACCATAACTGGTCTCCAGCGGTTGAAATTCTGCCGGAGCAAGTGTTAATTACCCAGGGGGTTTATCGCTATGTACGACATCCGATGTATAGCGCTCATCTATTGTGGGGAGTTGCGCAGGGGCTGTTAATTCATAACTGGCTAGTGGGATGGTTCGGGCTGATCACATTTGCCCTATTTTGTTGGTATCGGATTCCTAAAGAAGAGACTCTAATGCAAACCTCTTTTGGTTCAGACTATGCTCATTACAAGCAAATGGTTGGAGCGATCGCACCTAGGGTAGGTGGGATTGATTAATCTAAAAGATGTTTGCGATCTCGTCCGTGTCGTGTCTAACAAGGCAAATGCAGAGGACAGATTATGATTCTTCTTTACCAGAAGTGTAACGAGAAGGTGAAAGCCCTTGAGAAATAGCAACACAGTTGCGCGTTTCGTTCTTTAGACAGGGGATGAAACCTGATACGGTGGGATTTATCCCACAGTCTCCGCATAATCTTAACATTATTAAATCCCACATCATGGGATAATAAATAACACTAAGGAGGTGATTTGTTTGTACGGTTGTCAGCAGGTTTTAATTCACCCAAATCCAGATTTAAAAGCAATCTTATCATTTATTTGCTCCCAATCTAATAAGTTATCAAATTGCGCTCTCTACTATGCCCGCCAAATTTGGTTTAAAGCTAAACGCTACATCACTAAATTTGAGTTGGATAAGGAGATGAAATCAAATCGTCATTTCCAAACTCTCTATTCTCAATCTGCACAACAGTTGTGTCGTTCTGTGTATGAATCCTTTGCTAGTTTTAAACAACTTAATGCTTTATATCAACGTAGTGAGTTATTAGAAAGACCTAGACCACCAAAGTATAGAAAGAATGGTTTAAACAGTGTTAGCTATCCCAAGCAGGGGTTAAGGTTAATCGAATATGGGCAAATCAGAATCCCTCTTGGTCAAACTGTAAAAGTCTGGTTTAAGTTGGATTGTTTCACCCTACCTATGCCCTCTAATTTGAAGTTTGAGTCCATTAGAGAAGTTAGGATTTTGCCGAAAAATCGCTGCTTTTATGCAGAGTTTGTCTATCAAACCCAGACTGTAATATCTGATGTAAG
>NZ_FYBH01000457.1 GCF_900185595.1 Calothrix rhizosoleniae SC01
AATCTGTTTTATCAACATCTCAAGAAGGAAAAATTCTCATCAGTGGTCGTATTGAGAGTGATGAAACTGATATCGGTACAAAGATTTCAGGTACAATCATTTCTGTTGCGGTAGATGAAGGAGAAAAAATAACTAAACATCAAAAAATTGTTCAGCTTAATGATGAAGAAATTCAGGCTCAATTAAAAGGTGCTACTGCTAATTTAGTTTTTGCTCAGCAACAAGAGCTTAAAGCTCGTATCCAAATCAATTTAGTTAAAAGTCAGATTTTGGAGGTGCAACTAAATTTCAAACAAGCTAGAGAAGATACTAAAGGTCAAGTTTTTCAAGCGGAAGCATCAGTTGCAGCTAATCTTGCTCAACTCGATGAAGCTAAAGCTAAATTAGAAGAATCTCAATCTGGGTTAAAATTAGCAAAAACCAATCGCGATCGCTTTGCTCAATTAGTACAAGAGGGAGCAGTGACCAAACAACAGTTTGACCAAGCTAAGACAAATTTTGAAAAAGCCCAAGCAACTGTCGAAGCTAGTGTTGCATCAGTTAATTCTATTAGCAAATTAGTAAACGTAGCCGAAGGTCAGTTAGTACAAGCTCAAACTAGTACTCTTAACCCAGATATTATCAACGCTCAACTTAGCAGACTACGAGCTGAATTAGACCAGGCTCGTTTACAATTGACTGCGGTTCAAGCTCAAGTTGAGAACGCCAAAGCTTTTCAACAAAAGATTCAAAGCAAAATAAATTATCTAGAAATTACTAGTCCTATTGATGGCGTAGTAATTAATCGTCTTGTTGAACCTGGAGAGGTCGTTAGTAGTAATCAAAAACTCTTGACAGTGATTGATCCTGATAATGTTTATCTCAGAGGATATATTCCTCAAGGAGATGTTGGCAAAATTCAAGTGGGACAAAAAGCAAAGATATTTATTGATTCAAACCCAGATAAACCTCTGAGTGCTAAAGTAACTGCTATTGATACTCAAGCATCTTTCACTCCTGAGAATATCTATTTCCGAGAAGATCGAGTTAAGCAAGTTTTTGGCATCAAAATAACTATTGATGATCCTCAAGGATTTGCTAAACCTGGTATGCCAGCAGATGCAGATATCATAACCGAATAAAGTTTTACTATTTATATATTTAACCTTTACTTTCTATTTACTTCATAAATCTCCGTATAATCAAATTCATTGGGACTTTGTCTCACCAAAGGATAAGTTTCTCCTCCCAAATCAATATAATCTTGTTCACAATCTGGCTTAGAAGAATAGTAAATCAATAAATATTCCTGACCTATTCTGGTTGATATTTCTGCTTCAACCTCCCCTCTCCATTGAGTCTTTGTCACTAACACCACTAACTGATTTGCTAACTGGGGAATTATCTTGGCAATTTGTCTACGATATTGTGCATCTAAACTCCCAAAAGGGGAATCCATCACAATCGGGAAAGTACTGCTTTCAGGAACCATTAACATACTATTGCGTGCGTTACAATCCCTGACTCTATCAATAATACTGGCAATAAAAGATAAACTGAGAATTTGATTCTCACCTGTAGAAGCTGCAACTTTTGCTTCTACACCTGTACTTTTTTCGATCAGATTCAGTTCGTATTTGTGACTAATTTTCGGAATATACGGAACAAAGGCAATTTCACTAAAAATTTCCTGTATCCTAGTTTCTAATTGCAAACGAAATTGTTTTTCTTGCCGTAATTTGACTTCTGACAACCTTTCAATTGCATCTTGGGTGGCTGTAATTCTACGTTGTGCTATATTTTGTCTTTCTTGATTAAATTTTTGTTGATTTATCTGTTTATTTAAATCTGCAATACCCCCTTGTAAATTAC
>NZ_FYBH01000454.1 GCF_900185595.1 Calothrix rhizosoleniae SC01
ATTAGACTTGTTGCGAATTAAGCTAAAAAAGTGGCTAAAACCCTTGTCAATCAAGGTATTCAGCTATTTATGAGTGTAAATGACCGTAAGCCTTATGTTATAAGCTTTTCAGCCGTTTCAAATTTTATTACGCAACAAGTCTATTAATTCCATTGCCGGTGTAATCACACTGTTGCGAACTTAGCTCACATCCAGCGACGTTATCGGGGTCTTCTTCAAAAGGTTCATTGCTTATGACCCACTCGGATGTTTGATTTCCGTCAATGACAATAAAATAAGCCAGACTTCCTGCATAATAACCGTCTGGAATTACCCCACTATTAAGAGAAATACTATTCGCGCATTTGTACAGCCAAGTTCCCCCACCATTCCACGTAAGATATTGTCCTTGGGGTCGGTCACTTGTTGCATGTTTTGCAAGTTTCTTCCATGCTTTCATTAGTAATCGTCTGGATTTAAACCAGTCTCTAGGTTGAGTTTGGCAAAGTTAACCGTTAGTGGGTCAAGTTGATAACGGTCGTTATTCGCACCCCGATTAATGAAATTGCTAAAACTCGATTCAATGTAAATTGATACATCCGTATCACCATCGAATTTAGTTTGTGTAAGAGTGGTAGCAGCCTGTATCATAATTGCAGCTAGCAAGGACTCTGCTGTATTGGTTGCGCTGGCAGTCAATCCGGCTAAATCAGCTTTGTTGATTGTCACAGTTGAAGCGTCTTGTGTTGCGTTAGCTCCAAATACTTCGGTTAATGTTGGTTCTGACATAAATTTTTGATTTTTTAAATATTTCTTTAAACCTGTTTTAACTCTTCATCAAAACAGCGTAAACATTCCGGTTTTACATATTTCTGGTAGTTGCACTGAACCGCCACAACCCTTGCCAGACATATGATTAAGCCAGGTCTACTAACCTGACACACACATAAAAATTCCGGTTTTACCTCAATATTTGGTAAAACCGGAAGTCAAAAATGAAAAACGGTTTGAAAAAAAGATGAAAAATAATCGGAGTGGAAAATCAGCAGTTCTGACTAATTCAGATTACTCCAAAATTAGAAAAAATATTATAAGTCAAAAATATAAAATCCTGTTAGATATTGCTTGGTACACAGGGGAGAGATGGGGGGCACTGGTACAGCTACGTAAAAGTGACTTATACCAAGATAATGGTAAGCCCAAAAGTCATATAACATTCCGTGCCAGAACCCGCAAGGCTTCCACTGACGGCACAAGGAAGACAAGGCAGATACCTATCAATGAAACACTGTGGAACGTCTTAAACAGTTACTCTCCCAAAGATGGGTATTTGTTCCCAAGCAAAAGTCATACCGAAACGCATATAACCTTAAGAAATGCCGATCAGGTTTTAAGAAAAGCCGTTGCTAAAGCTGGTCTGGAAGCCAAGGGAATAAGCACCCACTCAACACGGGTTACTTTCATTACCAAGCTCCACGAGCAAGGAATTGATATTTATACAATTCAACAAATAACAGGTCATAAGGACTTAAAAGCTTTAGCTGGATATATCAACATTTCACCAGACCGTATCAAAAACGCAATTAATTTACTTTAAATATGAAAATCGCAATTGATTTGGGACACGGATGCCCCTACGATGGTGGTGCCGTGGGAGTTCGTAGGGAAGAAGATTTAATTAATGAGGTTGGAGAGCAATTAATCGAAAAGCTTCAACAATTGGGTCACACAGCTATCAAGTGTAGACCTTCTTGGGCTAAAAGTGATACCAATTCGCTGTGGCAACGGTGCAATACCGCAAACGTGAATAAGGCTGATATCTTTGTATCACTACATTTCAATGCTTACAATGGCAAGGCTTACGGTACTGAGACTTTTGCCATCAGTAATGCTGGTAGGAGAATTGCAACATCCGTGCAGCAAGAAATATGTAAGCTGGGATTCTACAACAGGGGGGTTAAGACGACTCGATATTACGTTTTAAGGAATACTAACATGCCCGCAATCCTTATAGAGGGAGCTTTCTGTGATTCTAAACGGGATATGAAATTATTCGACGCTGAGAAAATGGCTGATGCGATAGTACGCGGACTAGTTTAAAATTAATTTTTTAAGTCTCACTTGCGATCGCTATTCTCAGCATCATAGTGGTCGCAATTTTTGATGTTAAAATTAGCACTTACTCTTGGATGAAGTTCCAGGTAGTAGATGCACCTATAATCAGTTACCCACTAGCGCGTAGTGGGTATTTTCTATCTAATATCCGAACTTAAGCATCTAAAATCCGAACTTAACTTCTGATTAAGTCCACTATCTCATGGGGTAATTTACCCAACGCGATCGCACCTTTCACTATCTCCATCCTCTCCCTTGCTTTGGGATTATCGCAACTGCCAATGTACCGCCGCCGTTTTTTAGTGCCTTCTCTCCATGTAAACCGCCAATAATAATACTTGTGACCATTCCTAGGAACTGAGTACTTTTCAACCCATCCATTGTGTTGGTGGGCAAGGTTTTTAGTATCATTCTCTACTTGCCCACTAACACTTTTATCCGTAAATATGTGTTGGTGGGCAAAATTATTCGTATCATTTCTTGCTTGCCCACTAACACTTTTACACGTAGATGTTTGTTGGTGGGCAATCTCTAAATCCTCTAAGCAATGGGTGCTGGAATGACCCCAACCATCCCAAAGTACTTCACACCAGGTCGAATGTACCTGTAAAATCACCCCTTCCTTATCACAAGGACGGATGGGGTCGATATCTCGAATGCGATCGCCTACCTGAATAGTTGGGGGGCAATCAAAATTTTCATCCCAACAGGGGTCATAGGATGTGCCAATCATAGGACTGTCTAAAAGTCCTAAATCAAGTGCTAATTGCTTCATAATTAATGTTAAGTAAATATGTTGTGCCTCACGAATATGTGAGGTTTTTTTATGTGCAATCTAATACATCGGGAGTAAGATTGATTGCTTTTAATTCTTTACGAATTGTATTTCTAAATTCTGGTTTGCATCTCCATTCGACTGCCCAAAGATAAAGCCTCACTGCAGCTTTTTGAACGGGTATATTTAATTGATTCGCTACATAATTTGTTAATTCTTCTTTATTTAATTTATTAATCTCCTGGTTCTGTGTCGGTATATATGAATTGTTCTCTATATTGACTTCTATATTATTGTTTTCACTATCCGGACAAATGGATTCTTCTGTATCAATAAATGCATCTTTCTTTTGAGGTAAATCCATTTGTTCATCTTGATAAATGAGTCTGTGCAAGGCTTCCTGAACTTTCTCCACATTAAGTTTATATTGATATGTGCGGTCATATTTTATGTGCGGGTTGTGCCGTTTTTCGATAAAACCTTTTTCTGTTAGAATAGAAACAGCATTGCGAATAGTGTTAATTCCATGCTCACCCATTAACTCTTCTTGGAGGCGTGCAATAGACTTATAAATCCATTCCCGGACTTTTCCCATCTGTTTAAGTTTATTAGTCCAAAATTCAAAGATACTTAGTAATTTCGCTGCACAATGATTACCTGTTATTTCTAGGTATTCCATTCTGAGCATTACTAATGGGGAAGATTCTGGATGTTGAATTACTGATTTATTTTTCATTTTTTTATCTCGATAGTTATAATCTCACCTACTGGTAATAGGTGATTTTTTTTGCTTTTGGACTTGGGCATGACAATTGGCACCACAAAATTATTTGCAGTGCATTAAATAAGCCGATCGCATATCCGGATGCGATCGGCTTATTCGTTATGAGAAGCTAAATCAAGTATTTCTGCTTTCAGCGCCTGGATTGCTTCCTTGAAAACAACTTCCTGCTCCTTGCTCTCAGAATAGCGAGCCTCAAGACGTTGCTGGTGAGATTGAACATAATTCAAGTAAGCCTTTTCTATAAATTCAAGGCGCTCTAGGATTTTCCCATCATTAGCTTTTCCTGGGTTGGAAGTTGCCCTAAAGGTATTATCCCTTGAGCAATCTTCCTTATCAGGTCTGACCTGTTGAGTCCCATTGATTCTGCTTGTACTTTGAAGGCTTGCCAATCTTTCTCGCTGATCATCACCGTGGCTCGAATGGAGTCTTCCGGTAATTTCCTGGGTCTTCCCATTTATGCATTCCATTACGACATCCCCATTTTATTGTATGAACAAAACACTTTTATATGAATTAAATACTTGACAGGTTTCATTCATATAATACAATAACATTAGTTTCTTTCATACGAAACAATCCAAACTAACCAAACCGAGTGGAGATGGTAGCCCACTTAATAGCAACGATCTACCAGTGTTGGGGGATAGCGATAAAGCACTACTTATGTGACTGTGACTAAGGTCTACCCGTGGGTATTGAGTCGCAAAGGTTTGTGGTAAAGGACTTTGTTTATGTGATTGGAGGTGAATTTTGACACAGCCAATAGGCTATTACATCGACACCACAATTCCAGTGGTGGCGGATATTGAGGAGAAATACGGCTCAAGTCTTGAGGGGATAAGTAGAACAGAGAGATTGCGCTTGATGACTGT
>NZ_FYBH01000456.1 GCF_900185595.1 Calothrix rhizosoleniae SC01
CTTATGTACGATGGGGAGCTCAATAATTCAATTTATAAAGAATTAAACTATTCTGAGGAAATCGATATAAAAATATTAGTCACACAATTAAAAATGTTAGCAAGAGCATTAAAAAATGCTGGTTCTATTTGGTTAAAAATATTGATTACAAAATTAAAAATACAGTTGTTTTGCCAATTATTCAGAAGATTAATATTTTCCTTTAATAACAAAATGTCTAACGAGCCTACGCCTATTTGGGAAAATTTTTCCCAAAACCAAAAATGGATTGATAATCTCAGAATAATATTGATTGAGCATCGTAGTATAGGACATGAATGGCAGCTTAGTGATGTACAAATTCAAAATATTCGACATTACTATCATTCAAATATTACTCTGGTTCAATGCTTAAATTGTGCTAGTAAAATGAGTGGTTGCGTGAGAGAACAGATAGAAGAAGCATTACTATTACCCATGGTCGAAATCGAAAAGCGCAAACGTGAAAATATAGAGTAAAGCGATCGCGCTATATCCAGACTGCTAAAATAATGCGATCGCTAAGTATTCATCTTCGTACAAAATTTACACTGAAGAAGTATAGATAAAGTAATCCTAAGATAATTTACTTAGTTTATTTATAAATTTTATGTAAAATTATAGTAAGTCTTACTGAAGAAAGATAGAGGACAGCTTTGCTGGACGCATTTCACAGCAATATCTTTTCGATTTGTGGAATGGCTGAATCTAAACCGTGAAGTATTTATTGCTTACAAACCCAGTTTAGGCTTTGTTTGGGCTTGATTGTTGTTTAAGTCTTTAAGTCCCGATAAGTAAATTTTTGTTAACTTCCGGGATTGTGAAAGAGTTATTAAATAAGCTTTTCAAATTTCTATCTGTCGCCATCATTTTTCAAATTGGTATTAGTAGAGCTGACAGAAAATTTTGACTAAAAAAAGGAGAAAAATAATTATGTTGAAATCCTTGTTTTTAAGTATTGTCCTATTTCTTGCTTCTACTTTCTGCATCATATCAGTGGCATTTGCTAGTCCCTTAATTCCTCAAGCTAATTTTTTGGTGGCTCAAAGCCCTGTGAGTGAGGAAGTAACTACCAAAATGCCGACACAAAAACTTTCCCAATCAGAAGATATATCCCAGGAAACTCAACCTGTAGAATCAAAACAGGAAGAAAAAAAACCAGTTGTAAAAGCTACTCGCCGTACTTATCCCCAACCTCCAAATCCTTATGATATGGAAGCGATGGAAAAATTTGACCAGGAAGTTTACGGAGAAGAGAATTAATTAATACCATTTTGAAAAAAAATGGGACAGAAACGTAGGGAACATCCACAATCTTTCAATAGACATCTCCGAAAAAGAATGTAGAGACGCGTTAGCGTAGCTCCTCCCGAAGGGAGGCTATATCGCGTCTCTACTGGTGCCGTGCCCTTACTAAGAATTTATATGTTGCAAACATTATTTGAATTGGTTCAAGTTACTGGTATGGTTCAATTGTTTATAGTTGGGCTATCATTGCGGATAACCCAACTACAAGCTGGATTATAAAGGTAACATTTGGTCAATTGGTTGGGCGGGTGCCTTAGTTACCGGATCATGACCACCTTTACCAACTTCAAACTGGGTCATCATTGCATGATCTTCGTGTACAAGGTTGTGACAGTGCATCATAAATTTACCTTTGATGTCATCTCCTTGTCGGGTGCGAAATTGAGTAATTATCCGTACCGTCTGGAATTCACCAACCATAAATACATCCTTCCAACCCTGTTCATAGGGACGAGGTTGTAACCCATTGCGTGAGAGCATTTGGCAATCAACTAGATGAATATGCACTGGATGCACCCAACCGCTTCCAGGATTGACCAAATTCCAAATTTCCACGTCTCCCACCTGAGGATTAGCATCTACACGTTTTGGATCCCAAGTTCTATCATTAATTAACCACTCTTGGTTATTGCGTTCAAATCTGAAGTTACGAGCCCTGATTATGGGTTTATTAATTAAAGGTTCTACAGGACGTAGTTGACTAGGTATGATGCTATTATCTGCCTCTGACCGTACCACATCAAAGCGCATAATCGTATGGGTACGGATATCATTATCCAGGGAACCTGAAAAACCAATATTCCGTAAAAATACTTGACTACCGACGGGATATTTGGAAAAATCAATAATCACATCGTACCGTTCTGCCACACCCACCGCCAAAGTTTGCAAAGGAGTAGTTAATTCTACGGGTTCTGCAAGTAATCCTCCATCACTGGCAATTACTACCAATCTCTCACCAATGGTCAGCTCTTCAGCTTTCTGACTTAAGGCAAGTTGGTAATTC
>NZ_FYBH01000453.1 GCF_900185595.1 Calothrix rhizosoleniae SC01
TGCTGCTGATGCTTTGAGGGAAAATTGTAGAGTAGCAATTCCAGTTTTAATTACTGCTCTTAAAGATGAGAATTCTGGCGTTCGTAGTAGTGCTGCTGATGCTTTGGGGAAAATTGGCACAGATGCAAAATCTGCTGTTCTAACTTTAATTGTTGCTCTTAAAGATGAAGATTCCGAAGTTCGTAGTAGTGCTGCTGATGCTTTGGGGGAAATCAGTAGCGAAAGGGCTGTTGATGCTCTTATTAATGCTTTGAATGATGAGAATCCTAGCGTTCGTTATTTTGCTATTAATGCTTTGAGAAAAATTGGGATGGATGCAAAATCAGTTATTTTTGAACTTACTAAAATATTTTTAAATGGCAATGAAAAAATCTGTATTCGTTATGTCGCAATAAAAGCACTTGAAAAAATAGATAATAAAGAAGCTGTATCATTTTAAAAAAAATATGCAGAAATAGATGATATTTTCTTGAGAAAATTAAGTATTTACTGCAAAGGATTGACTACCGGAGTTCCGAATATCAGAAAGATAGGGACTGAAATTATCAGTGAAAAAAAGCCTCTTCTTTGTCGTATTCCAGTAATTAAAAAATTACTCAAAAATTGGAAATGCTCTGAAAAAAAAAGAAATTTTGAATCAGCAAAGACGGGGAATGAGTAACTCACACACAGTAAAACCCTGTAACAAATGCTCAAATTATCAGGATAAAAAATAATGGCATATCAACTGCACAGTACTAATTTACAGGGTGCTGATTTCCGAGGACAAAACTTAGCAGGAGAAGACTTTAGCAATACTGATATTCGAGGAGTAGACTTTAGTAGTGCTACTCTCATTGGTGCTAACTTCAGTAATGCTACAGCAGGTTTATCAACCTCTTGGACAATGGGCTTGGTTATCTTGTCACTGCTTTTGTCATTATTAGCAGGATTAATTTCCGGTTATTCTGGTGCGCTCATTGGCGATTTACTAAATAATATTGTTGATGGTTCTTCCTTATTGGGAAACATCTCTTTCATAACTGTAGGAATATTTTTAATTGTTATTTTCTGGCGTGGCTTAGGGGTAACACTAGTAACGCTTGCTGAGATAACAGCAGCTTGCTTAATTGCTGCTATTGCGTTTTCCCCAAACGATAAACCCGGAGTAAATCTTGCTATTAGCGCAACATTTTTCGTAGTGGCTTTAGCTGGAATAATAGCTAGTATTGTTAATATGGCTATAGCTGTGGCTTTAGCAAAAGTCGTGGCTATGCCTGCGGCTATAACTTTCACTGGATTGATAGGTTTTATCAATATTGTAATTGGTGTTCTACTAGGATTCCTTCTAGATGAATCAAATAATGATCTTCCAACTGGCTTGATTATTTTATCTGGATTGATTGGCTTATTAGCAATTACATCCGGTGTTTATGTTGGCAGACAAGCTATAAATGGCAACAAAAAATATAAACTTATTCGTTCCCTAATAGTTGGTATTGTTGCCTATGGAGGAACAAGTTTTTGTGGTGCCAACTTAACAGATGCAGACTTTACCCAAGCCACCCTTACAAGTGTTGATTTTAGAGGAGCTAACCTCACTCGTACCTGTTGGTTCCAAGCCAAAAATTTAGAACAGGCTCGTGTAGAAAGTACATATTTAGAACAACAAAATATACGAAAATTAGTAATCACTAAATGTAGTAGAGGACAAAAGTTTAATAATCTAAATTTACGATACCTGAACCTTAAAGATGCCAATTTACAAGATGCCGAATTTATCAGCACAGATTTAAGTGAAGCTAACTTGGAAAATGCTAATTTATTTGGTGCAAAACTGGCTCAAACCCAACTATATCAAGCCAACCTCACAGCAGCTTGCTTAACTGGAGCTTATATTGAAAATTGGGGCATTTCCACTGATACCAAACTTGACGGGATTCAGTGCGATTATGTGTATATGCAGCTACCTACACAGGATGACCCTGACCCTTGGCGCAAACCAGACAATCGACAAGAAAGCTTTAACCCTC
>NZ_FYBH01000452.1 GCF_900185595.1 Calothrix rhizosoleniae SC01
AATAGCCTTGAAGCAGGCGATCGCTTTTTTCGTGCCTCAACCGCAAATATCAGCTTAAATAGCTCTTTTTACAGAACCCAAGTAGTTCTAAAGTTTGTGAGTTTGCAGTTGCAAACCCTGGAATGAATGAATCTGCATAAGGCTAAAGTTTTCCCCGACGATACCAACTGCGAATACGTTCGGGAGAAATACCTAAAAAATAAGCCACAATTACGACTTGATTAATGAAAGTAGTTTGCCAAACACCCTTTTTTAACCAACGTCTTGCAGATGTAATTACTGGTGCTGGTAAAGTAACTATTCTTCCTTGACGTTTTAAACTACGTATAAATTCAAAGTCTTCCATAATCGGCAATTCCGGAAACCCACCAACAGCTTGAAATACTTCCTGTTTGAGAAATATTCCTTGGTCACCATAGGGCATTTGCCAAAAACGCGATCGCCAGCCTACACCTTTCTCAATTAATCGCAAACTCGCCAATTCTGCATCTATCTTCAGGGTGAATGCACCCGCAACTACCCCAGATACTTCCATAGCTTGACGAATCATGGTATCAAATCCAGGTGGTAAGCGAGTATCTGCATGAAGAAACAGCAAAATATCCCCAGTTGTAGCCCAAGCACCTGTATTCATTTGTAAAGCACGTCCAGGATTAGCCACAATCACTTTTAATCCTAAATTACTTACTATTTCTACCGTCCCATCACTGGAGCCACCATCTACAACAATTACTTCTACATTTCTACTTGGTTGAGTAGTAGCTAGGGTGGATTTGATATTTACTGCTTCATTAATAACTGGAATAATAATAGAAATTTTCCCGTTACCCTCTAAAAGCTTTTGTTGCTGGGGAAAATTTGCTGTTTGTGAGTCATCCATACTATTTTCAATTTTTGTATTCAGATTACTCTAGCCATCATTATGGTTATTTAGAAAAAATGATTCCGACAGATGAAAAGAAAGAAAAGCTTATCTAGTAACTCTTTCACAATCCAAAATCTAAAATCTAAAATGGTATTACTTCCATCCGTGGTCAGGGGCTATATTTTTAATTGCTAATTCTATGACTGTGGGATTAGCCGTTGAAATAAAAATACTGGGGTAAACCGAGATTCCCCATTGAGGATGAATTAGTACACGGCATTTGTTACGAATTATAGGATAATTGAGGAGAGCTTTTACCGCAGCAGTATCATCATGGGGAATTTCTCCAGGACGAGAAAGTAAAGGATAACCAGTGCGCGGATCAATTAAGTCACTTAGGTATCCACCATCCCGTAAATGAAAAACTACATCAAAACCAAACCGCATGAAATTTTCTCGTAGCTGTTGCTTTTCCTTCTCTACTTTAGGGGTTATTTCCAGCATCTCATACTGAGATTGCTGTAAAACAATTACCACCCAGAATGAAGTTTGATTGTGCCAATCTGGGAATATGCGATCACGGTTTGTTTGGATATACTCACTAGGGGAGTGAATTGTAATCTGAATTGCTTTCCCCATCTTGCCAACCAATTTAATCGGGTGGCTCTGCTCGGAAGGATAAATTGTGGGATAATTCACTAATCTGATGGTGATTGTTCAAATTTTTTGAGTTTATTCATGGATGTGATTGATAAATCTGGAGGTTACAGAATTATGATCACAAAACCTATGATTAGTGTGATGTTATTACAGTTATTTTGAATTATTGATTTTTTTTGATAATAACATTATATTTATCCAATATTTCCAGGCAATATTTTGTGATGTGAGCAATTACCACGTTAATAATTGAAATGGAGGTACAGGGAAATAATATTTTTAGACAGAACAGTTATCAGTTAACAGTGAACAAAATTTTGTGGGATAATTTTTGCTGGAAGTTTCCTAATTCAGTTTTAAGGCATTAACAGGAACTTCATCCCACGAATCAACTGTGCGTAATTGTGCTATCCAACCAGCAGCTTTTTGAGTTGCAGTCAAATTAGCCAGAAAAGACTCGTGACAATCTTGAGCCTGAGATTTGTCACAACAAGCAATACAAGCATGAATCATCCCAGATGGATCGATTTGTTCGTTTACCCAAATAGTCATGGTGTCTTCCCTCTGTCAAACAATTTTGGATTTTGGACTTTGTCGTAAGCGCTCAGTCGAGCCGTCAAACGATTTTGGATTGACCTCATAATCTAAAGTCAAGGGCTTGAAATAATGAATTAATGAATTAATGAATTATTGCGCCTTGTGCTTACTTTTCGGTCAATTTGATTTTAAATAGTATTCTCCATTCTCAAATATGACAAAAAACGGCTATGCTGTACACCAGAATTAACTAGAAATTACTGGGATTTTTCAGCAGTGATCGCTAATTGTGCTCCCTTTACCTGGCGCAATCTATCCATTACTGCTACTACTTGTCCATGATTTACCTTTTTATCGGCTTGCACCATTACCAATACCTGCTGTTGAGAACCAATTAACCCTTGGACTTGGGTTTGCAAGGTATTGAGAGTAACAGGTTGACGATTCAAGCTAATTTTACCTTTACTATCAATTGTGACAGTAATTGACTCTGATGATAGTTGAGGTTTAGCGGTAATTGCATTGGGTAAGTTGACTGGTAATCCTTCCTGTTTAGTTAAAAACATGGTGGAGATGATGAAAAATGCCAAAATTGCAAAGATGACATCAATCATGGGCAAAATATTTAACTGTGGTGGCAAATCTGGCTCATCTGGTAGATGCATAATTTTTGTCCCCTCTCTGATAATAGCGACGGTAAAGTAGTTCTAATTGTCCACCATATTCTTGAATTTGGGCGATTTGACGCAGGTAAAGTCCCCGGAAGGTGTTGGCAAATAATAGGGTAATAATTGCCACAATCAACCCTGAAGCTGTAGAAACCAAAGCTTCACTAATACCACCTACTTGAGTACCTGTATTACTACCAATATTCAGGTTCTTAAATGCGCTAATTAACCCCAAAACAGTACCTAATAATCCTAATAATGGAGCCAGGCTGATAATCGTTTCAAAGATATTTTGGAACCTTTTGAGTAGGGGAATTTCTGCTTGTGCAGCACTTTCTAATGCTAAACGGAAATCTTCTGGGGTGGCTTCATCCAATTCTAGGGCTACCAGAAATATGCGGACTATGGGTAAATCAGTGTTTTTACGCAGTTCATCTAGAACACTAACTACATTATTCTCGCGGTACAATTTAAGAGCTTCTTCTACCACAGTATTTTGATAGCTACCCAAGTGTAACCAAAATATTACCCTTTCAAGAATTAATGCGATCGCTAATACAGAAAATGCCAGGAGGGGAAACATTACCACCCCACCTGCGGTAAACAGATTATAAATAGGATTACCGGGAGCCATATATACAGTTTATCAACAGGAAATTGGTAGTCACAAAGAGCCAGAGGAGCGGGGAGCAGGGGAGAAACCCCATATATAAATATAGTGGCTTGAGGAGAAAAGGGGAGCTGACAGGAACAAATTCGAGGGCTTGAAACCTTGTTTCCCTAAGCTCTTAGCAGGGGAAAAACGACGTTCTCCCTGCTAAGAGCACTTTTTCCCTTGCCACAGCAATTTTGCAAATTTGAGACTCCCCATACGTATTATGTAGAGGAAGCTAGCTAAATTCTATAAAATAGACCTCACTCTTTGTCGTCCTCGCTTGACTCAGTCGACTCTTGACGCTCAATCACAATTGTCAAGTGCGCTACCATTGCACCAATAACCCCGATAGCTGCTAACACTGGGAAAAATGCTGCACTGATAACACCGCCAATCACACCCACTGTCATGGGAATTTCGATTAAGGTATTACCTTCTTCATGCTTGATAATTATGCGGCGAATATTACCCTGATGGATGAGTTCTTTTATTTTGGCTACAAGTAAATCGCCAGAAATTTTGAATTCCTCTGAAGTCACTTTTTCATTGGGTTCTGTATCCGTCTGAGTCACAATTGTAGAGGTATTTGTATCTATAGTTTTAGTGGTTTCTTCCAGATTCGTATCCATAGCGTATTTCCTTCACTTGGCTACACCTACATACTACAAGTATTTTGTGAAGAAGTTATGAAGGTAGTCTCTTAGATGCGCTACGCACTACTTCTCGTAGAGATGAAAAAATTTCACCATCAAGAATAAAACCCACATTCCGCAGGTTCATTAGCAAAGAAGATAATATTTACGACCAGGAGAACCAAAGAACTGTAACTCTTTTCCTTGAGTTTAGAAAAACAGTGGAAGTAAAAAATAATGGGTCTTTGAGAAACCAAAAACCACGTTCTGTAGATTTGTTGTGCTTTATATTCACCTAAAACATCTTCATCTTTAAGTTTCTTGGCCTCAAGAACATTGGTAGCAAGAATAAATCTGCCAGTCCGTTGTGTTTCAATGGTATCCCTCTCCTAAAAAATCACAAGTTTTCTTCGGAGAGGGATAATTGCAGTTTCTTGAGGATGAGTTCCAAGCAATTGGTTAATTTGCTCAACTAAACCCATTTCATCAATAATCCTTGCCACTATGCCTAAGTGATTGATATCTTCTAGTCTGATTTGTGATGCTGAAATATCCATGTTTCAAAAATACAGCATTTTGCGAACTGATAAGCCAGCACAAGCTATCATACCTGCGGAATGTGGGTTTAATATCTAGTATTTTGTGAGTTTCTGAAAAAGTTTAGGGA
>NZ_FYBH01000450.1 GCF_900185595.1 Calothrix rhizosoleniae SC01
CTTATGATATAGCCATCCATGCAAAAATCACCCAAGCTCTTTCTCCCCCTGCTTCCTGCCCCCTGCCCCCTTGCAGTCCTAATGACAAGTATTTAACCGAACATGATATTACTCCCTTGTCTTCAATACGCCAATTAAATCCAAATGAACTAGTTGACGATGTACTATTAATCCAGAAATTATGGCAGCGATCACAATAAAGATAAAGGCAAATCCATAGGATGTTTGGCTAATTACTAGGGGAAAACGGTAAAGCTCAGAATCATAAGTTCGGGACATTAAGGCACATAAGCCAAAGCCAATTACAGCCCCTAGGGGAATGGCTAACCCGGTTAATACTGCCTGTTCTCCCAAGAGGATAAAGGCTACCTCTGCTTGATTAAACCCAATTACTCTCAGTGTTGCTAGCTCTCGTCCTCTTTCGGAAAGGGAAATTCGGGCAGAATTATAAATAACTCCAAAGGCAATAATACAAGCAAATATTACTAATACTATAGTAAAAATATTGAGGCTGGCAGCAATGGTTTCTTGAAAGCGATCGATGGCACTTTCCCGAATGGATACTCCTGTAACTGCTGGGGTGCGTTTGAGTAAGGTATAGAGATGTTCTAGTTCTAGGGAATCGACTGTGATATAAGCTCCAGAAACCGTTCCCCCTTCTTGCATCAGCCGATTTAGGGCGTGGATGTCCATATATGCAGAAACACCAACTAATTCATCCAATAACCCAGCCACAGTAATAGTACGGGTTGGTCTGGCTCCTTCTAATACTTCTACTGTCAGTGTATCTCCTGTTTTAACTTCCAGAATCTCTGCCAGTTTCCTGGTTAAAATTACCCCTTCTGGAGGTAAATTAACTGGGTGTAATTGCCTATCCAATAAACGACGGAGTTGTGCGTCCGATTCAATCCCTGTTATACCCAAGCGATAGCTACGGTGTTCAAATCGTAACTTAGCTGGCACACTACGGAATACTTCCGTCCTCAGTACACCGGGTAAATGCTCCACTTCGTAGCGCACCCTGGCGGGGCGGGGTTCGTTAAATGTAATCATCACATCCTCTCGCTGAATATGACGAAATTGGACATCAATCATATATTCCATCGCATCTTCAAAATAGTGACCCATGATCAGGATGGCAACGGCAAAGGCAATACCAATGGTGGAGAGTGATCCTTGTACTGGCTTACGTTCTAAGTTACGCAGAATCATCCGCCCCGTAGGGGAAAATAACTTTTGTAAGCCAATTCTTTCCACGATTGTAGGGCGAAATCGGGCAGGTGGTTCGGGACGCATGGCTTCTGCTGGAGGTAAAGAAACTGCCTTACGGACAGCAGTAATAGCACCGATAATTGCTGCCCCTCCACTAATAGCGATCGCTGCCACAATTAGATTCATCCCGGCTTGATAGCGGAGGATGGGGAAAGAGAAAAAATTGGTGTAGTTTTCAGTTACAGCCATGCCAAACCACAATCCTACAGCAAGTCCTAGGCTTCCTCCCACCAATACAATGATCAATACAAACTTCAGATAATGCCAAGCGATCGCTCTATTGCCATAACCAAAGGCTTTGATCACAGCAATTTGATCCCGTTGGGTGCTAATCAAACGGGAGAGTAACATATTTAACAAGAAAGCAGCAATTCCCAGGAAGATAGAAGGGGCAACGGTAGCAATCCCTTGTAAACTAGTAATTTCTTCGGAGAGAAAGCGATGAGAAAGTTGGTCTTTGCGGGTGTATGCACCCAAACCACCATACCTTGTCAACAGGCGATCCAGGCGAAAAATTACATCTGCATCCACAGCATTGGGCATTAAGGTCAGGGTAACATCGTTGAATGCCCCATCCATATTAAAAGCCGTGCCTAAAGCCTCCCTTCCCATCCAAATAATTCCAAACCGTTGATTATCAGGGAATATATCCCCCGCCCCCTGAATGGCATATACATACTCCGGAGACATGGCTATACCCACAATTCGCAACCTTTGCCAACGTCCATTAATTACTGCACCGATAGTATTGCCCAAATCCAGGTTATTAGCTTTGGCAAAGCCCTCACTAACTAATACCTCATCAGCCTTATCCCCTTGAATGTAACGTCCCTGACGCAGATATAGATCATTAAGCATGGGCATTTGTCGCGGGGGAATAGATATAAGTCTGCCAATTGCCGGTTCTTCCCTGCCTTGAATATCCAAGTTGACATCTGCCACTACCCGCGTCTGTACCTGTACTACACCAGGAATTGCCTCTATTTGATCCCTCAAGGATTCAGGTGCCCGTTTTAACTGAGCAAATACCTCGGCAAAGCGATACTGTTGGTAGTAGGTTGATTGGGTAAGTTTGAGGGATTCATAGGCACTCTGCATACAGACAAAACTAGCAATTCCACAAGCTACTACTAAAGCAATGGCAATAATTTGTCCTCGCCAGTGCAGGAAATCACGTAGGAGTTTTTTGTCGAGGGCGGTCATAAAATTTTGGATTTTGGATTTTGGATTTTGGATTGAGATCGTTTCCGTTTGTATCGGAATTATTTAAATTTCCTCTCTTTTTCTTTTCCTCTGAGCCTCTGCGGTTTTTTATCATTCCGGTGCAGCCAGATTTAATATGACCAGAAGAAGCAGGGGAAATGACCTTCCTCCCCCTGCTCCCTGCTCCTCTGACCAAAGTCAGGTGCTTGTATCCTTTTATTCTTCGGTCATCAAAATTGTGCCGTTAGTCAGGATATCTGCAAAATCGAATCACACACTGCTAATGATAATTTTCTAATATCACAATACAGTTTGTTCTACTCAAATTTTTGATAAATCTTATTGAAAAAGCCAGTCCCAATCAGGAATTATATCATGTCCGCCTGATTATTTATGATATTGCCATCTATGCAAAAATCGCCAAAACTCTTTCTCCCCCTGCTCCCCTTCGGGTTGCGCCACTTGACGGCAGTTGCTTTATGGCGGGGAACCCGTCCACCGCACTGCCTCCTTTATGCCGGGAAACCCGTCCACCGCAATGGCTTACCTGCTCCCTGCACCCTTGCAGTCCTAATGATAAGTCTTTAACCGGACGTGATATTATGGGCAATTAGTGGCAATGAATTTACCAATTCTAGCGATCGCTTCTCGTGCTTCGGATAAATCCGTGGCGAAAAAATGCCACATATGAATCATATTGTCCCAAATTTGCAGTTCTACCTCTATATCTTCTTCCTTAGCTCTTTTTGCTAGACTACGAGCATCATCTAGTAAAATTTCTGAGCTTCCTACCTGAATTAATAGTGGTGGTAAGCCAGATAAATCAGCATAAAGTGGAGAAGCGAGAGGATGACGGGGGTTGGTGTGATTGAGATACATTTGGGCAAATAAATCCAACATCCAAGGTTTTAAAATTGGATCTACAGCTGCTTTGGTTTCCATAGAACTACCCAAGCATTCTAGATCCACCCAAGGGGAAAGACAAACCGCCGCCCCAGGTAAGGGTACTTTTGCTTCTTTGAGGGCGGCTAGGGTAACCATTGTTAAACTTGCACCTGCTGATTCTCCAGCGATCGCTATTTTCGCAGGATTAGCTTTAACTTCATTAATCAGCCAATTGTAAGCAGTCAACCCATCATCAACAGCTGCGGGGAAAGGATATTCCGGGGCGAGGCGATATTCGATTAAGAGAATACGGGAATTGGTGGCTTGAGAGAGAAAATAACACAGGGTTTTATGGGTGCTGGGAGAACCAGATACATAAGCGCCACCGTGGAGATAAAGAATTATGCGACTAGAATCAACATCAGGGGCGCTAATCCAATCAGCCGGTACACCATAGGCATTAATATGGTGACAATGGATATCTGGGGGGGGAGGATATAAAGTAGCGATCGCTTGCAAACGCTCTCTGATATTTTTGATTAAACTGCTGCGGAAAGTTTGCCACAAATTAGCAGGTAATAAATTTTGTGTTTTTGTCCGCTCTAAAATATAGCAAGTTAGCAGGACTTGCTCACCAATAAAATCGATGAATGGTTGTGCAAAGACTAACTCATTTTGTAGTCGTCTAATTATTGTATTTATTTCTGTGATTGACATAAATAACTATTCAATTCACTTTTCAATCAAATAATCGTCAATGACTAAAGCATCTAATCCAGAGGTATAAAAAACAGCGATCGCATCTTCAATAGAATGGAT
>NZ_FYBH01000449.1 GCF_900185595.1 Calothrix rhizosoleniae SC01
GTCTAAACTCCAGTTATGAAGTGGAGTAATATATAAATCAAGAATTTGATGGGCATAAATATATTATTGGTGCTAGCAGTTTAGAACATGCAAAAGATATTTATAGATCCCAAATGGGTTCTATATCATCCCCACTTCCGGGATTGGCTGGCGAAGCAAATATCCTAACTCCAATCTATTCATAAATCCCCATCAATTCTCCCGCCAAATTCATTAAGAAATTAGCATTTTCTGGATCGCCTTGAACCAAGAAATCATTTGCCACTGCTAGCATACTTTGTACTAATCCCGCATCTAACAAATTTTCATTGGCATTCAAGAGGGATTCTATAGCTTCTTCATCGTCACAGTTGAGTATTTGTGCGATTAAATCCATATAGCCTTGGAAATGCCCCAATTCTGCGAGTACATCCCGGAGGAAATTAGCTGCATCCGCTTCTCCTGCTTTCTCTTTTTCAACTGCAACTTGTTCAATGGTTTGAATAAACTCAGAGTCAACCAATTCTTGATTTGCCTGTAACAAATCCCATTCCTCTCCCTCAGGACAGGTAAGCAGTGCTTGGATGAGATTTTGATAGTCTTGGCGGCGTTCTTCATTCATCAGGCAATGCCTTGGCAACTAAATATACTTGTACAGTTTGTGATTTCATCCATAGATATTTGAGCAGTTTTGGTCAAATATGTAAACCGAATATGGGAAATTTTACTGCAATTGGGGAACATCCCAATTGTTGAAAAAGCCCGCACTTTGTGTCGCCTTCGATAACAGGCTGAAGCCTGGAGCTACACAAACCAATCCCACCTGTGTGGGTTAAGAGGAATTTATTAGCCCACACAGGTGGGTTTTGCTCGTGTAGCGATACCCTTCTAGGGTATTGCATAAAAATTAGGATGCTCCTTGCAATTTTGACAAAACTGGATTGTTGATATTGCCGGTAATACTACTGAAATTATTGTTCTGAGGGAATCTTTATTGTTGACTGACCACAATAAAATGACATAATTTTTAGATACAGGGATTCCATACAAATTACTTAACAGCAAGCAATTATGATATCGAGAGGCACCATCATGCATCATCACGAAGGAACTTTTTTGGGTGCCGGAGGCTTAAAATTATACTACCAAAGTTGGCATCCCCAAGAACAAACCCGTGCTGTTTTAGTCATTGTTCATGGATTGGGGGGTCACAGTGGTTTATATGGAAATATAGTTAACCATCTAGTTCCCAAAAATTATGCTGTCTACAGTTTCGATTTACGTGGTCATGGGCGATCGCCAGGGAAACGAGGCTATATTAATAAATGGGATGAATTTCGCCAAGACTTACAAGCTTTTTTTCAATTCATAACTACCCAACAGGGAGAACACCCATATTTTCTCTTAGGTCATAGTTTAGGAGGTGTAATAGTTCTAGACTTTCTCTTAAATTGTCCCCAAGTAGGGAAAAAATTACAGGGTGCGATCGCTCTAGCCCCTAGTGTAGGAAAAGTAGGAATTTCTCCATTTAAACTATTTTTAGGCAAAGTTCTTTCAGGTATATGGCCTAGTTTTAGCCTTAATACTGGCATGGACGCGAATACAGCCTCCCGAGATGAAAAAGTTCTAGCTGCTTATGCCCAAGATCCTTTAAGACATACCAGAGGTACTGCCCGTTTAGCAACGGAATTTTTGACCATAGTTGCAGAGATTCAGAGCCGGGTAGAAAATATTTGTATTCCTCTGTTAATTATGCAGGGAGGGGCAGACAAAGTTACTTCACCAGAAAGTAGTCTGGCATTTTTTCACAAAGTCACTTTTCCAGATAAAACCTTTCGAGAATATCCGGGAACCTATCACGAGATTCAAAACGATATCAATTACCCAGAAATTTTGGCAGATATGGAAGAATGGTTAGAACATCACTTAATCACCAAAGCACAAGCAACTTAAACGCCATCCATTTTGAAACCTGGAGTTTCTGATTATTTGGATTTGTCATTGCGACGTAAGGAAGCAATCCCAAATTTATGTTAAAAAACTACGGTTCTCAAGGTAGTCCCGATGAAAAAATTTTTACCATCAAGTTACGTAAGTTGCTTTGTTCTTATTCCCTGTTCCCTATTCCCTACTTACAAATCAGCCCTTCACGAGAAAATCTCGCAACCAAGAAAGAAAATACCTCTTCCCGACTCCCGATTCCCGATTCCCCACTCCCCATTTTCAAACTAGATGAGGTTTAAATTGCAGCATTAACCCCATTCGCCATAACTTGTAAATGATTTAATATTTGGGGTTGCATAGTTTTATACTTTTGTTTTAGTAACCTCTTGCTCAATGGTAAATCCTGACAGCGTGGTATATCTATACTTTGCTGTAGCCACTGTTTTAATTTCTGTAGCTGGTTTGGTTCCATGCACATATTAATT
>NZ_FYBH01000446.1 GCF_900185595.1 Calothrix rhizosoleniae SC01
ATCAGTGATCTTGCCATGCCAATTATGGATGGTTATGAAATGATTGCTAATCTTCGTCAATTACCTTTATTCCAAAATGTACCTATTATTGTATCCTCAGCTAGCGTATTTGCATCAGATCAACATCAGAGCTTAGAAGCTGGCGCTAATGAATTTTTACCCAAGCCTGTGGAGGTTAATAGTTTATTGGCAGCATTAGGCCTACATCTGCAACTAGAGTGGATATACGAGGAAGATAAACAGGAAAAAGGACAATCCAACCAACAATCCAAACAGACAAAAGTTGAGGCAGATACTGTCAAAATTGTGCCCCCATCTCAGGAAGACCTGAATATACTTTATGAGTTAAGTCGCAAAGGTTTAATTAATAATTTAGTTAAAGAATCAGCAAGGATTGAAAGTTTAAATAGTGATTTTTCTCCATTTACACAACACATTAATCAATTAGCTCAAAAGTTTAAAATTAAACAAATCAAAAACTTCATAGAACAATATTTGCAGAAATAATAATAACTATGTATTCCACCGGATATACATCGTATTTCATCTGATTGAGGTACACATTTAGTGGGCAATATGCGAATAAGTAGGTTGGCGTAAAAAATTATCGTTTGGATAAGGCAGGGGGCAGGGAGCAGGGGGAACAAGGGTTTTAGGCTTATTTACTATTCTTCACATAGTTTGGTTTTATTGTGCCGACTTACTTAATACAAGAGTTGTATTATTTATGCTTGTACCTCATTTACTTACAATATGCTGTATTGTCCTGAATGATACATTCGTTAAAAAAGGTAGAAGGTAATTAGTGAGGGATTAACATCCCTACTATGGTGTGTTTTCAAACTCCTAAATTTCTAGACCTAGGTTTTTGACCATAGTGTGTTAGTGAAACAATGATGACAATGTGGGAAAGTTAATAGTGAACAAGGCTTCAGCCGAAATGCTAAGGGAAGGAGAATCGAAACAAAAACTATTTTCATCTTCACAAGTTTCTCAAAATCTTTTTCTAAGGTGATATCAGAGTCTAAAGCGAGAAAGGTCGATCCTCATTCCATGCTTGACTCCATAACAGAGACTCCATAAAACTTAGGAGAGGAAAAAATATGTCTTTAATTAGTTGGCAGCCACTCGATATTCTCCGTCAACAAATGAATCATTTGTTTGATGAATGGATACATGGGGAACCGGGTGAAAACCTATTCCCGAAAATGAGTCTTGCTTGGGAACCAGCTATTGAACTGCAAGAAACTGATACAGGCATTATCTTAAAAGCAGAAATTCCAGGTGTTGAGGTTAAAGACATAGATGTTGAAGTTAGTGCTTATGCTGTTTCTATCTCTGGAGAACACAAACAAGAAAAACGTGCAGGAGAAAAAGGTTGGTATCGCTCGGAATTTCACTATGGCAAGTTCCAGCGCATCGTTCCCTTGCCCACACAGGTAAAAAAGGAGGAAGTAAAAGCAGAATGGGAAAATGGTGTGCTCACACTGACTCTCCCCAAAATGGAAACAGCCCATCTCCATGTCT
>NZ_FYBH01000445.1 GCF_900185595.1 Calothrix rhizosoleniae SC01
AATACACCATTGGAGTTGGCAATTGAGAACCAGATCGATCGCTTTAACCTTGTAATTGACGTGATTGACAGGGTTCCTAAATTGCGTTCTGCGGCAGCTTACGTCAAAGAACGGATGAAGAACGCTATCATTGAGCACCAAAATTATGCTTTTGAGCATGGTATGGATAAACCAGAAATTGTCAATTGGAAGTGGCCATATTAATTAACCGGCGTTAGACAACATTGCCTCTTTCAGGGAATCTGCTCTGAAAGAGGCACGCATTTGTTTATGGGGGAACCAACGCCAAAATAATACCAATTCAAATAATGTTTGCAACATATAAATTCTTTGCAAGGGCACGGCACCAGTAAGATACTTTTATATATTGAAAGATTGTTGATGTTCCCTACCCACCTGTCCCATTCTTTTTTCAAAATGGTATAAGTTGCTATTTGAAGGAAAGTCGTAAAATTAAGAAATAATAATCAATGGCTAAATAAAAAATGACTGGACAAAAGGGCAAAGTTTACCTTGTGGGTGCAGGGCCAGGAAATATGGCATACCTGACAGTTAAAGCCTACAATCTCTTAAAGAATGCCCAGGTACTGGTTTATGATGCCTTGGTGGATGAAGAATTATTACAATTAGTACCACCGGATTGCCTGCAATTGCAGATGGGTAAGCGGGGTGGTAAACCCAGTACCCCTCAAAGGGATATTAACCAATTACTAGTAAAACACTGTCGTCAAGGGAAACAAGTCATCAGGCTGAAATCTGGCGATCCTTTGATTTTTGGTCGCTGTACTGCGGAAATTGAAGCTTTGAAAGCAGCAGGTTGTGATTTTGAGATAGTACCGGGTATTTCCTCTGCCTTAGCTGCACCTTTGCTAGCCGGAATACCCCTCACAGATCCGGTGATGAGTCGTTGTTTTGCAGTATTCACAGCTCACGAGCCAGACACATTGGATTGGGATGCCCTGTCAAGGATCGAAACCCTGGTAATATTAATGGGTAGTAGGCATTTGCCAGAAATTGTCAGTCAATTGCTCAGATACCGGCGATCGCCCCATACACCAGTTGCGATCGCTCGTTGGGCAGGAACTAATCAACAACAAATCTGGACTGGTACATTAGAAACTATTGTGGAACAAACTGATGGTGAGTTACTTTCACCTATAGTGATCATCATTGGGGAAGTGGTGGAACTCCGCAGGTACCTACAATTTAATAAGTAATAAGTAATAGCGCACAGTTTGCACATTTTAGGTTGAGATTAAAATCCAAATCTAGAAATAATTTTACTTACTTCATTACACTCGTGACTACTATTTTAGCCTTTCATCCTTTCACTCTGACTTTTGATAATTCTTCTAACTTAGCCAAAACATCCTCAGCATGTCCCTTTACCCTTACCTTAGTCCAAATATGAGCGATCGCTCCTTGGGGATTAATCAAAAAAGTCGATCGCACTACCCCCATATATTCCTTACCCATAAATTTCTTCAATTGCCAAATACCATAGGTTTCTGCTATCTGACGTTCCGGATCGCTTAATAGAGTAATTGACAATCCATGTTTATCAATAAATTTACAGTGTGACTTGGTTGAATCTGGACTCACCCCTACAATTTCGGCTCCCAACTCAGTAAAATTACTTTTGAGCTCAGTGAAATCTTTTGCTTCTGTTGTACAACCAGGGGTATTATCCTTGGGGTAAAAATAGAGTACCAACCAATTACCGGCAAAATCTTTCAGGTGCTTTGTATTCCCATCTGCGTCAATAGCTGAAAGCTCAGGAGCTAGCTTTCCTAATAGGGGCATTGCATTCATAATAAAATTGATTAAAAGACCACCATGTATTTCAATACCATACCTTTTCCATTTCTATGACAAACTAAAACTCAATTAATTTTGTCAATATATTTTTAATATAATTATTCCACCCTTGGCAATACTCTACCAAATATGACCAGTAATTTCTCTACTCTCCCCCTTCAAGGTAAAACTATTCTCGTAACCCGTTCCACAGGGCAATCTAGTCATTTTACCCAACTCCTGAGTACAGCTGGAGCCACTGTAATTGAAATGCCAGCCTTAGAAATTACTGCACCTTCTAGCTGGGAAAGTTTGGATTGTGCGATCGCTAATTTGTCTACATTTAACTGGTTAATTCTTACTTCCAGCAATGCTGTCAATTACTTCTTTGACAGATTGATGGAAAAGGGTGAAAATGCCCCTAACTTAGGGAGTATAAACATTGCTGTGGTGGGTGAAAAAACTGCCCAAAGCCTCAAACAAAGAAGCTTGCAACCAGATTTTATTCCTCCTAATTTTGTGGCTGATTCCTTAGTGGGAAACTTTCCCGAACCATTGTCAGGGAAGAAGGTGCTATTTCCCAGGGTGGAAAGTGGTGGTAGGGAAGTATTGGTGAAAGAATTTACTGCTCAGGGTGCGGAAGTTGTAGAAGTACCGGCTTATCAATCCTGCTGTCCTAGTAGCATCCCCTCAGAAGCAGAATTTGCTTTGCAAAACCATACTATAGATATCATTACCTTTGCTAGTTCCAAAACCGTGAAATTTTTCTCTCAGCTACTAGCAAAAAAATTTGCCAAAAATGAGGATGATAATCAATCCCAAGTGGTAAAAGATTTTTTACAAGGAGTTTGTATTGCTTCCATTGGTCCACAAACCTCAAAAACCTGCCTGTCCCTGATTGGACGTGTCGATGTTGAAGCAGAAGAATATACCTTAGATGGATTGACTCAAGGTTTGATTAGATGGGTGGGGCTACGCTCAAGTAATAAATGTTAAGCAGATTTTCAGAATTAAAATTACCAGACGATTACAAATTTACCGTAGGGGCGCAAGGCTTACGCCCTTATCATTGGTAAAATTATCTGCCCTTCTCCTTGTCCAAAGGACGCATAAAATCCACAATCCACAGCTGATTATCTGACTCTCAAACAACTATATCCCTTGTCAAAATCGAATGACTAATAAACGCATTATCGGTTTAACTGGTGGTATTGCTACAGGTAAAACAACCGTCGCTAATTATTTAGCTAAAACTTACAACTTACCTATTTTAGATGCTGATATATATGCCAGAGATGCGGTGACTGTAGGTTCTCCAATTCTCCAGGCGATCGCTCAAAAATATGGGTCGCAAATTTTACTTGCTGATAAGAGTCTCAACCGTCAAAAATTGGGCGAAATTATTTTTAACCATCCAGAGGAACGCCTCTATATAGAAGATCTAATTCATCCTTACGTGCGCGATCGCTTGATTAATGAAATTCATGAATCATCAGTAAAAACACTAGTTTTAGTTGTGCCTTTATTATTTGAGGCGGGAATTACAGATTTAGTGACAGAGATTTGGGTAGTTTACTGCGATCGACAGCAACAGTTAGCTCGATTAATGCAGCGCAATAATTTAACTATAGAACAAGCAGAAGTCAGAATTAACAGTCAGATGCCTCTAGGGGAGAAAATAGCTCGTGCTGATGTGGTGTTAGATAATAATTTAGGTATAGAAAATTTATACACACAAATACGAT
>NZ_FYBH01000444.1 GCF_900185595.1 Calothrix rhizosoleniae SC01
ATTTTAGGTTTAAAATCCTTGCATCTGTTATTTTTTCTGGCAAAAAGAATAGAAATAAAGAGGCTGGAACTACTCCCTACTCCCTACTCCCTACTCCCTACCCTCACTAAAAGACTTTTTCAGCAAGCCCTATTTAGTTATGCATTTTTCTTAACTCGATTTTAAATGGGCGAACCGGGAGTGTTAATTATTTACTTGGGATTAACCAAGCTTTCACGACCTTATTTAGTTACACTTTAGATAGATTATACAAATTAACTATTGGTAAATGATAATTATTGGAGAATTAATAAATGTTACAAGAACGCGACTATACATTAATTATTGACAAAAGTGGTAGCATGGCAACTCCTGATCAAAAGGGTGGTAGAAGTAGATGGGTTGCAGCACAAGAGTCTACATTCGCTTTAGCTAATAAATGTGAGCAATTTGACCCGGATGGAATTACTATTTACGTTTTTTCTGGTAGGTTTAAACGCTACGAAAATGTCACATCAAGTAAGGTCTCACAAATTTTTCAGGAAAACGATCCTTCTGGAACCACTGATTTAGCAGGGGTGTTGCAACATGCGACAGATAACTACTTTCAACGCAAAACAGCTCATCAAACAAAGCTGAATGGGGAAACCATCTTAGTGATTACCGATGGTGAACCAGATGATCGCAAAGCAGTCATGAAGGTAATTATTGAAACTTCTCGAAAAATGGATCGAGATGAAGAATTTGCGATTTCCTTTATTCAAGTGGGTAATGATCCCCATGCAACTCGTTTCCTGAAAGTATTAGATGATGAACTACAAGGAGCAGGAGCTAAGTTTGATATTTGTGATACCATTACAATGGAAGATATGGAAGACGTGAGTCTGACAGAAGTTTTATTAAATGCAATTACTGATTAGACTATTTGGGCTAATAACGTCTGGATAAATATTGAGATGCGCCTGGAATCAAGTCTATGATGGTGAAATTATTGGCGCTTCTCTATCAGACTTAGGCTGACGCATAATTAATTTATGGAGAAGGTTCATGGATGCGATCGACAAGCTGCTAAATGAACTCAAATCTGAATATAAGCAGCCACAAACTAAATCTATT
>NZ_FYBH01000443.1 GCF_900185595.1 Calothrix rhizosoleniae SC01
CTATATTTATATCAGCATCTTCTAAACGGAAGATTAAACTTTCTTGGGGTAATGTGGAGTCTAAAGGTAAGTATGCTGCACCTGCTTTGAGGATACCTAATAGTGATATAATAAATAATGGCGATCGCTCTAAATAAATTCCCACAACTATCTCTGGTTTTACTCCCATTTTTTGCAGGTATCGAGCAAGTTGATTAGCGCGAGTATTTAATTGAGCGTATGTTAATTGTTCATCCTCGAACACAACAGCTATTTTGTTTGGTTGCAGTTCTACCTGGTGTTCAAATAACTGATGAATACATTTGTCTTGGGGATAATTTTTATCGGTATTGTTAAAATTAAATAACAGTTCTTGTTTCTCTTGAATACTCAGAATATTTAAAGAATCGATGGGAGATTCCGGTTTTTGGATTACTTCTGTGATTAAATTTTGCAGTTGTAAAAGTAAAGCCTGAATGTCTGTTGCTAAAAATAAACTTTCATCATAATGAATTTGCGCTAATAAACTATTTGCTCGATCAACTATTTTCAGTTTTACTTTGAATCGTTCTAAGTATGAGAATTGTTGATAAATAGAAAATTGAGTTTCATTTGCATGAAATTTGTCCTGCTGCTGTCCGTATTCAAAGCAGCAAGAGAAGAATGGAAGCTGATTTTTATTACTGTTTAATTTTTCAAGCTGTATAGTAGTAAAATATTCCTGCCATTTTTCAATTTCATCTATACTTTGATTGATATCGGGTAATGGGTCAATAAATTTTAAATTATTCTCTAAGTGACAAGTAATTGGTAAATAATTAGCGAATAAACCGATAGCAGATTGTAATTCTTCATATTTTCTCCCATCACAAAGATTACCAATAATTATTTCTGCTTTTCCTGTAATTCGCCAAAGTAAAACTTGCCAGCAGGCAATAAAAAATGTAGAAATAGAGATATTATATTGTTGTGTTATTTTTTCTATATTTTTAAATAAGTAAGTCGGCACAATAAAACCAAACTATGTGAAGAATAGTAAATAAGCCTAAAACCCTTGTT
>NZ_FYBH01000438.1 GCF_900185595.1 Calothrix rhizosoleniae SC01
TACTCACACAAACCCTTTACGGTTTTCATTATCTGAGGGTTCGTCCTGGACTACTAGGTTTATTACTGTTTCTTGCTATTATTAACTTCCTTGTAGGAATTGTTGGGGTACTCATTTATCCCCTAGTACTCTCCTTTGCTTCACAAGCGCAACTTGGTACAATCATGTCCTTTGGCGGTGTGGGTATGATCATGGGCAGTATACTTATGAGTACTTGGGGAAGTATCCGGCAAAACTATACCAATATGCTCTTGTGCTTTATGGTGCTCAGCGGATTTTCCATCATAGTTGCAGGGTTGTATCCTTCAGTTTATCTATGTGCTACAGCCGCTTTCTTATTCTTTCTTGGATTACCTTTTATCAACAGTTGTATTCAAGTAATATTTCAAAAGAAAGTTGCTCCTGATTCACAAGGAAGAGTCTTCGCTTTTAATAGTGCTATCACTTCTTCCTGTCTACCTCTTGCTTATCTTGTAGCAGGTCCGTTGGCTGATGGAATATTTGAACCTTTAATGAAAACTAATGGTCTTCTAGCCGGAAGCATAGGACAAATTATTGGTACTGGTACTGGTCGTGGTATTGGTTTGATGTTTATTATTTTAGGAGGATTGACTATCTTAACAACTATTGCAGCCTATCAGTATGCTCCTTTGAGATTAGTAGAAAGTAAATTACCTGATGCATAACATTTACAGAGTTTAAAGGATAATAATTCTCATTTTGAAAGAGAAGAAGAAAAATTTATAGGACTTACGAATTGACGATGTGATAATATTTGTATCCATCTTAAATTTGTTAATTACTTATACTTATAAGACTATTTCTAGAAACAGGTTATTTAATCCATATTTATATAATTTATCCATGACTGTCTTCATTAGATGATTACTGATTACTTATTGTTTCCTCATTGGCTGATGGTAAATTGATCATCTC
>NZ_FYBH01000436.1 GCF_900185595.1 Calothrix rhizosoleniae SC01
ATATAAAGAGAAAAACTGCTAAGCTGTCAAGTGCTGTCTTGTCTAGACTATTTGCCTGTGAGCAGCAACAGTTAACTACTCTTGATTTTTGGGAAATCAGGAGCCGAAAATCTAGACAGTCTGCTGTCGGCTTGCGAGAACAGGTGTTTTCATCCCTTGGTGATGGGTGTAATGACTCATGGTACTACGGTTTAGGAAGGACTTTAGTCAGTCTTTTATTGTTTAGTGCAGCTTTTTCTATTCAATCTGTGTCTGCTCAGAGTTCTAGCAGAACTGTTGCTAATTCTACCAAAAAACAAATAGGGCAATCTGCGATCGCAAAAAGTGATATTTCCCTATATAGTAGGTTGCAGCAAAGTCAGCTGGGAAGTATCAAAAAGTTAAAATTAAATCCAGACTCTCGTCATAATCGGGAAGAAATATTTGGTTATGGGGTTTTGGCTGATGGAGTTCAATCCTCTCATGGCTGGTTTCTGGCAGAAGTTAAAGATAGTACAGATATTTTTCCAGAGTTTCTTCCGATTCCAGAAAGGATAATAACCACTGGATTAGATGGGAGTGATAAGCAAAAGAATGAGCCAAAATCTAATGCTTTTCAGGTTGCTGTAGAGAGAAATAATCCTAGTAAATTGTCTGCTCTAGAGGAAAAGGTAAGTGCAAACAGAAGTTTATTAACAGAATCTCTTAAATCAGATAAATTCCAGAAAAAGATAAAAGAGATATCAGATGCATCAGATAATTTTAATCAACGTGTTAATCAAGGTAAAGCCCCAGAAAAATATGGTGAAGCTGAGAGCATTGGCGTAGTTGAGTTAGTACCACAGCAGCAAATTGATTTCCAGTTAGCACAGCAGGATTCTGCCACACCAGAGACTGAAAATCAGGAACTTGATGATATAGATGACATATTAGAGCAGCTAGAAGCCATCCCTAAACAGCAAAGTTTACCATTCCCGGCAGTCAGTAATGCTGCTAGATTATCTCCAGCATTTACCATTTCTAACCCTAGTGGCTACGGAGCCGATAATTTTACTGCTTTTATATCTGCTAGCTATCAAAGGCGTACCCGTTTTACCAGAACTTCTGATGGGGAGATGGGATTTGGGATTGGCTTGGGGAATGCGGTGAAAGCTGTTGGTGTGGAATTAGCTTATACTCTCAATACTTTTGGTACTAGTCAAGGATTTGGTAGCGGTTCGTTTAGTATTAAGGTTCACCGACGTATTGCTGAAGATATGGCTGTGGCAATTGGCTGGAATCAATTTGCTGATATTTTAATTGGTGATGTTATCGTTCCTTTTGATTATCCGGACAATTCCTATTATGCTGTAGTTACTAAAATATTTAATATACAAAAATATATAGATGCTCCGTTTAGTAGGGTGGCTGTAACTGCTGGTATTGGCAGTGGTCAATTTCTTGATTTTGATCGAATTACTGAAGCTGTTATTAATGATGAAGCTCCCACAGGATTGGGTGTATTTGGTTCTCTGGGAGTGAGAGTTGTACAACCCATAAGTGTTATTATCGAGTGGAGTGGTCAAGATTTAGGTATAGGTCTTTCTATTGTTCCATTTAAAAATATTCCTGTAGTAATTACCCCAGCGATTAGAGATATTAGTGGCGCAGGAGATGGGGCAAGATTTATAATGGGAACTGGCATTTCAATTAAGTTGTAATTGTCAATTCAATGTTGTGATTTTCCAGGATAATTTACATGAGAAAAAAGGCAAATTTGCCGCTTAAAAAGTTAGGGATTTGTAGCGGTGTTTTAGGAGCTTTTCTAGTTTCTTTACCCGTTAACCCTGCCTATGCTGGAAGATATAATGCATCTAATGGAACGGGAGGAAATACCTCCAATGCCACAGGGGGAAATACTTCCAATGCCACAGGGGGAAAAAACTCCAGCCGCTATGGACTTGCTCGTATTCAGCTGCGAATTCGGTTTAAAGCAGCAAAATTAGCTCGTCAACTGGAAGCAGCTAAAGCTTCAGGAAATAAGGCAGAGTTAAAACAAGTTTCACGGCAGGCAAGGCGATTTCTTAAATCTATCCCACGGAATCGTTATAGAACATCTGGTTTTTATCGCCGTAGCTGGTAATTATCAATGATTTACTTTAAAAGGGATATTTTATAATATAAATGCATCTTACCAATGAGGTGGGCATTGCCCACCTAATACAAATTAGCAAAACATGATTTTTTATCTGAAGAGAATCGCGTTTTGTGGGAACATATAAATATTGTGTTCTGTCGTTATTTTTGAGTAGAAATGAGTTGTAAAATACTAAATGACAATCCAACCTATTTTGTGAAAATTAATTCGTAATTTGATCCCACTAAATGCTATAATTGTTTAAGTTACAAAAGTACAAGTAATTCTGGAAGTTATATGCCAGAAGTAAGTTAATTTCAGGGTGGACTGAGAAGAGAGTCAATAGACTTTTTTAGCAATGATAAAGGGCAAGCCTTGCGCCCCTACAGTAAATTTGTAGGCATTGCATAATTGCGGGATGATTTTGTCACAGAGGATCAACTATAATCCCCGTGTCTCCGTGTCATCCTCAATCATCAAATTTATTTCCTGCATCTGATAACCGATAGCTGAGTAGCCAAGAGATATGCCTGCTAACGAAGAAGACAACGACTATATTGATTTGCAACAATACTGGCTAGTTCTTAAAAGACGTTGGCTGGCTACTACACTGGTGATTGGTTCTGTCTCTAGTCTGACGGGGTTAATCACCTTCAGCAAAAAGCCAGTGTATGAAGCCCAAGGGAAACTGCTGCTTAAGCAGGAAAGTGTAGCCTTGAATGGGTTGAGTCAAAAAGTGGGTGAATTGAGTGGTTTGACTAACACCAGTAATCCTATAGAAACAGAAGCAGAGGTGATTCGCTCTAATCCTTTGATTCAAAAAGTTATTGATAGACTTCAATTACAGGATAAAGGAGGTCAAACTTTAGAAATAGATGCTTTTTTAAGTAATCTGAAGGTTAAAGGTGTGCGTGGTACTGATATAATGGGAATATCCTATAAAAGTACCGACCAAGAACAGGCTGCTGCGATTGTTAATTATCTGATGGATACTTACCTGGAAAATAATATCCGGGTTAACCGAGCAGATGTTACCGCAGCTAAACAATTTCTCCGCAAGCAGATACCACAAATAGAAGCTAGGGTAGTTAGAGCAGAGGCAGCTTTACGTAGGTTTAAGGATGCTAATCAGGTAGTTTCTTTGCAGGAAGAGGCAAAGGTTGGTGTACAGGCACTCAAAGATTTTACTGGGGAAATTACCAGGGCTCAAGCCCAATTGGAAGGCACTAAGAGCCGTTCCCAGGGATTACAGGGTCAGTTACAGTTAACTCGCCAACAAGCGGTTAGTTTGACTAGTCTGAGCCAATCTCCGGGGGTGCAGCAAGTATTAACAGAATATCAGAAGGTGCAAGATGAGTTGGCTGTGGCTAGGACTCGCTTGACTGAGGAACACCCGACGGTAAGGAATTTAGCTAATAAAGAATTAGCTCTCAAGCAACAATTGGAAAAAAGGGTAGTCAATATAGTTGATAGCCCTGAATATATCCCGGAAAAAAATTTGCAAATTGGAGAATTAAAACAAACTATAACTGGGGAATTAGTCAAGTCGGAAGTGGAAAGATTAGCTTTGGAGCAACAGGTAGGGGTATTACAAAAGACATTTTTATCCTACCATGCCAGGATGAAAGCTCTACCTCGACTGGAACAATTACAAAGAGCTTTAGAGCGTAAGTTGCAGGTAGCACAGTCTACTTATCAACAGGTACTGAAACAATTACAAGAAGTGGAGGTTGTTGAACAGCAGCAATTGGGTAATGCCCGGACTATTTCCCAGGCTTTAGTCCCGAAAAAGCCGATTTCTCCCAAAATTATGTTAAATTTAGCTTTGGGTGGATTTTTAGGGGTACTTTTAGGAGTAGGTACAGCGTTGTTGCTGGAAGCTATGGATAAGTCCCTGAGAAATGTGGAAGAAGCCAAGCGGTTATTGGGTTATCCTTTGCTGGGAAGTATTCCCCAGGTGGGAGGTGATAAGGGTAAGAAGAAATTGGAGGAGGGACAAGAAGAGTTACCTGTACTCAATAGTCCTTACTCTCCCGTAAGTACAGCCTTTGAGATGTTGCAGACTAATCTGAGTTTCACTGTCTCTGATAAGGAGTTGCGGGTAATTGCGGTGACGAGTTCTTGCCCTCGTGAGGGTAAGTCCTTTGTTTCTGCTAATTTAGCTGTAGCTATGTCTCAACTGT
>NZ_FYBH01000435.1 GCF_900185595.1 Calothrix rhizosoleniae SC01
ACTAAGGAGAGGGATGTCCGATAGGACAGGGTGAGGTTTTGTTGTATTTTATTTCATCTTCAATCCTATAGCGCTACGCGCAAGTAATAAGTAATAAGTAATAAGTTTACTGTTCATAGGTTTCAGCCTTAAACAATGTCCTAACATAATTGCGTAGTGCTATAAATTTCGGTTTCAAAAGAGATTTATTCCTTGAATTATGGACTACAAAATTACCGAGTCTTACCAATCACGGTAAAAGCCGCCCAATTTTTGGGGTCAGGATCGCCATCTTCATCTTTGAGCATCTTTAACATCGCCTGACGCATCGCCTGAGCCTTATCAAGCTTATGATTGTATATATTTGTATAAAATTCTTTCATCAACTTTACGGTGTCATCATCAGGTACCTTCCACAAAGACACCACCAAAGTAGGCACCCCAGAAGCCATAAAAGCACGGGATAAACCAATCACCCCTTCACCTCTAATATCCCCTCTACCTGTATCACAAGCACTCAACACCACTAAATCAGCTTGTAGCTTTTGTCCACTTGGTAATCCAAATTTCTCCATGATTTCACTAGTAGTCAAGAAACCATCATCTTTACCAAACGGAGTGAAAGTAATTGCACCAGGGGAACCAATGGCGTTAATCCCATCAAGTAAACCGTGGGTAGCAAAATGAATTAATTTGGCAGATGACATTTTTTCTACAATGGTTGACTCCGTAGCTTGGCTACCAATAATGGGTTTAGTTCCCAGCATTTTGGCAATAATCTTCGCTTCTTCTTCCGCACCTTCTAATTGTTTGAGAGGTTCTAATTCCTTCCCTACCTTTTTTTTAGGCATGGTAGGATTACCAACAATTAAAACATCCTTACCGCGAGGAAGAATAGGTGCTGTTTGTTTGTCTTGTTGATTTAAACCCAGTGCTTGAATGGAAGGAGCAGTGAGAATAGTGTGCTTTTCAATCAGGTATTTATCTTTCTCATCTTGGAGAGCGACGAAGGGAACCAAAAACAACTCTTGATGGGGAATGAAGATAACCTTTTGTTGTTCATTTTTGGGTAATAAATCAGCGATGGGTTTGATCAACAGTTGATGGAGTTGTTTTAAGCGGTTGGTGGAGCTATCTTTTTTACCAGGGGGATTATTACTGTTACGTCCCCTGACATTAAGCTGTTTTTCGCGGGTGATTTTTACCAGTTGCTGGATAGAAATATCTTTGGGAAGTTTAATAGAGCGGAATTGGACTTTACCTTGGGGTGAGATTACCCAGATATAAAGTTCATCTGTAGTAACAAAATATTCAACTAGGGTAGCCTTTTTTTTGTTAGCAACTTGTTGAATTTGGGTAAGAGTAAGGGGTGGTGGAATAAGTTCTTGTTTTGGTTTGTTATGTCTTGTGCGGTATAAGATTTCCACTAAAGCACGGGTTCGTCCCTGCTCGGAAATGACTAGAGCTTGTTGGGGTTGTTTTCGAGCGATGAGTACTTGTTGGAGGATACGGTAGGTGCGTGCTTGTTCCTCAAAGATGGAGACTTTCCAAGTATCTTTCGTCAGCAATAGTTTTCGGATGTCTTCCCAAGTAGCAATAGCTCGGCGCAGATGGTTTTCTGCTGCTACTAGTTGTCCAGATTTTTGGAGAGCTAGTCCTAAGTTGTTGAGAGAAACTGCAACACCTCGGCGGTTTCCTATTTCCTTTGAGATTGCTAATTGTTGCTTTAGGTAATCAATGGCTTTTTTGTAATCCCTCAAACGGTAGTAAGCAAGTCCCAGATTCCCCAGAGATTGGGCTTCACCGAGGCGGTTTCCTATTTCCTTTGAGATTGCTAAATCTTGCTGATGGTAATCAATGGCTTTTTGTAATCCCCTAAGTTTCGATAAGCATTTCCCAGATTCCCCAGAGATTGAGCTTCACCGAGGCGGTTTCCTATTTCCTTTTTATTGCTAAAGATTGCTGATGGTAATCAATGGCTTTTTGTAATCCCCAAACGGTAGTAAGCATTTCCCAGATTGTTCAGAGATTGAGCTTCACCTCGGCGGTATCCTATTTCCTTTGAGATTTCTAAAGATTGCTGATGGTAATCAATGGCTTTTTTGTAATCCCCCAATGAAAAGTAAGCATTTCCCAGATTGTTCAGAGAATTCGCAACACCGAGGCGGTATCCTATTTCCTTTGAGATTTCTAAGGTTTGCTGATGGTAATCAATGGCTTTTTTGTAATCTCCCAATTCAAAGTAAGCAAGACCCAGATTCCCCAGAGAATTCGCAACACCTCGGTGATTTCCTATTTCTCGATAAATAGCCAATGACTGTTTCCAAGACTGCAACGCCTGGTTAAATTGACTAATGCGATACTGCTTATTACCTTGCTGTAACAGCCTATCAGCTTCTGCTTCGCGGCTATTTGTAGTTTGAGCAACTGCGGTTGAACCTAACAATCTCACCTGCAAGTTAACCCCACAAGACTCACAAATAGTCAGTGATAGAGTAATCAGAGCTAATAAAATATATTTTTGACATCCCATAGCATTTACAGTCCTGCAATTCTAGTAATTGTTTCCATACTTGAAGTTGAGAAATCGGCTTTTGGAAAGACTTTCTCAACCCAAAAGCCGAGCATTTATCAAATTTCGGGAGGGGAAGTGGGTAAGTGTGGGAAGTTTAGGGAGCAGAGGAAGATAGGATACTTACCCCTTGTCTTCTCCACTATCTCCTAGCTACTAAAGCAACTGTTTTATTTAGAGAACAAAAATCATGACTTTGAATTTGCTTAATCTTCTGTTTCAATTCGGGGTCAGAATTTTTCGCCTTTTTCTTCAGAGTTTGGAGAAGTTGTCTCTCGCCAAAAGTACGCTTCACCTGGTTTTAATGGCTCTCCGTCATAAATAACCCTATTATTGTTTGGCTTTAAAGTTCTACTCTTCCACACCTGTTTATAGCTACGGATATGAAATACTTCTATTCCCTTGAATTTTTTGTTATCGTCCTTCCACAAGAATAAAGGTCGAGTATTCCAAACTACTAGAGTTTGCTTACCGTTATTTGAATCTTTGAGCTTACCAGGAGCAATCATGCAGAAGAATTCTTTATTCTCATCATCTCCTCGTGAACCCCGTTTACCCTTTTTGCGTCGCAATTTATCCCAGATATCACCCCAGGATAAAGCGTATTGGGGATTATCAACTTCTGCTGTTTGTTGAGTAATAAAGTTAGTATTAATAGCTGCTTGGAGCGGTAAAGCGGATGAACTGACTATTCCCGCAAGCATTATCCACAGTGCAGACTTGGTGTTTATAATTTTCATGATTCCAGATTCCCTTAAAGCTAAGTAAACTGAACTGTATTAGCACCACTGATGAGGTATATATACTGAAGATCACTGGTATATTTACATTAAATACATGAACCAGATGTAAGTTTTACTGATTGCTGTATTGTTCTTATATATCTGTAAAAATTTGACCCTATGCATTTTTACAGAATCAAATTTGGGTAATTTTGTCGTAAGTTGTTAGTATCCAGCAAATATTGAAACAAAAGAGAGTAGAAGTGAAAGCTCTCCCCACACTCCCCACACTCCCCACACTCCCCACACCTCCCACACTCCCCAAACTCCCCACACTCTCTCCACGCTTCCCGAAAAATGCATAGGGTCGAGTAGTTTAAAGATATAGGGAATCAGAAATATTACTCAGTTCATTGCAGGACTGTAAATGCTATGGGATGTAAAAAATATATATTATTAGCCCTAATTACTCTATCACTGACTATTTGTGAGTCTTGTGGTGTTAACTTGCAACTGAGATTGTTAGGTTCAACCGCAGTTGCTCAAACTAAAAATGACCGCAAAGCAGAAGCTGATAGGCTATTAGAGCAAGGTAATAAGCAGTATCGCATTAGTCAATTTTCCCAGGCGTTGCAGTCTTGGAAACAGTCATTGACTATTTATAGAGAAATAGGAAACCGCCTCGGTGTTGCTGCTTCTCTGGGGAATCTGGGACTTGCTTATCGAAACTTGGGGGATTACAAAAAGCCATTGATTACCTAAAGCAAACCTTAGCAATCTCAAAGGAAATAGGAAACCGCCTCGGTGTTGCGAATTCTCTGAACAATCTGGGACTTGCTTATCGAAACTTGGGGGATTACAAAAAAGCCATTGATTACCATCAGCAATCTTTAAAAATCGATAAGGAAATAGGAAACCGCCTCGGTGTTGCGAATTCTCTGGGGAATCTGGGAAATACTTACCATAGCTTGGGGGATTACAAAAAGCCATTGATTACCTAAAGCAAACCTTAGCAATCTCAAAGGAAATAGGAAACCGCCGAGGTGTTGCGAATTCTCTGGGTAGTTTGGGAAATGCTTACTACCGTTTGGGGGATTACAAAAAAGCCATTGATTACCATCAACAACATTTAGCAATCTCAAAGGAAATAGGAAACCGCCAAGGTGTTGCGAATTCTCTGGGGAATCTGGGAAATGCTTACCATAGTTTGGGGAATTACAAAAAAGCCATTGATTACCATCAGCAATATTTAGCAATCTCAAAGGAAATAGGGAACCGCCGAGGTGTTGCAGTTTCTCTCAACAACCTAGGACTAGCTCTCCAAAAATCTGGAAAACTAGTAGCAGCAGAAAACCATCTGCGCCAAGCTATTACTACCTATGAAGATATCCGTAAACTCTTACTTAATAAAGATACTTGGAAAGTCTCCATCTTTGAACAACAAGCACGTACCTATCGTCTACTCCAACAAGTACTCATCGCTCGAAAACAACCCCAACAAGCTCTAGTTATTTCCGAGCAGGGACGAACTCGTGCTTTGGTGGAAATCTTATACCGCACAAGACATAACAAACCAAAACAAGAACTTATTCCACCAACCCTTACTCTTACCCAAATTCAACAAGTTGCTAACAAAGAAAAGGCTACCCTAGTTGAATATTTCGTTACCTTAAATGAAATTTATATCTGGGTAATCTCACCCCAAGGTAAAATCAAATTCCGCTCTGTTTCTCTTCCCAAAGATATTTCTATCCAACAACTGGTAAAAATTACCCGTGAAAAACAGCTTAATGTCAGGGGACGTAACAGTAATAATCCCCCTGGTAAAAAAGATAGCTCCACCAACCGCTTAAAACAGCTCCATCAACTGTTGATCAAACCCATCGCTGATTTATTACCCAAAGATGAACAACAAAAGGTTATCTTCATTCCCCATCAAGAGTTGTTTTTGGTTCCCTTCGTTGCTCTCCAAGATGAAAAAGATAAATACCTGATTGAAAAGCATACTATCCTCACTGCTCCTTCCATTCAAGCACTGAGTTTAAATCCACAAAATAAACAAACAGCACCTATTCTTCCTCGCGGTAAGGATGTTTTAATTGTTGGTAATCCTACCATGCCTAAAACAAAAGTAGGGAAAAAATTAGAACCTCTCAAACAATTAGATGGTGCAGAAGAAGAAGCGAAAATTATTGCCAAAATGCTGGGGACTAAAGCCATTATTGGTAGCCAAGCTACGGAGCCAGCTATTGTAAAAAAAATGTCATCTGCCAAATTAATTCATTTTGCTACCCACGGTTTACTTGATGGAATTAACGCCATTGGTTCCCCTGGTGCAATTACTTTCACTCCTTTTGGTAAAGACGATGGTTTCTTGACTACTAGTGAAATCATGGAGAAGTTTGGATTATCAAGCGAACAAAAGCTACAAGCTGATTTAGTGGTGTTGAGTGCTTGTGATACAGGTAGAGGGGATATTAGAGGTGAAGGGGTGATTGGTTTATCCCGTGCTTTTATGGCTTCTGGGGTGCCTACTTTGGTGGTGTCTTTGTGGAAAGTAAGTCT
>NZ_FYBH01000434.1 GCF_900185595.1 Calothrix rhizosoleniae SC01
AAACCACTCTCAACACTCATTGGAAATATCAAAACAGTGAGTAGTAGGCTAATCCGCAAAGAGTTTCCTTGGTTGGCTAAAAAATACTTCTACAACAAGCCTGTCTTTTGGACTGGTGCGTATTTTGTGGCTAGTTGTGGTGGTGTCACGGTTGAACAATTAAAAAATTACGTTGAGAACCAAGAACAACCAACATAATGATTCGCTTCCCTCAATTTTTTGTTGGTCGCAATTCATCTCCCGCTAAGCTTCGCTGTAACGGGAGATGAATTGCTCCATTTAGATAGAAGTTGGGGATTGTGTTAATTACGCAAGTCTGAGAGGAGAAATTGTTGTGAAAAATTTGCGTATTTGATGCGGTGGAAGGGTTAATATCTAAGTAGAAATACCATCAGTTAATTGCAACAGATGCTTAGGCGGCTTTGGCATTGGATTAAGGGCTTATTTCAGCGATTGTTGGGGAGAAATACCCAAGTTGATAGTTCTGTCACCACCACGGAAGAGCAATCTCCACAACTTACGGATGGGGAGTATGAGTCTTTGTTGATGGAGTTGTTGCAAGGGGTTAATGATGGTTGGAGTCGTGGATGGACGAGGGGATTTTTGACAGCAAAGAATATTTCTCACTCTGATTTTGTGGAGTGGTTACGGGGTTTTGGGGAAAGGTTGTTAGGTGGGGATGGTGTGCATGATGAGTTGGGAAGGCGGATGGTGCTGTTGGGGGATTTGGGTATTGGGGAGTTGAGTCGGGTTGCGGGTGATGTTGGGGTGCGGTTGTTGAGGAGAGGGGAGGAATTGAACCGCCGAGGCTCAGAGGACGCGGAGGAAGAAGAGGATGCTGAGAGGTGGTTTGAAGAAGGTAATCGGCTAGCTATGGCTGGGAATTTTGCAGGTGCGATCGCATCCTGGGATAAAGCCCTTGAAATTAAACCTGACGACCACCAAGCTTGGTACAACCGGGGTGTTGCTCTAGGTAATTTAGGACAATATGAAGAAGCGATCGCATCCTGGGATAAAGCTGTTGCAATTAAACCTGACAAACACGAAGCTTGGTACAACCGGGGTGTTGCTCTAGGTAATTTAGGACAATATGAAGAAGCGATCGCATCCTATGATAAAGCAGTGGCAATTAAACCTGACAATTATGTAGCTTGGTTTAGCAAGGGTGTGGTTTTAGGTCAATTGGGAAGACATGAAGAAGCCATCTCATCCTATGACAAAGCCCTTGCAATTAAACCTGACTTACACGAAGCTTGGAACAACCGGGGTCTTGCTCTAGGTAATTTAGGAAAATATGAACAAGCGATCGCATCCTATGATAAAGCCGTTGCAATTAAACCTGACTACCACGAAGCTTGGTT
>NZ_FYBH01000433.1 GCF_900185595.1 Calothrix rhizosoleniae SC01
ACGGTACGGTAGGTAGGTAGTGTNTTTTCGAGATTCTGGTGTTAAATATAATACTTTTCAAGCATCCTCTTAATATTAAGACTGGGTTTTTGGCAATCTTATCCCTAATATTACCTTTTATACTGCTGTAGTTGTTCTACTATATAGTCTTCTAGTTGTTGCCTTTCGCGGTTACTTGCCTTACGCTGGTAATTTCTTCCCGTTTCTTGAATAAATCTCCGTTTTTCATTTTGGGAACCCTTGCCAGAAAGTTTTTGTTGCATTTCTTCCCAGGTTTGCAGTGCTACAGCTTCACCAAATTGGAAGAGTGCAGCAGGAAGTAATTTTTTGGCTTCGGCACGAAAATCTTCCTCAGTTTCCAGCTCAGAAAAATTTATATGCTCAAAATCGATCTCAATTGGAAAGTTAATCATTCAACCATTCAAGCTCACTTATACTCATGACTGTCGAGTTACCTCAACTTCATCCTCACTAAATGATACACAAGGACTGTCAATTTCCTGTGATGGTTGAAATGAATCGCAAAAAGTCACGTTATCGCAATTAACTCCAGCTTCGTCAGGATGAAGACATTGTGGAGTGATTTTTCCCAATTCAGAAAAGGTACAGTCATGGCATATAGTTTTATGATGTTGTTTTTCCATAAATGAGATTTTTTGCAACAGATTAATTTTCTAATTGCTCCACAGGTAAATACAAAGTTGACTCAATTTCTTCTCTCACAGCACGGGTGACATAGCCATTTTCCAAGCAGTCTAATAATAGTTTATTAGCATTAAGGTACTGTCCCAGGCTTTTCTTTTGGTCTTGCGTAAATTGCCAGTCGTATCCAATATAACAATGCTCAATCATTACATTTCTTAATTGCTGTGCCCAAGATTCACTATTTTCGAGCCACCACTGTTTAATGACTTTTGGTTCGCTATCTTCCTTCGGTAGCTGGGTTATCAAGTTTTGTAATGTTTGCTTCAGTTCTGGAGAAATATCAAGAGCAAGGACTTGGCTGAGGTAGAGGCTGAGGTCTCGGCTGAGAACTCCGGTGAGGTCTCGGCTGAGGTAAAGGCTGAGGTCTCGGCTGAGAACTCCGGTGAGATCTCGGCTGAGGTCTCGCCTGAGGTATCGGCTTAGGTTAAGGGTGAGATCTCGGCTGAGGCTGAGGCTGAGGTATCGGCTGAGGTAGAGGCTGAGGTATCGGCTGAGGTATCGGCTGAGGCAAATGTAAAAGATTCGGATTGCAGCTGGTTTGTAGCTCGTTTCCACAGAACTAACCTTGCGATTCACCCAGGTGAGAAATTTCTGCAACTTCTCATCTGCTGCTAGCAGCCCATCTACTCGCTGTTTCATCAACTTTAACAGTTCCCCTGCATTGGAGAGCATTCCTGGTGTTAGTAAAAAAACTTCCCGCCAACGTTTTTCTGTAATATGCTCCACCAACTCTGGTATTGCTTGCTCGCTAACAATTTTTTGGGCGGTAAAATATTCCTGAAAAGTCAAATGAGAAAACGAGTAAATACCTCTAGCGCGCTCTACTAACAGTCCGTGTTGAGCTTCAATAGATTTTAAGACTGCTCCGCTATCAAGATGCAATTTTTCAGTTTCAGTGGGTGCATCTGGTAAGTTACTGATGTAATCAGCGATGTGGTTTTCGACAATTCTTTGCTTGAAAAAATAATGTTTTTCCTTAAAGGTACTAAAAGCAACCTGACTGAGTAAATCTTCCTTGCGCTTGACAGAAAGTTGCTTGTAAACTTGTTGTCGCTGAATTTGGCGTTTATCATCCCATTTTCGCAGTAGAGTTTCAGTGGCTCGCTTGTACAACTCCGCACGATCAGCAGGAAAACTCCGAGAATCTTCAAATTCTAGACAAAGCAGGGTTAATAGTAAAGGACTAGTTGCTAATTCTTTGATTTGGGGATTGTCTTCCAATTGCTGGATAAAATCCTCAGCGTAATCTAAATTTTTAATTTCAAACCAGGATTTAGCAAACTTCTTTATTTGTTCATCTTCAAAATCAGCTACTTCTACCTCAGTAAACTGATCGAAAGTGTAGTCACTAGCAGCAATACGACAGGTGATAACGAATTGAGACAAGCTAAATTGTTGAGAAAACTGGCGAATTTCTTTAATGATGCGATCGCTATCTTCTTCCCTAACTTCATCCAAACCATCTAGTAATACCAATGCTCGACCTTTTTTCAATATCTGTTGTGCTTTAGTTTCAGCTTCACTCACCCCACACTCACCCAACCATTGACAAATATAATCGAGTAAACCCGGTTCACCTTCTATTTCTGCAAATTGCTTCAGGGGAATAAATACGGGGATGCAATATTTGAGAAAATTTCCTTGGATACACTGGATTGTTAAGTATTTGAGAAAGGTGGTTTTTCCTGCTCCCGGCTTACCCAATACCATTAACTTACTGTAATCGAGAACTGCTTTTAATCCTTCTACTGGCTTCTCTTTTACTTTATTCCAACCAAAGCGATCAAAATTTTCTGAGTTTAAATCTTCCGAAAACTTCTCTAAATCAATCCGTCTACGTCCGGTGATTTTCTCCAGAATATTCACCTGAGTGTAAATACTTCCTAACTCAATTGGCTGGGTCATATCCAAAACCCGCATAGTACCGCAAGATTGCTGAATGTCAGCCTGTATCTTCTGCCGTATATCTTGCACTATCTCCTCAATTTCGGAGACCTGCGGAGCCTTTTCAATTTCTACCTCAAGTTCTGCTATGTCATTCACTTGCAAATTTAATTGTGAACAGATACTGCTGAAAATAGACTTTTCAACAAGTTTTCCATTAAAAAATTTGCTCACAGTTGCCCTAGAATAACCACCGCCCTTCGCCAAGGCTTGTTGAGTCAAACCTCTTAACATTAATACTTTTTTAGCTTTTTCTAGTCCTTCTTGAGATACTCTGATTCCTCTTTTTGACATAATTTACAAAAAACTGACACTAGGTAGGACTTATGCAAGCTGGCACTGTTACACACAGAAAATAAACTAATACTACATTATTTTTACATTTATTTGACACAACCTGCATTATACCTGACAGAAAGTTGACAAAAATCGGGAGATATCTTACATTAATAAGACACAAATTTTACATAAGTTTGACATTGCTAATTTATATTCTACGCAATGTTCGTTCCTCTGGTAGAGGTTCAAATATATCTCTCCAATTCAGAGCGAGTTTTTCGCAAATTTCTTTAAAGATGTAACACTATTATGAAAAAATCTCCATTAGCCATGTTGCCAAAATCACCTCTAGGTCTACTCATGGCAGTGATCATTGCACTTAGTTATGGGTTTAGCTCTGGGTTGATTGACTATCAATCTAGAAGCGATCAACTAGCAGCTACTGCACAATCTCAATCTCGTAAATATACCCTATTTCAGATGGCAGTGATCATTGCAATTAGTTATGGGTTTAGCTCTGGGTTGATTGACTATCAATCTAGAAGCGATCAACTAGCAACTACTGCACAATCTCAATCTCGTAAATATACTCTATTGCATTATGAAAAATTGAGTGAAGGAATATCCTTACTAGAAGCGCAAATTTTTGTGAATGGTGGTATTGAAATTAAAAGTTCTGCCACTACTGTAGTTATTCGCTGGACTAATTCAGATGGTTCCACCATTACTGCTACCTTTACCAAGAACAAATTAACTGATAAAGAACACACATTGTAGTGGACTAACACGACTAAAAATGTAGGTTGAGTAGAACGAAGTGAAACCTAACAAAACTTTACTGGTGTTGGGTTTCATTCTTCAACCCAACCTTGTATATTAAGAAGAGTAGTAGACCGTCCCAACCTAGGTCAATTTAGACCGCTTCGTAGCATGGGTCATTACAACAATCTCCATGACAGAACTTGAACAGTCGCCAGGGACAAAACTTTACTCAGGCTCAAGGGTTTTCAATGGGTATTTTTATCAAAAGTTTAAATTTTACTCAAACATTCCAAAATCCACAATCCTATAGTTTGCCGATAATATTAGAGTAAGGAACGTGGATTAAATAATATGCAATCTTAATAATTGAACCTCACCCTCGATTTTGCTACGCAAAACCTTTCCCTT
>NZ_FYBH01000432.1 GCF_900185595.1 Calothrix rhizosoleniae SC01
CATTGGCTCAGGTTCTTTATATACAGTCAATGCCTCCGGTTGGTATACCGATGAAGTTGGGGATTTCAACGGTGATGGCAGAACTGACATTTTGTGGGCAATTCTAATACTGGTGAGAACTACATGTGGATGATGAATGGTACTAGCATCATTGATTCAGGTTCTTTAAATACAGTCAATGCATCTGGCTGGTACACGAGTGGTACAGGTGATTTTAACGGTGATGGCAGAGATGACATTTTATGGCGCAATTCCAGCACTGGTGAGAACTACCTGTGGATGATGAATGGTGATACCATCATTGACTCAGGTTCTTTAAATACAGTCAATGCATCTGGCTGGTATATGGTCGGCTAGTACAGCAAAAGGGAATAGGCAACGAACCGGCAACAGGAGGATTTTTTGATTAGAAAACGAGTTGGTTGACTGTTTGTTCCCTGGGACAATCAGCAGTTGGTGTTGATGGTGGGTTTTATCCCCTCATCACATGCCTTGACCAAGCCCTTCGGGGTAGTTGTAGGGTGTGGGGAGTGTGGGATGTGTGGGGAGAATAAAGAAGTGATAAGCTTTTTGCCTTCTCTCTTCCCAGTCTTCCCCCTCTGACCACAGTCCCCCTTTCCCTCTTCTCCCCTATCCCCTACACCCCGTTCATTGTTTTAAGACTTACCTATTCTCTGTTGCCTTGAATCATATTACAGTTCCAGATGAAATGATAGTGACCATTCATGACTACAGCTATACGAGTTAACGACCAAATTATTACCACAGCAGAAGTTATTCCTCGGCTGACTGGGTATGGAATGCTACCACAGTTCTTAGGGGAAGTGATTATTGAACAGGCAATCTCCAGTATTGAATGTAGCTCTGAAGAGAATGATCGGGCTGATCAAGAGTTTTGCACTCGACTCCATCTGCTTACAGACATCGCTCATCAAGCTTGGCTACAACAGCATGGCATGACCCCAGAGCAATTTCATAACCTAGCTTTACGGAGAATAAAGCTGGAGAAATTCAAACAAGCAACTTGGAGTAATCAAGTAGAATCCTACTTCCAGAAGCACAAAGCACAACTAGATCGGGTTATATACTCTATAATCCGTACTCATGATCCAGATGTTGCCCGAGAACTGTATTTCCGCCTTCAGGAGGGTGAGCAGAGTTTTGCAGAGTTAGCACGAGAATACTCCCAAGGACCAGAGGCTCAAATTGGTGGTTTAGTTGGTCCTGTGGAACTCGGTGTACCTCATCCTGTTTTAGCTGGCATACTCTCCAGTATTCAAGTAGGACAAGTGAGTCTCCCCACCCACTTGCAAGAATGGGTTGTGATTGTGCGATTAGACAAGTTTATTCACGCTCAACTAGATGAATTAATGCATCACCGACTAGTTAATGAGCTATTCTCTAAGTGGTTACAAGAGAAAATCCAGGAATTGACTGCGGTTTATCTCAGGGATACATCTGAGATATCTACCGATTCTGACCATTTCCCATCCCTAGCAGCTCAACATAACCTAGTGTAAAACTGAGTTAGATACATTTTCTCGTATGTTTTTCATTACTATATTCCTTCTGGGTAATGAATATAACTAACTCTTTAACTGCTGCAAGTATAATAATAGTATCAGAAACTACCTAGGGTCTGCTGAATAACTGAAAAATATTGATTTATCAATGCTTTGAGGCTATTTTATTGGGGAAGGGCGTGCAAGGAAATTAGGATTTTAGGTTTAAAGTCCTTGCATCTGTTATTTTTGATGGCAAAAAGAATAGAAATAAAGAGGCTGGAACTACTCCCTAATCCCTACTCCAGGATGGTTTGTTCGCGTTAGCGTTAGCGAAGCGTCTCCTGAAGGGAGATAGCGTGTCCGGTAGGACATAGCCCCCGGATTTATCCGTGGAAAGTTAAGAAAATTTGGGTGGAGAGGCGCAAGCCCGACAGACAAAACGTCAACATTAAATCCCCTACTTTTAAGTATGGGACATCCCTACTCCCC
>NZ_FYBH01000431.1 GCF_900185595.1 Calothrix rhizosoleniae SC01
GAGAGGTTTTTAGTAAGCTTTTAGACTTTTCAAACATCCTCTAAGACTGGGTTTAGTGGGTTATGCCCCCTGGCTATTGATAAAAGTATTTATAAGTTAATTCGTGTTCTGATTATATATACAACGCCTACACCATCAATTTTGGAAAAATATAGTTAACTGCCCTCGCTTGCTGTTGTGAAACACAAATTTACTCCTGTTATCCTTAGTCTATCCGTAGCGCCTTTAATTTTTTTTATACCATTACAGCCTTTGGGACATTTGGCACTAAATCCTCCAGAATGTAGGGTACAAAAATGGTATTTACCAGCTTCTAGTTCTCCTCAAACAACCAAAGATAAATCAACGCAAACAAAAACATCTCCTCCACCCCTAATACCTATTACCAAACATCCATTTACTTGTTGTGAAGCAGATACTTCTTGCACAGATCAGCAAATTTTCGGAGAAGAAGGGGATAAAAAAGCACTGTTAACAGCAGTTAATCGCAGTTTGCAATATTTACAAACCCCTAGGGCGGTTCGGACTTATGCCAGGTATAGAGTACCAGAAATTAGCCGCGATCGCGTACAAAAAAGTTTAATCAGATTCCGGCAACTTCTGTTAAAGTCTCAATCTGCCCAGGAATTAAG
>NZ_FYBH01000430.1 GCF_900185595.1 Calothrix rhizosoleniae SC01
AAGGGCACGGCATCCACAATCTTTTGATGTATAAAAGTATTTTACTGTTGCCGTGCCCCTACCCATCTGTCCCATTCTTTTTTCAAAATGCCTCAGATTACTTACTACTTTGTCAATTTATGTTAACTATCTGTAATACTTTCTAGTACCTACAAGTTTAGGGTTATCTAGTATCAACATAGTTACTGCTTCTTCTAGAGGTAAGGTACGCAGTTTGTTTTGAAAAACATTGACTTGATATACTAAATTATTGGTCACATCTAATCCTGTAAGCCATCCACTACGAGGATGATAAGCACCAGTATCAATATTTAACCACCCTGCACCTTGTACAATTTTCCCCGGAGCAACACCAGGGAAGGTAAAGGTCATAGTATGACCAACAATTATTTGTTTATTGGGGAAATAGGGTTTTTGCATACTATGAAACTCATCCCGTACCCAGCAAAATTGATTTGAGTTTTGTTTTTCTATACTCATGGAGGGATTTACCCCAGCATGAACCAACCAAATATCTCCTAAATCCAAATGCGTTGGTAGAGACTTAAACCACTCTAGATGCTCTTGGGAAATATTTGCTTGAGGGTAACTAGCTATTGTTGCTTGCCCACCACTATAAAGCCATGCATTTACAACTGATGTAGAAACTTGAGAATTTGTAAAAAGGTTTAACAGCATCTGCTCGTGATTACCCAAAATACAATGGTAGGAATTTTTTCTCACAAGTTCTACTACCTGGAAACTTTGTGGCCCACGATCAATTAAGTCTCCCAGGAAGTATACACTATCTCTGGCATTAGGAGCGATCGCTTCCAGTAATGTCATGAGACCTTCATAATAACCATGTACATCCCCAATAACAATTCTCCGGTTTTTGGTTGCAGTCATCAGTCCCTGGCTTAAATAAATTTGCTTTAGTCTTACAATACAGTTCAAAAGGTTGATAC
>NZ_FYBH01000429.1 GCF_900185595.1 Calothrix rhizosoleniae SC01
TTGTTGCCGGTTGTTGAGATTCATCTTGTTCCCAAAATTCTTCAGCATCAATTAAAAAGTTTTCTAAAAATGATAATTCTGCTTTTTTGAGCAAAATTTTATGACCTGATTCTACTGGGGAAGGACAAAAATTTTGTGCCCAATCAGGCACTGTTCCAATAATTTGATAAGAATCTCCCTTAAATTTTTCTAAGACCAAAATATTTAAAGCTGCAAATATATTGGCTGTGATAGATTCACTCATACTTAATAAAATACTATTAAATTATTGATTGAATATTTTAGTTACTTTATCCTGCATAAGGATAGATTCATTGATTGACTGTTGAATCACAGAGAGCTGCATTTCTGCTAAAGTAGCATCTAAAAACAACACCCAATCTCCATCTTTTGAGGAAAATATGTGAACGTCTGCACAAATGCCATATTCGGTTTTCATACGGAGGATAACAATGGGATCGTCATTTAATGGCAGCATTCCTTCTAGAAAAAAAACCTTTTTTTCTACTTTTTCTCCTTCCTGGAGTTGGTCAAACCCATATGCCGCAAGCTTTCCACCCCATTGGGATAAAGAACCATCTTTATTCACCAATAAATAAGCAAGGGAGTGTTTTTCAATCATCAAATTGAGTAGATAATTAATAATGGGAGTGGGGACATCCAGCATTTATCCCTCCAGTATCTTATTTGCAAGAGTTTGAAAGACTTCTTCTACACCCAAGCCTGTTTTGGCACTAGTTTTAATGACAGTCCAATGGTTTTGTCCGAGTTGTTTAATTTCTTGGTCATTAATTTCCCACTCATCCATCATATCTGACTTATTCAGTACGAGAATTAAGGGAACTTTGCCAATAGCTTCTTCGACCCTAGTTTGTAGGTCTAATGCTTTATCTAGGGTATTTTTTCTGGTACCATCAACTACTAATAAATAGCCTGATGAACCTCTTAAATAAGACATTCTTACTTTTTGAAATTCATCTTCTCCATGAAGATCCCAAAGGATTAAATTTATATCTCTGTCTTGAATATTAATTGTTTTTTATCTATCTTTACACCTACAGTAGTTTGATATTTCTCTGAAAAAATACTGCGGACAAACTGTGCTACTAAACTTGTTTTACCTGTGGCAAATGCACCTACCATACATATTTTTTTCTGTAACATATGTGGATATTCCTTTATTTCAATTTATCCTTGAGGAATACCCGAAAAGATACCCTGCGGTTAGATATGCGATTTTCTTTTTTACTACGGGTAGGTAGCCTCTGACTAGAACCTACTCCCACAGCTGTAAAAATACTCTTTTTGAATCCTTGTTTCTGAAAATAAGATAGCATTTTCTGAGCGCGAGCTTGACTAAGGATTTTATTACTTTTTTCTGTACCAATGGTGTTTGTATGTCCTACTATTTGAATAGTTATACTCTGCTGTAAGTCTTGAGAAACTTGTACAATTTTTTTGATTGCTACGACTAAATTCATTAACTTTTTCGATTCACCTGGTGCAAATGTAGTCTTCCCTTCTAAAAAGAACAGACTATTACCTTCAATTTGTTGCTTGTAGGTGTTGAACTGAGCCAGTTCTGAGGGGGTAAGATTTCGATCCTGATATTTATTGACTCCAGGGATAAAACGCCATAATTTTCGCGATCGCACTATCCATTTTTGAGGAGCTACACCACTAGCTTTGAGGTTTCCATTGTTGTCAATTTCTAAAGATGTGGTTTTTGGAGGTATCAGGTATTCTGCGGCTCTTTTTGGCTTTAATTGTGGGTCTAAAGAAATATAAGATTGCCATTGACCAATTACTTTTTCAGAGGGAAGAGATGCTTTTTTGATTAAGTCCTGGGGATTTTTTGCCAATGGATCGCGCATTCCGACAATCAAGTATTTGCCATTACTTTTCCGCTCTGCTTTAATCACCACAATTCCTGGCTGAGAGTTAAGTTGTGCTAAATATTTATGCCACCTTCTTTGTTCCTGGATGGCAAAAACAGCCCAAATTCCGAGGGCGATCGCTACTATACCAAATAAACTCCATGCATAGGTATATCTTTTGGAGGATGCAGATTTTTTATATTGAACTCCTAAACAATCTTCCAGATAAGGTTGAGCGGCTGCGAATGGTGCTGTTTCCCCTTGAAAATCATCCAGCTGTTGAGCTAAATGAAGTTGAATTTTAGCGATCGCATTTTGGAAGACAAATCTTAATTCTTGAGGTGGGATACCTCGAATTACACCTGCTAATAGGGTACTGGGACTTTCTTCAACCCAAATTGTCAGTTCTCCAAATTGTAAACTTTGCAGTCCATCTCCTTTAGCTACAGCGAAGGAGTCTTTGACAAAGTCTTCAATAGCCGTCAACATCGCCGAAACCAGCTCTCCATCTTGGACAGATACCTGGGGTGCTACTATGTGTTGCAACAACAAACCGGTTTGCTTGTGAATCAAAAACAGCTGCTCTACACGGTAGACTAATGTACGCAGCATGATAACTTCAGCAAAGGTTTTTCCCGTTCGCTTGGCTTCTAATCTCCATTTCCAGCTTTGCAGTGACAAGCTATGCTCTAAAGTTTGATTCAAACTCTGAATCATCTGCTCTAAAGCTGTGGTGATTGCCTTGCGAGTAGCTGGAGCTAAAATCGGAAAAATTACTTCTGATAAAGTCTTCTCATCTTTCTGAATGGAAAATTTAATTGCTTCCTCTACAGTTGGTGTCATTGCTTCCACTAACTGTGTGTTCTTCTGAGTTTGTAATTGCACGGCTTCTGGAAGCAAATTGCCGATATCTTCAGCATGAATTTGAGGATTATTTAATCGCTCATATAATTGATTCAGTTGTCTTGGCTCTATACCTAAAAGTAAGCTGCGTAATTCATCTAGTTCTTGGTTCGCCGTTGTATTTTCTGTTTGACTAATAAGAAGATTGAGGGATTTCTGTGTTAACTGATTTCTAGAATTATCACCCATAATTACCACCATTCCCCCAATTTACATCAATCATCTATCTGTATTTACCGATGAGTAAACAACTATAGCTGGTTACATCACCAATAATCCATAATTTATAATTTTACTGCTGATTAGTGAGACGAAAAGCTAACTCTGTAAACATAGATGCAAGATGAGAATTATCAAT
>NZ_FYBH01000428.1 GCF_900185595.1 Calothrix rhizosoleniae SC01
TTGCTGGTTAGTAGGAAGAATATTGATCGGTTTATTTCGCTGTTGATTTGTCAATCCTGGCTGGGTATAACCAGAATTAAAATTACTTGTATTTGGTTGCTGTTTGATTGTAATTAGTTGAGTATAACTAGTAACTCCAGATAAACTATTTATGTCGGGAGACTGTAAGCCAGTGTTATTTACCCCAGGCTGATTGAATGAGTGATTGAGACTGAAGTTATTTCTAGTTGGGCTAGACTGAATTGATTTATTTATAGCCGCTTGTAATGGACTGGTAAGAGGGACATTTGGAGTAGTATTAATTTTGCTATGTAAGTCCAATCCTACAATCGGTCTTGTCGTCAATTGGGGATTAGGATAATTCTGGGAAAATAAATTAATACCCAACAAATTATTCTTAGTTTGTGCTTTATTCCCTTTTAGTAAATTTTCTGCCTGTGTCAAAAAGGGATTTTCTATTTGCAAATTAGATATAGGATTTGCCTCGACTATATTTGACTTTGACTTGGTCTTATTTCTCAGGTTCTTGGATGTGGTAGTTAAATTATCTAATAGGGTTTTGCGATTAGCCTTCCGATTTGCGGGAGTGGTGATTAGAGCTGTGGATGAAAAATCCGCCTTTTCCCTATCATTTAAAATTACTGGCAAATTATCAATATCAGCCAAAATGGACTTATTTGCATCAGAAATAGAAGATTCTGCCAATGGAGATGAATTTACTGATTTTTGCTGCCATCCATTCAAAAAACCTGGGTTGGTCCAGTATTCATAAATTCCCATCCCCACCACAGCTAAAAAAATTGCCGTCCCCCAAAAACTGGGTCTGGCTAAATTCCATAACCGAGCTTTAAGATAACGCCAAAAAGCAGGACGATAATTACGAGACATAAGCACAAATCAAAGTTTGAGGTTACTTGAGAACTGTTTAAAAATCTACTCTTATGAGGGGGTCACCTCTTACCAACTGCTGTTGATTAACCCTTAGTTATCCTATCTCGAAAATCAATGATAGGCTCACAAACGACAAATACATAGAAACAATTTTTACATAAATTACAATTCATGGTATAATTACTGAGGTAATTGTTAATAAAATTGGAATAAAATTTAGCTATTACGCAACTGGATGCAAATCAATACATCTCTTAGAGGATAAGCGTTTTAGTAGCTATTGGATTGATGTAATTGTCAATTATAGTTCAGATCGCAGATCCTCTGATTTTTATTTTTAAGTGTAATTAAATACTTGATTGTTTATTCTCCCCATAATATATAAATAATCTGAGATATCAAAGATATGAGATGGGAAAGTTTATAGTTTCTGATAGCCAAAATAATAATGCCGTTCACCATATAAACATTATAAAATTAAGAATTATTACAATAAATTGAAAAAATTATGGCTGCAACAGTAGAAATCTATACTTGGAGAACTTGCCCGTTTTGTATTCGTGCGAAAAGTTTATTGACGAAGAAGGGAGTGGAGTTTATAGAATACGGCATTGATGGGGATGAAGGAGCGCGGCAAAAAATGGCTCAAAGAGCTAATGGAGGTCGCTCCTTACCACAAATTTTCATCAATGATGTTCATGTTGGTGGCTGTGATGATATTTATGATTTGGAATACCAAGGAAAGTTGGATGAGTTGCTGACCTCTGCAAGTAGCGTGTAGTTAAGAGCAATCTTTCTGAGGTTGTACAAATTGCTTGCTATAGCAAAAGGCAGAAAGCTTTTATTCTGTTCTTTCAGCCATCCAATGTGTCTTAGTCTTAACTCTTATGGCTAATGCGATGAAATTACCCCTTTACCCTATGCATGTCATGGTTGTAAAGGGGTAAATTTAGTGATGACATTAATCTGCCAAAGAGGCAGAAAATCATCTAAAGTTAATAACATTAGAAATTCCGGCAATTGAGGCAGACAGAGTGAAACTGGCTTTTATCATCGATCCCATCCATAGTCTGGATCCGTGCCATGATACCAGTGTTGCTTTAATGGAAGCAGCATATATTTTAGGGCATGAAGTTTGGATAACTCAGGTAAATCATTTAAGTGTGGTGGAAGGTAAGGCTTGGGCTATCTTAGAACGGGTAGAACTGATACCCATAGAATTAGGAGCTAAGGGTTGGATCGCTGCAAATCCCTGGTATAAATTGAGTGATACCAGCACCTTCTGTCCTTTGGAAACGATGGATGCCGTATTTATGCGGACAGATCCCCCTGTAACAGTGCCCTATCTTTATGCTACCTATATTCTGGACTACATTGATCGGAATAAGACCTTAGTAATAAATAGTCCTAGTGGTATTCGAGCTGCAAATGAAAAAATGTATGCTTTGCAGTTTACGGAAGCAATTCCTGAAACTATTGTGACTGCGGACAAGGAGACTATTAGAAAATTTACTGAGGTAAAGGGTTCGGCGATTCTCAAGCCACTGGGGAATAAAGCAGGGGAAGGTATTTTAATTTTGTCAGATAGCGATCGCAATTTCAATTCCATGATTGAACTGAGTACCAATCAAGGAAAAATACCGGTAATGATTCAAACTTTTATCCCCGAAGCGAAGGAGGGAGACAAGCGAATTATTCTCCTTGATGGTAAACCTATTGGTGCAGTTAATCGTCTTTCTGGTGCAGGGGAGTTTCGTAATAATATGGCGACTGGTGGGAGTGTGGCTAAAACGGAGATTACTCCTAGAGAACAGGAAATTTGCGCTCAGTTAGCTCCTACTCTCAGTAGAGATGGTTTAATTTTTGTGGGGATTGATGTAATCGGTGGTTATCTGACTGAGGTCAATGTTACTAGTCCTACGGGAATCAGGGAAATAGATAGATTAGATAATACCAGCCTTGGTCATCAAGTGATTCAATGGATTGAGCAAGTGAAAAATTGAGTAGATACAGGAAATTATCGCAGTTTAATCCGCCGAAATTCCCAAGATTTAACATATTTATTATCTCGCCAAACACCCCGACGTTGTTTTTTGGCTTCTGCTTCGGCTTTTTGGATGATATCTTTACTGGGGCACTGATTTAAATAGCGACGGTAAACTTGTGCTAATCCTTCACGAACTAATACTTCTTGAATAAAAGTGCCATTTTTTAATCGGACTTCAGCAACTTTACGTCCATAGCGATCGCTATCTACTATATTTAAGATAACGCGATCGCCCCCCTTTTTGACCAATTCTTGTACCCGTTTTTGTGCTCTTTTCCCCCACTTAAACTGATTGCGAGCAATGGATTTTCTACTTTCTCTTTCTCGGCGAGAATGGGGTACTTCTGGTGCATCAATGCAGGCGAAGCGCACGGTAATTTTTTGGTTCTGGTTATCTGTGGCTACGATTGTATCACCATCACTAACTCTCTGAACTGTGTAACCAGAGGATGGAAATATTTTGCCACATCCCATTACACCCAATAGTACGATAGTTGCAGATAACCAGATTACCGCTTTTTGATTTAATTTCACCACTGCGCAAGTAATAAGTTTACTGTTCATAGGTTTGGTGCTTTAACAATATCTTAACCTATATGCTTACTGCTATAGAGTCCCAAGAGGAAGAATTCAAAATACCTCTTGCAGACGAGCTATGCTAACGAAATAATTAAGCATCCTCCCTATGAATGCAAGAAAAATTTGGGCGCTAAAAATTTGATTTTTCATAATTTTAGCGAGTATTTTTTTGAGAGCAAACATAAATATTTTTGCATGATCAAAATTCATATCCCCAGGTTATAACCCCGGCTGGGAAAGGTCGGGGTTATAAACTTTTATTAATAATGTATACAGAATATTGCGATAAATATATTAAACCGCAGGAACTATTGTCACCATTAATAAAAGTACCATTAATGCAATTACCCAAAGTATCAGCGAGCCCCAACTAACAGAATCTTGTTGCATTTTATGCCATAAAGTGTGAACTAAACTATCTCGATTTGCCATTTTACTACCTCCTAAAGCTGGTAATATAAATCCAGATTTTATACCTGGTTGCAGTCAAGCAATTGTCGATTTTATTCAGTTAGACAAATCTCCCTTAATCTGAGAGAAACAATAGCAGATATATTTTCTGATTTAGGAATGCTGCACGTAGTGCAATTAGCTATCAATGCCTTACCAAGCTGAAAAATTTCAATTCGTAAAAACCAGTTCCTAATTTTTATTCTCCCATATGTAAAGATGATAACCGGGAATTTTTACTCGTTTGAGAAAAATCTTAACGCTGAAGCATAGAGGATCAATAAAACCTGCGGCATAACCCAATAGACAAAAGCGATCGCCTACAATTTGTTTAGAATAATATTGAATTCTGCCAGTGCGAGTCCAGTCTCTTATGGCTTTGCCACAATGATTACCAGAACAGCCATATCAATTAGGTTTCCTTATTGTGCTCCAAGGTTATGACTACTTTGCCTTTATGTTTGCCTTCTCCAAAATACTGAATTGCTTCTGGTACTTCACTTAACTGGTAAGGACCATCTATCATGGGTTTGACCTTGCCAGAGGAGAAAAGCTCATTCATATAATCTAAATCTTTATTGGGTTTTAGATTAACAAGACACACCCTCTTCTTGCTGAACAAACCTATTATTGCTCCCAAAAATAAAGCTTGGAAAAGTTGAGGTGTAGAGCCGCCAACGGTAACATATTTACCGTGAGGGCTAAGCACGCCCATATATTTGAATATCGAACGATTTGTCTTAGTATCGAGAATCAAATCGTAACACTGCTTGTTTTGCGTGAAGTCTTTTTGTGTGTAATCAATTGTTTGAACACATCCTATGGAGCGCATCATGTCCAATTTACTGGAGCTATCAACTCCAGTTATTTCCACAACCCCCATGGATTTAGCAATCTGCACCCCCAATGTACCTACACCACCACCAGCACCATTGATTAACAACTTTTGTCCTGGCTGAATCTGCCCTTGATCATAAAGACCTTGTACAGCTAGCATTGCTGCATGAGGTATGGCAGCTGCTTCAACGAATGTCATGCTATCAGGTTTCATGGCTAAGGCATTTTCAGGTACACAGACATACTCGGCAAAACCACCAAAACCACACTCAGAGACGTCCCCATATACCGCATCACCTGGTTGAAACTTCGTTACGTTTCCACCAACCACTTCAACTCGACCTGCTATTTCAGCTCCAAGTATCTGGATTTTGGGCTTGAGGAAACCACATAACAAGCGGATGTAAAATGGCGTACCTCTCATGAGACACCAGTCCCAATCATTCACAGATGCGGCATGAACTTTTACCAAGACCTCATTATCCTTGGGGGTTGGTTTTTCTACTTCTTTGAGCTGAAGAACATCTGACTGACCGTATTTAGTTAATACAATTGCTTTCATGATTCTTTGATTCTAATATCCAAATGACATTTTCAATTTAGAGAAATAATTGATTCTCGACTATCTAATTCTTGTGGGATTTTCACAATTTTGCGATCACTAGGATAATAATTGGGTTGCAAAACAATAAAAAGATTGTTGCGATTTGATTTGCAGTAGATAATCTTTTGTTAAAATTGCTGCACTTTGGCTAAATATTCACCGAACCCTGCCATGTCGAATCCGATTGTTCCAACAACTCACAATGTTGCTTCACAGTCTGAATGGAATGTTACTCAGCAATGGGAACAGCTTGGGATTCTACACTGTCGCCATTTATGTAGGTACGAGACAGGTGAAGGGAGATGGAATTTCAAGGATGAGCATACTCTTGGGTTGTTGCTTTCGCCACGTCCTTTTCGTTTTTTGCACAGGCAAGATAATCGTACAATAGCTGGGCTATACAGTAAGGGTGATTTGCTAATTACTCCTTCCAATACAACCCTGTTTACCCAAGCCGATGGCGATATCCAAATTGTACAAATTCGGATTCAAGACTCGTTTGTGCGGAATGTCGCAGAGGAAACTCTGGCTCAAAATGGCGATCGCATTGAATTAGTGCCAATGTTTCAAACTCGTGACCCTCAAATTGAGGCGATCGCAATGATGTTACTCGCGGAATTGCACCAAGAATCGTTTAGCAGCCAACTTTATGTTGATTCCCTAGCAAACGTTTTAGCTGTACATTTGATCCGGCAACATGGGACGACAAGACCAAAGTTGCCCGTCTATAATGGTGGTTTACCTCAACATCAGCTACTGCAAGTTTTAGACTACGTGGATGCCCACTTAAATAGTGAGATTAAGCTTGCCGACTTAGCTCAACTGGTAGATATGAGCCAATTTCATTTTGGTCGTCTATTTAAACAATCCCTCGGTCTATCTCCTCACCAATATCTGCTTCAGCAACGCGTAGAACGGGCAAAGCAATTATTAAAACAAACCTCAAGATCCATTATGGATATTGCCTTTGATTGCGGGTTCAATAGCCACAGTCATTTAAGCAGACAGTTTCGACAACTGACGGGCATAACGCCGAAAGCATATCGAGCAAGTTAATAATACTACTAAGTACCCATAATATTTAAAGACTTATGGCAGATATAAACAAGCTAATTCAACAATTAGCTGGAAAAGAAGAGGAATTGCACTCCACCCAATTTGTCGCTCCATGTATAAGGGGTGGAAAGATCCGAACTCGCTTGCAGGGAATGGTATATACATTCACCCCCAAACCCCGTAATTTTGAAGGCTGGGGCATTTTCCAAGCTCTAGATACGAAAACAGCAGCATTGTTAGAAGAACCTTGTCTACCACAAATATCAGAGTACTTACAATATCTCAAGCCCTTACGTCTGAGACTTGCCCATAAATTACAAAGACAGACTTGGTTAGCATATCCAGTAAATGAGGGGGATATGCAGCAGCGTTGCGGATATTCTCAGCCAGTAGCCGTGCATTTAGTTACTGATGGAGCCAGATTTGAGACAATTGTGGCGCGTACTGATGGAGTAGCTTGGTGGTTTGATGAATGCGATCGCCGTGCCGATCCCTTAATTGCTGTACAGTTAAGAGAGCATCTCCAACAAGTTACCGCCCCTGGAGAACTTCAGTTCAAGGGTATGACACCGGAGATGAGTATCGTTTATGACTTGGCTACCCAACAGGCTGAAGAATTTTCTGCCTTAAATCAGGAAAAACGCGATCACCAACGATTAGAAAAAGCTCTAAAAATGGGTGGTGGGACATTGCAAGAATTTAGCGATCGCCAGGAGCATTGGGTGGTAGAATGGACGACTAGTGATGGAGAACATCACAGTAGTGCCATCTCTAAGCATGATCTCACTGTTGTCAGTGCTGGAATTTGTCTCAGCGATGAAGACGAAAAATTTGACTTACAATCTTTAGTCGGCGTGGTAGAAGACTCAGATAATAGTTAAGAGGGAAGGAGTGACATCATATCCGGTTAAAGACTGATCAGTTAGGACTGCAAGAGGGCAGGGGGCAGGTAAGCCACTGCGTTGCGCGGGTTCCCGCATTGTAGCAAGTGGCGCAACCCGAAGGGGAGCAGGAGGAGAGAGGGTTTAGGTTATTTTTGCATGGATAGCAATATCATCAGTAATCAGGCGGACATGATATGAAGGAGGGAAATAAA
>NZ_FYBH01000427.1 GCF_900185595.1 Calothrix rhizosoleniae SC01
CACTCAGCATATAACACAGCCAACAGTCTGAAAACATCTTTAGACACAGCCCTAAACAATAAATTATGGAGTCACATACTCAATAACACTGGATATGCAAAACTAGATCAGTATATAGATGGAAGCCTAGTTTTAGATGCTAGTGTCATCACTTACAAGAATGGCAACCCAGCCGAGAACTATGGTCAGCAATTATACAATGAGTTACAAGCAGCTAAGTCCCTAGCTGCTCAATTAGTTGTAGAATTAGACAGCCATGAAACCCAGTATATAAGCCAACAGTTGCAGCAAGGACAAGAGCAACTTACTCAAGTCTTCACCCAAGATAAAGGAACTTGGACAAGGGACTTAGTAGACCCAAATGCCAACGATGGTTATATCGTTTTAAATGATAGTTTTACATGGGATAATGACTACACTAGGACTGGTGAAGCAGCAGAACAAACCATTGACTTATTGAGTGTGGTATTGCACGAAACCGGCCACATCATGGGATTCACCAGTGGTATAGATTATAGCTTAGAAAATAATACCCAGTACTCAGGGCAACAAGAACTGAGTAACTTCACCCCCCTAGATTTATACCGTTTCTCAGCAGACAGTAATACTGCTAATTTATCAGGGAACCTATTCACCATTGATGGGGGGACTACTATCCTTGCGACGTTGGCAACAGGTCTAGACAACGATGATTACCAAGCAAGTCACTGGGAAAACCGTTATGATACCTCAGGAATAATGGATCCGACCTTGTCATATCAGGAGAGGGCAGAAATATCTGAGTTGGATGTGCAAACCATGGATGTACTGGGTTATGATACGAATCCAGATGCAGCATGGGCAGAGGATGGTAGTTGGACAGTAGATTTAGACTCTTATCTAGAATCAGCCAAGCAGCAAGTGGCAAATAAGCTAGGGGTTACCGTTGCTTGGGTTGAAGACAATGTTTCTGCTGATTATTTCGATGCTATCTTGGCTAATGGGGGAGACCCTAACAGCGAAAGTACTGATACTACCCTGGAAAATACAGATGCCTTTACAGAATGGTGGCTGGATGACAATAATACCAACAACGCCAACGGCAATGGTAATGGCAATGACAATGGTGGTCTGATCGATATGTGGCAGTCTGCTCACAATGCTTGGTGGTATAACAGTGAAGACCAAGGGACTGCCGAAATTTGGTATCAAGATTTATATGAATGGTTGTTTCCTGAT
>NZ_FYBH01000424.1 GCF_900185595.1 Calothrix rhizosoleniae SC01
GTTTTGTACGTTCTCGTGCGGCATCTGCTTTGGGAGGAATAAAATCTGATGCCGCAGTACCAGGATTAATTAAACTTCTAGAAAATCAAGACTCCGATGTGCGTTCTCGTGCGATATCAGCCTTGGTAGCAATAAAATCTGATGCCGCAGTACCAGAGTTAATTAAACTTCTGGAAAATCAAGATTCCGATGTGCATTTTCGTGTAGCATCTGCCTTGGTAACAATAAAATCTGATACCGCAGTACCAGGGTTAATTAAACTTATGGAACATCAAAACTATTTTTTGCGTAGAAGTGCAGAATATGCTTTGGTAACAATAAAATCTGATGCCGCAGTGCCAGGGTTAATTAAACTTCTTGAACATGAAGACTCTGATATGCGTAGAAGTGCAGCATATGCTTTGGGAGTAATCAAATCTGATGCTGCAGTAACAGAGTTAATTAAACTTCTAGCAGATCAGAATTACTTTGTGCGTAGAAGTGCAGTATATGCCTTGGGAGAAATAAAATCTGATGCCGCAGCAAAAGGGCTAATTAGAATTCTCGATAATGAAGAATTTGATATGCGTAGAAGTGCAGCAGATGCCTTGATAAAAATAAGATCTGATGTCGCAGTACCAGGGTTAATTAAACTTCTAGAAAACGAAGACTCAGATATGCGTAGAAGTGCAGCAGATGCCTTGATAAAAATAAGATCTGATGTCGCAGTAACAGGGTTAATCAAACTTATCAAAGATGGAGAGTTCGATGTGTATTCTCGTGTAGCATATGCCTTGGGAAAAATAAAATCTGATACCGCAATACCAGAATTAATGAAACTTCTAGAAAATCAAGACTATGGTGTGCGTGAAAGTGCAGCATATGCCTTGATAAAATAAAATCTGATGCTGCATTATCAGGGTTAATTCAACTTTTAAATGCTAGTAATTTTCTCAAATTAAATAATGGCGAAAATGCCTCTCAAGCTATAAACACCCTAGAAAAAATCCAAAAACACTTCAAATACTACAAACCCATCCCCAAACCCACCATGTCCAAATCCACCGCCCACAACTACGCCTTACTCATTGGCGTTGGTGAATGTGAAGAAACCAAATTATCCCTACCAGTCACAGTTAAAGATATTCAAGCAGTAAAAACTCTCCTCACCGACTCCAACCTATGCGGTTACATGGACAATAATATTCGTCTCCTCCACGACGCAAACGCCACCAAAAACGCAATATTAGACAGCTTAAACTGGCTGAAACAACAAGCCGAAAATGACCCAGAAGCAACTATACTAGTCTTCTATTCTGGTCATGGTTTATTAGATAACTCTGGAAATTACTACCTCATTCCCCACGAAACTGACAGAGCAGATATCCCCGACACAGCACTCCCAGCCAACACATTTAACCAAGCCTTGCGAGAAATCCCAGCCCAGAGATTACTAGTAATAATAGATAGTTGTCACGCCCAAGGAATGGCGACATCAAAAGATGATGCAGGGAAAACCAAACGTTCACCCATACCCAAAGGCTTTACTCAAACAGCTTTACCCAAAACCATCATCGACGACTTAAAACAAGGTACGGGAAGAGTTGTTTTCACCTCCTCCACCGGAGAACAATTATCTTGGGTGCGCAGTGACAATACAACGAGTATTTATACTTATCACTTCCTAGAAGCCGTACAAGGTGCAGGAAATCAACCAGGGGATAAAGTCGTCAAGGTTTCCGATTTAATGAACTACCTGGGTAAAACCGTTCCCGCAAGCGCACAACAGGAATACAAGAAAGAACAAACACCCTTCTTTGACTTTGCCACAGAAGACTTCCCCGTGGCTTTATTGCGTGGGGGTAAGGGTTTACCACCACAGGGTTGGGAAGAGGTGAAAGAGGAAGCAGACGAAAAGATTCGCGGTATTAGCGTTAATGGGAATAATAACATTACAGGCGATCGCAATATAAGCGTAAAAATAGATAACGCCAGAGATATTTCGTTTGGTGGCCTGTCTTCTGATTAAATATTGAATACT
>NZ_FYBH01000422.1 GCF_900185595.1 Calothrix rhizosoleniae SC01
AATTGGTTCGATTTTACTAGCTTTAGGCTTTTTAACTCGTTTCAGCGCGATCGCCCTATTTGCGACTATGTTGGTAGCTATCTATTTTCATCTTAAAGTCAATGGCTTAGAAATTAGACCTTTAGAAACTGCCTCTCTCTATGCTTTAATTTATTTCTTATTTGTAGTCAACGGTAGTGGTTTATTTGCTGTAGATACTGTGTTGAATCGGTTGTTAACTAATAGCGAAAAATGATCAGTTTTTTTCTGTCTCTTCAATTATTGTGACCTTAGGAGTTGCTCTTTGCCCATTAACATTGATTTTTTTCCTATTGTGGTTTTTGATATTAGCAACTATTAAGATTAGAGATCAACTAACTAAACATCGACAATGGCATTCTACTCCTTGTCCTCGTTGCGTTTATTTCACAAATCACCATGAATTAAGGTGTGCGGTTAATCCTTGTCAAGTTTTGACTAAAAATGCGGTTAATTGCCGAGATTTTGAACCAATTGTCGGCTGTAGAATCTATGATTATGGACTTGGAGAACACTATAATCATTAAAACAAGATAAACAATAGATCTTTTGTTAACTTAAGTAAAGATTAAATTCTGTTCTCAATCGCCAAATCTATGCATCAATACTTATTGAGAATATTTTTGAATAAGTCTTATGGAAAGTTTTAAAGTTACCTTTGTCAATGAAGCCAACAATCTCAATCAAACTATTGAAGTACCCAGTGATGAGTACATTTTAGATGCTGCAGAGGAACATGGATTAGATTTACCTTTTTCTTGCCGTGCAGGTGCTTGTTCTGCTTGTGCGGGTAAAGTAATAGATGGAAAAGTAGATCAATCAGATCAATCTTTTTTGGATGATGATCAAATAAGTGAAGGATATGTCCTTCTGTGTGTGGCTTATCCTGTTTCCGACTGCACGATTGCCACAGAAATGGAGGACGAATTGTATTAGGCTAAGAAATAATGGAATTTATAGCCTAATAATTTAGGTACTAAAAAACAGTCTTTAGTACCTCAAACTATTTACTTTTCAGATATTCTCCTCAGAGGGTGACAAGAAGCTTGAAATGGAGAGAATTTGGGGTTTGGGTATTAGGTGATGGGGAAATCACATCTTTTTATATTGCAATCTGTGAATAACCTCAGATGTAATCTAGCACTCAAAGGGTAATTAAAACTTATTTTTCCCTAAGCCTCAACCCCGCTCAACCTAACCCCAGTAATAATTTTATCGTTGTTTTCACACCTTAAGGATATTCTCTTACTAGCTCTAGCTAGGAGGCAAATGAGCTGGAAGAAGGCTAATACAGGCGATCGCTACATATATCAAAGCAAATCGAGTTTCGAAAATAGCGATAAACTGAAATTTGGCTTGACGATACCATTTTTGTACGCAAATAATAACTCCAAACTTGATTATGGCTACCCCAAAGGACAAAGCTGTAATTAACGAAAAGCAATTTAAAGCATATAATCCAATCACAATCAAAGCTGCCAGACCATGATAAATTATCCCTGGTTTTAATAGCCTAGTTCTTTTCTTCCGTAACTTAATCGTATAAATAGCACTGCTAAAAAATAATGTGTTTAAAATCCACAATGCCATTGCTTCAATAGAAATGCTTCCCGTAGTTGCGCCAAAAGCTAAAGGAGCTGATAGGCAAATGGTAGCAAAGATACAGATCTCGTTAGCAATTGATTTATGTTTTTTTTGAATTACTGCTACGCTGTCAACAATAAAACCAATTAGTGCTAGAGAATAAATCCACAACAATACTGGAGACTGCAACCAGAGAAATATAGCCATAGTTAAAGCGATCGCACCATATATTCCTCCCCAGATGAGAAATCGCGGTTTCCAGTTTTTTCTCTGTTTTAACTGCACTACATAAGGATGTTCTAGTTGTAAAACACAGAAAGCACAGGCTAAAGCTAAGTTGGTTGATTGATTCCACTGTTGCGCTAAGGCAGCACCAGTCAAAAAAGAACCGAACAGTACTAATAGCACGCCTTGTTCTGGGGAAAATGTCGGACGACACCAATAAAACCATTTTCTGCGCTTTTTTGAGTCAACAGGACTAGCATCAGAAGCAATTGCCATATTATTTTTGATTAAGCTCGAACTATATATAATAGTCTAATTGATAATTAGTTTTAATAAATCTAAAAAATATTTGAACTAATTGATGTTTGCCCAAATAGCCCCACATTCAGCTTATTTGGGATAAAATATAAGTTGGTTAGGTAAGTACCACCAAGATAACTCTATAGCTTAAATAGAATTTATTCTCCATAAGCTAAAGCTAATATTTCCTAAATAGTTAGGAAAGTGACTGTTAATTTTTTCTTAATGGACAAAAATAGCTTAGCCCTCATTTTATTTTGATGCTGCTCTAAGTATTAATCTTGATCGCTCTTGAGGAAGAAAATTATGTCATTGATTCATTGGGATAAATCCGTGCTTTCATTTCATTTGAAAGAAATCGCTGAAGATGGTCATGGGAGTAATCCTTTTGCCTTAGCAGGATTAAGCGCGATCGCAGTTAGTTCTCTTCTTGTCCCCGTGATGACGAAATTAGGCAGACCTTTTCTGAAGGCAGCGATTAAGAATAGTTTATCTCTCAATCCAGAAAATACCTCCTTGCCAGTTAACTCTTCAACAACCGATCTAACTCAGATGTGGCAGCAAGCGGCGATCGCTAGCCAATCCCTCTGTGGTGTTCAAAAGTCATGAAGAGGGAAGAACCAGGGGAGCAGGGGGACACGGTAAGCCACTGCGGTGGACGGTGAGTACATTGCTGCAGGAGGGTTTCCTGACCTAGGCAACTGGCGAGCCCGAAGGAGTTCCCCAGCATAAAGCAACTCCCGTCAAGTGGCGCAACCCGAAGGGAGACAGACTTTTAACTGTCAACCGTCAACTAACAACAGTTAACTCATTAATTATCTTGAGTATCTTTAACAGTATTAGATGTAGCCATTAAACCTGCTGCTACACTTACCTTATTAGCTTCTTCGGCTATTGCTTCGGCCTTAGCTTCGGCAACAATATCACCAATTACTTCTCCAGTTTCAGCGATCGCTCCTTTAGTCTTTTCATAGAGACTAACACCACTTTTAATCGCTGCTTTGGCTAAAGGTTTCATCAGAGGTAATACTGCAGGAGCTAAAATTGCCACTCCCATCCCAACTGCTAGAGTTTGCATGGGGTGATTTCTGTAAGTATTTTTAACTTGATTGAGAATGGAATCTTTTACAGGTTGCATTTGTGACATATTATCAGTTTCTCCAAAAATGAATTGATTTTTATCTGTCGTTTTGTTCTTCGAGCTGATGCTTGACCAAAGGACGTAAACTATTAAGTCCAGCAGCGATCGCGGAACCATTATGAACTACCGTAGCAATGAGGGGATTTAATCCCACCGTGGATGCTAAACCCAAAGCCATTAAATTAGGAACGACCACCAGAAAGGTGTTTTGCCCGATTAATTTCTTGGTTTCCTGGGAAATATTTAGAGCTTCCATCAAGCTAGTTAAATCGTTGTTCATTAGCACCACGTCAGCTATTTCCCTCGCTATATCGGAGCCATTGGCAAAGGATACTGAAACGTCTGCATAGGCTAAGGCAACTGAATCATTCAACCCATCCCCCACGAAGGCAACTGTTTTACCACCTAATTTCAAGTCCCGTACTACAGCTGCTTTCTGCTCAGGGAAAGCTTGAGCATGGACTTGATGGAGGGGAATATTTAATTCCTCTGCTACTATTTTAGCTCTATGCTGATTATCCCCCGTTAATAAATGAATTTCTTTACCTGAAGCTTGGAGAGATTTAATTAAAGCGGGACTTTCCAGACGTAGGGGATCGGCATATTGAATTACACCTTGTAATTCTCCACCACAAGCAACATAAATTAAGGATAACCATTCCGAACAGATGGATTTGTTTTCTAAATTGCAGCTATGACGCAATGGTAAAGCTCTATTCTCTAGACATTCTAAACTAATCTCTTCTTGAACTAAAAAGCGATCGCTACCAATTAAAACCTCTTGGGATTCTACGATGGCACGAATACCCAAACCCACTTCATAGTTCCATTGTTGGCGATGGGGAATATC
>NZ_FYBH01000421.1 GCF_900185595.1 Calothrix rhizosoleniae SC01
GACTTTATCCCAAGATGCGATCGCCTTCTCTAATAACCCTAAATTGTAAAGATTGTTACCAAACGCAAGCAGTGAGCCAAGTATTTGTTCGCCATGCTTATCTGCCAATTTCAACATCAACCCCAGCAAAGGTAAGACAAATTCTCCTCCATTTACCTGATAACCCTTAGCTTCTATTTGACCATCACGGGGTTTCAAATTCCCTTCTTCATCAATGAGGAAATTTGCTGGATCAGTTAAAAACTTAGTTGCCTTGCGAATTTGCCAATAATTCTTTAACCATTGCCAATAATTACCTCCCGCAATTATCTGTGCTGTTGGTTCTACGGTAAATCGTTGCAGTACAATCTCGAATTGTTGCAGCAAGTCCATTGCATCATAAACATACTTACTGGCTGGATATCTCTTGACTGCATCCTGGTAACGTTTTTCCCAAGAACCTTTGAGGCTATCTTCATAATTATTTGGGGTTAAAGGTAAGTCCTTATTAACACTAAATCTACGTAAATTTTCTACCACGTTACTAAATGTGGCATCATTGCACCTTGCCAGTTCCGGGTAATCTTCGGGTTTTGATTGGATATTAGCTGAGGTGACTGTTGCAGCTAACATCTCAACAATGGCATTATTGCTAGGGGCTGGTAACTCATAACGGTGAAATTTATGCCACAGTTTGGGGTATTTCTCCCATTGCAATTGCTCCCAAGGACTTGGTTCTCCAGGGAAGTAGGACTGTTTTTCATTTCGTGCCGTCGCAATTACACGCACTTCCTGTTGACCACAGAAAGATTCGTATCGTTCCAAAGTATCCAGTAGTCTTTCTTGTAAGGGTACTGTAAATTTTTCTACTGGACTTTTCTCTGCTTCTGGGGAGATTTCCTGACGGCTGCGGTGCATTTTTTGATTCAGGTCATCAATGAGAAATAGTAACTTGCGGTCTGTGCCTGCTTCTTCTGGCATTCGTGCGGGAATATCTAACCATTGATTTGGTTTGAGGTAAAGTACAGTCCATCCCTGTTGATTAAAATACTCAGCGACTTCCACCGCTTCCCTGGTTTTGCCAATTCCTGTCCCTCCCACAATTAACACCCAGCGATGTTCTTCTAATAATCGTTGTAGTTCCCGTTTGGTGTTGTGGCTTTCTACCCGTTGTTGGTATTTAATATTACGGTCTGCCAAAGGGTCGTTATCTTCACCACCAAGTATGCGTTTTTTCAAGTCTCTACACTGACTTGGGATTGAGTCAAAAGGGAAAATATCAGGGGGAATTTTTCGCTGACGGTGCCGCCACTTCAGCCACCAGAAAAGACCTACAGGGGTTGTTATTAACCCCAAAATGGCTGGTATTAAACGTGAGCCATCCAAAATTAATTTGTCAATTAATTCCTTGTGTTCTTGGTAAAATTCAACAATTGACTTCAAGTAAAACACTTTTGATGGGCAGATAACTTTGACTTACTGCAATTGTACGGTAAATCACAAATCAGTTATCAGTTACCAGTTATCAGTTATCAGTTACTGGGATGAAAAAAACCCACTACGCGCTAGTGGGCAATTGATAAAAGGTGCATCTACTACCTGAACTTGCCAAGAGTAAGTGCTAATTTTAACATTAAAAATAGCGATCGCTATGATGGTGAGAATAGCGATCACTCTACCAAGTGAGACTTAAAGAATCAATTTTAAACTAGTCCACGTACTATCGCATCAGCCATTTTTTCAGCGTCAAATAATTTCATATCCCGCGCTGAATCGCAGAAAGCGCCCTCTATCAGGATTGCAGGCATTGTGGTATTTCTCAAAACGTAATATCGAGTAGTCTTAACCCCCCTGTTGTAGAATCCCAGCTTACATATTTCTTGCTGCACGGATGTTGCAATTCTTTTACCAGCTTCACTGATAGCAAAAGTCTCAGTACCGTAAGCCTTGCCATTGTAAGCATTGAAATGTAGTGATACAAATATATCAGCCTGATTCACGTTCGCAGTATTACACCGTTGCCACAGCGAATTAGTGTCACTACTAGCCCAAGAAGGTCTACACCGGATAACTGTGTGACCCAATTGTTGAAGTTTGTCAATTAGAAGTTTTCCAACCTCATTAATTAAATCTTCTTCCCTACGAACTCCCACGGCCCCACCATCATTGGTGCATCCGTGTCCTAGATCAATTGCGATTTTCATATTTATAGTAAATTAATTGCGTTTTTGATACGGTCTGGTGAGATATTGATGTATCCGGCTAAAGCTTTTAAATCTTTATGACCCGTTATTTGTTGAATTGTGTAAATATCGGTGCCTTGTTCATGGAGCTTGGTGATAAAAGTGACCCGTGTTGAGTGGGTGCTTATTCCCTTCGCTGCTAGTCCAGCTTTAGCCACAGCTTTTCTTAAAATCGAATCGGCATTCCTTAAGGTTATATGTTGTTCAGGGTAATTTCTGCTTGGGAATAAATACCCATCTTTAGGGGAGTAACTGTTTAAAAGGTTCCAAAGTGTCTCATTGACAGGGATTTGCCTAGTCTGTTGTGTTCCATCGGGTGAAGCTTTGCGAGTCCTAGCCCGGAATGTTATGTAATCCTTGGGAGTTCCATCTTTTTGATATATATCATTTTTACGTAGCTGGACTAACGCCCCCCATCGCTCACCAGTGTACCAAGCAATATCAAAAAGAATTTTATATTTTTCATTTATAATATTTTTCCGAATTTTAGAGTAATCTAAATTTGAGAGCATAGCGGCTTTTCCGCTACCATTATTTTTCATAAAATTCCAAAAACAATTTTTACTTTTTGATTTCCGGTTTTACCAAGCATTGTGGTAAAACCGGAATTTTTGTGTGTGAGTTGGGTCGTATTCCCTGGCTTAATCATATACCTGGCAACGTTTACAGAGTTTCAGTGTAACTACCAGAAATATGTAAAAGCGGAATGTTTACGCTATTTTGATGAAGGGTTAAAACAGGTTTAAAGAAATATTTAAAAAAGCAACAATTTATGTCAGAACCAACATTAACCGAAGTATTTGGAGCAAACGCAACACAAGACGCTTCAACCGTGACAATTAACAAAGCTGATTTACCAGGATTGACCGCCAGCGCAACCAACACAGCAGAATCCCTTCTCGCCGCGATTTTTATACAAGCTGCTATCGCTCTTACACAAACTAAGTTCGATAGTGATACAGATGTATCAGTTTACATTGAATCGGGTTTTAGCAGTTTTACAAATAGGGGTGCGAATAATGACCGTTATCAAGTTGATCCACTAACGATTAACTTTGCCAAACTCAACCTAGAGACTGGTTTAAACCCAGACGATTACTAATGAAAGCATGGAAGAAACTTGCAAAACATGCGACAAGTGACCGACCCCAAGGACAATATCTTACGTGGAGTGGTGGGGGAACTTGGCTGTACAAATGCGCGAATAGTATTTCCCTTAATAGTGGGGTAATTCCAGACGGCTATTATGCAGGAAGTCTGGCTTATTTTATTGTCATTGACGGAAATCAAACATCCGAGTGGGTCATAAGCAATGAACCTTTTGAAGAAGACCCCGATAACGTCGCTGGATGTGAGCTAAGTTCGCAACAGTGTGATTACACCGGCAATGGAATTAAT
>NZ_FYBH01000420.1 GCF_900185595.1 Calothrix rhizosoleniae SC01
GAAATTGATGTTACCATCATCTTCCCCAATGAAGGCATCTAAATCCCCATCATTGTCGAAGTCAGCAAAGGAGAGAGCAGAGTTAGTCCCTACATCCACACCATCAAAAGGATTACCACTGTCAGTTACCTCGGTGAAGTTGCCGGAACCATCATTCTCAAAGTAGTTGATGTTGCCCTCTCCTTCCCCAATGAAAGCATCCAAATCCCCATCACCGTCGATGTCAGCAAAGGTGGGGTTAGAGGCAAACCCTACATCTACACCATCGAAGGGGTTACCACTGCCAGTTACTCTGGTGAAGTTACCAGAACCATCATTCTCAAAGTAATCGATGGTGCCGTTTTCTTGCCCAATGAAGGCATCCAAATCTCCATCACCGTCGATGTCGGCAAAACTAGGGGTAGATAAGCCCTCCGCCCCTGAAGGGGTAGCTGAGCCTCCCACAAGAACACCATCGAAGGGGTTACCACTGCCAGTTTCTTCGGTGAAATTGCCAGAGCCGTCATTCTCAAAGTAGTTAATTTTGCCTTCATCTTCCCCAATGAAGGCATCTAAATCCCCATCACCGTCAATGTCAGCGAAAGTGGGGGCAGTAAAAACTCCTACATTTAAGCTGTCAAAGGGGTTAGCTGTGCCAGTCTGTTCTACAAAGACAGAATCACTTGTAGCTGGGGGAGTATCTGTAAGAGTAAAGTAGTTGATGGTGCCATCAAATGCTCCCACAATAGCCTCTACATTCCCATCACCATCGATGTCGGCAAAGGCTACTTTAGAGGTACCACCCACATTCACATTATTGAAAGGATTGTTGCTGCCGGTTACCTCAGTGAAGTTGCCAGAACCATCATTTTCAAAGTAGTTAATTCTGCCGTCTTCGTCGCCAATGAAGGCATCCAAATCCCCATCACCGTCGATGTCAAAAAAGGTGATGTCAGAACTATACCCCACATCTACACCATTAAAGGGGTTACCAGTACCAGTTACTTGGGTGAGGTTCCCAGAACCATCATTCTCAAAGTAGTTGATGGTGCCATCAAATGATCCAATGAAGGCATCCAAATCCCCATCACCGTCGATGTCAGCAAATGTGGGGGTAGAGGCAAA
>NZ_FYBH01000419.1 GCF_900185595.1 Calothrix rhizosoleniae SC01
GCTTAGGACAGTATTGTTTTCAATAAAAACTATTAACTATCAACTGTCAACTATCAACTGTAAACAATAAACAAAAATTAGCAACAAACTTTCAGAGTAAGCGTTAAATTGGAAATGAATATATGTCACTCTCTAATCTTGGAGAGTAGTGTTGCTATGAACACCTCTGCATCTGTCACTAGTAGCAGAAATTCCAGGGATTTTTTCAACCTTGATTTGATAACACCCCAACCTTCCTTAGATGCTGATTTGCTCAAGCAGTTAGGGTTTATTCCCAGGTTAAAAGATATTCTTATGTTACGACAGGTTCATGCTCTAGAACACGCAACAGTTTGGGTTCTCAGCGAATCAGTAACCAGAAAAACTCAGGCTGATAACCAACAATTGGGGGGTTTATCTACCGAACAGGGTTTTTACTTATACGGTGATGTGAATATTAGTGATTTGCGACGTGCTGTCAACCTTGCTCTCCATCGTCTGAATAGCGGAGAATGGAATTTAGCGGTACATCCCCGTTGTGGAACTAATTTATCGGTGGAAACAATTTTAACTGCTGCTTTAGCTGTGGGTATGCATTTGCTTCTACCAAGGGGACCAATAGAGCAATTGATTGGTTTAGGAATGGCAGCAACAACAGCAGCAGAAATATCCCCAGATGTGGGTTATATGGTGCAAAAGTATTTGACAACTGCAATTCCTTTCAATTTAGCGATCACAAATATTGCACCTACTCAAGATGATGAAGGACAAGCAGCCTATTTTATCAAAGTTAATTGGCGAGATTGTTAACCTGGATGCAACTGTGGAGAAAAAGCAATTGAGTAAGTTCCCTGGCGACGATAGTTGTCCCAGGGTCGCTTGTTAATTCAAAACTTCAATTTTCACCTTCATGGTTAACTAAGTCACCTCGTTCTAGCTCCCAGAGAATTTGATTACCTTCTCGCCGGACACGAGACACAACCCAATTGCGCCAGCGCCACTGATCCCCTCTACTAGTCACAGCACTAGCATGAACATTCATTAAGTCTGCTAATTCGGAACTAGTAATTAAATAACCTTTCCCAGCAATTTCGTCAGCAACACGAAGAGTTTCTACTAAGTTACGGATTTGTGCCATTCTGGTTTCACTGGAACCGTTCTCACTACTAAATCCAGTGGTAACATTTGATGAATCAATCATATTTATATTTGATGCCAAATTCTCAAAATTTGATGCATTCTCGTTAATTTGTTTATAGTTATAATTCCCATCAGATACTGCGGCTAAATGAATGTCATTTTTGTGCTGTGAATTATGACTAGAGATTTGTGTCAGAGATGGGTTAGTACCATTTGCAAAAGCACGGGCAATGGCATCACAGCGCTCGTTACCTACATTACCAGCATGACCCCTAACATGTTGCCATTTGATTTGACGGCTATTTAACCGATCTAAAATTACCAACAAGTCTTGATTTTGGACTGGTTTACCATCAGATTTTTTCCATCCTTTTGCCTTCCAGCCTTTCACCCATTTCGTCACACAGTTAATTAGATATTCGCTGTCTGTATAGAGAATGATTGGTTCTGTTTGTCCAGTAGCTTGCAAATATTGCAAAGCCGCGATCGCAGCTTGCATTTCCATGCGATTATTAGTAGTTTGAGGGCATGATTCGCCCATCTCATGAATTAGACCATCACTGAAATAAATGACTGTGCCCCAACCACCGGGACCTGGGTTTCCGGTGCAAGCACCATCTGTATATATACTTTGGATTGTGCGAACTGGGGACATGATTAAAATTTAAAGCCGCAGAAGAATAAGTTCTGAAATTTAATGGCGGGAAATAAG
>NZ_FYBH01000418.1 GCF_900185595.1 Calothrix rhizosoleniae SC01
AAATTCTTCATCTGTAAATTTCAACGCTGAAGGTAGTTGTAGTGTTAAAGCAGTCATAATTCATCCCGATACTTTTTTACCAACAATTATTAACAAATACAATCTTTAAACCAAATAGAAGTGGGAAAATAGACGATAATGGTCAACAATACATAAATACTACTACACCGGGCTTAGGTAAACTTTTATGAAGCTAGGTGACTTACCAACAGAAGTTAGGGATGACTTTTAGACTTTTGTTTCTTATACCATTTCTGTATGAAGCTGCGCTAAATAAAGGTTCATAAAGAAATGGTATTATCTAAAAAGGACTAAAAAGGGGTTGACAAAAGAGACATTTTACTAAACTTCCCCGTATGACACCAACCCTATATTTACGCCAACTTGTACGTAGTGCCATAACGTTGCGCTACGCGAACAGTAAGCCTTAATTAATCCTTTGATGCAAAAAATGTTACCAATGTACGAGAAGAACGCAAAAAACCCTTAATATTTTCCCAAAACATGATTTTTTGCATATTTTCTTGACAAAACGTCAATAAGCGAACGAACCACTTGGTAAGGGTTTGTGATTGTTCTAAAATTTTGTGCACAATTTTACTCGCTGCAACCACATGCTGCCCTGCTTCATTAGAAATTTGTGCCTGATTAGTAACAATTTGAGCCATATTATCCACTAATTTAGCCATTTCCATATTTGCAGTGATAACAGAATCAAGTTTTTCCTCAGTGGTTTGTAGAGATTGTACCCAAGCTGATTTCTGTTGAGTCCCAATTTCTATTATGTCATCAATGCTGGCGATCGCAGAAGTCAGTAAGGGCTGGGTTTCTCCTATGACTGCACATAACTGCTCCTTTAGTCGATGCATTTCTTCTGTATCTAAAGTTACTGTTTCTGTTTGACTATTTTCTAAGTAGCTTTCGACTATGGTTTGGCTGTTGGTTGGCTCACCGAGACAAATAGCAAGGTTGTTCATCACCTCGGAGAGTTGTTGGCAATGCTGCTTCAGTGACTTCAATTTTATACCACCATCTGTAGAAGTTTCCTGGGAAACAGAAATACTCTCTAATGTGGATTTGAGGTTTTTTCGTCCTTCTCCTAGCAAACGAGAATTTAGTTGTACTTGCTTTTCTACTTGTTCGGTGGTGCTTTTCAGGGATTTAGCGGTATCAAAAACCTTTTGAATTCTTTTGAGGGAAGCAACCAAGGTCTTGGAGAGATTTTGAGCTTGAGTTGATAAAGCGGTAAAAAGACCTTGGTTATCCTGAATCAGTTCCACAACTACCTGTCTTAATTCTTCTTGTTGGGAAAGAAAAATTCGTTGAGAAAGGGAAACGCTGCGGTTTAATTCATACTCTTGAATATTTCGCTCAATGATTTTGGCATGATCGAGGGCAAAGCCGACATGTATGGCAATTTGGGAAAACCACGAGATTTCATATTCTTGCCAATGTCGTGGTTGGGAACATTGGTGAGCGACCAATAAACCT
>NZ_FYBH01000415.1 GCF_900185595.1 Calothrix rhizosoleniae SC01
GAAGAAACACTTAGCGTAAGGCTTATATAGCAAGACTTTTAGCGCAACAAGAAGCATGTGTTTGTTTTATTAGTTGCGAGGGTATTTAATACTTTTGACTGAAAAAAGAAAAAGAAAAGTATACAAGCACCCAAATTTATTTGTGGAAGCTCCCCTGCTCCCTGCTTCCCTACTTGTAGAACACTCACAAGTTCCTCATTTTTTTAATCTACAACTGGACTGTAGAAGACTGTAGAAGAATGCCGGAATACTTTAAGTTATCGGTATCCCATTGAGAGCGAGTGGTTAAAAATAGTTTACTAGGTAAATATTCCTTTATTTTAATGTAGGAAGTTGCATATTTTTCTTCAGTGTCTGAAATCTCTGTATAACAAATGTTTAGAGCATATGTGTCCCAGCATATTTTTTTCAACTTAGTGAAGGCTCAAAAGTATTGTGTTCTCTAACTGTGGATAAGATTTATGATGAGAATGAAACAAAAACAACTCCAAGCTTATTTAAGATTAGTTCAAGAACTCCTAAGTTGTCCTCACGGACAAGAGTGGATATTATTAGAACACAATGAACAATTGGTTACTCCTGAGTTGGTACAAGTTCTTGAACAAGTTGCAGAACAAATGTCAGCAGAGGGGAAAGTTGATACTGCTAAGTATTTACACCATTGGGCAATGCAAATAAATCACTTAATGGAAATAATGCGTTTAGCGATCGCAGGACCTGTAAGTTCAGGAAAATCTACTTTCATCCGTTCTGTGAGTGAAATCGAAGTTGTAGATACGGATCGCAAAGCAACGGATGAAACAGCAAAACTCAAGCAAAATACCACAGTTGCATTTGACTTTGGTCGTCTACAGTTTGGACCTAATCAGGTATTACACCTGTATGGGACACCAGGACAGTCTAGGTTTGACTTCATGTGGGATCTTATAATTCGTAAGGCTCATGCTTACATTCTTCTCGTAGCAGCCCATCGTCCCCATGAATTTCGTTACACGCGAGGTATCATCAGTTTTATGAAACAAAGAGCTGATATTCCTATGATTATTGGAGTTACACATACAGATTCTCCAGAAGCATGGAGTAAGGAAAATGTGATGATTGCTTTGGGATACTACTCCAACAATAGTCCACCAGCCTTGATTGTCGATCCTAGAGATAGAGGTTCTGCTGCTCAGGCGCTTTTGGGTTTGCTACAACACTCCATGAAAGTTGGTATAAAACTTTAGTTCATGGTTCGCAGAAATTAATTAGGGTGTAAATAAAATTTATGGCTATTGCTGGAAGATTAGCAGAATTTTCATTACCAGAGGTATTTCAATTATTAGAACAGGGAAATAAAACGGGTTTGTTGACTTTGCGTACTAGTCCTGAAGGATTACTTCAGACAGTACAAAACTATTACATTTGGCTGAAAGAGGGACGAATAGTTGCTGCAGCTAGTCGCCTCGATTGCCAAGGATTATTGACAATGCTCAGACGACGAAATTGGATAGATGAACATCTCTTTAAAATTACTGCTATCTGTGCATTGAATAAACCATTGGGCACCATACTCAAAACAGCGGGCATAATACGGTTAGAACAGTTAAAGATGTTGTTCTATATACAAGTAATACAAAAGGTATGTTGTCTTTTTGAGTTTCAGGATGGTTATTTTAAGTTTGATAGCAAAGCATCCATACCATTGTCAGAAATGACTGGTTTGAGTGCGCCAGCTACAGAGGTTACTTTGGCGGGTTTACGAGCACTAAAGAAATGGGATGCTTTATTAGAAAAGCTGCCAGATACAAATTCTGGTTTAATTTCTACTATTAAAGGTAAACCACATATGCATCTGAATCAAGAAGAATGGAAGATGTGGGAATTTGTAGATGGTAAGACCTCTGTGAAAACAATTTCCCAACAGTTAAATATATCTATGGACAATATTCAACGAATTGCTTTTCGTCTGATTACAGTTAACTTATGTGAGGAAATACCATTTGCAGCAATGAAATCTTCTCATATCCCAGAAAATTTATCGGTTTCTGAATTGGAAGATTCTCAAAATGATTTAAGTGAATCATTTTTAAACAATCTCATGGAATTTTTGAAAACTAAAATTTAAAGACAGCAACCACCTCTATTTTGAAAACGATAGCTTTTAATTGACTGGGTTTTGTGATATAGCCTTTCTCTGTCTGGTGAGGTACAGTCGCAACAATTGGTAAACCAATTATAAATATCTTCTTTGTTACTTTAATTTTACTTGTTACAAATTTTATATAGTTTCTGCTTAGGACGAATATTCCATGGCAAGAGCACAGCAAACA
>NZ_FYBH01000426.1 GCF_900185595.1 Calothrix rhizosoleniae SC01
AACCTCAAGCGTCCCCAACAAAAATCCTACCCTTACATTCATGGACTCTATTTTGTCCTTCGTACTTCTGGACTTTCTCAAATTATCACCAAAGGTAAGAAAGCAAAATTAGTTTTAGACGAACAACTTCTAAAAATTTGGCAAGGATTAAACCCAACTGAACAATATTTTACCCTTTTAGAATCCTGGCTCATTTGGGGAGAAAGTGAAGTATTAGGTAATTATAGAGACTCCTTTAACCAGTTATATCGCTGCTTGCTATTTTGGATGGAAAGACCAAATAAAGGTTTAACTTTGAACAGTTATTCCGAACAAGATAAATTAGCTTATTATCCAGGTATTCATAATCTTGCTCTCTTACATTTATTTGGTTTTATTGAACTCACGCCAGGAGAACCAGAACCAAGTAAAGGCTGGCGTATTAATGTTATCAAACGTTGTAATTTGGGAGATGCAATGATTGCTTTCCTTGGTAAATTTTACACTGAAAATGAATCAAAATCAGAGGAGGAAGAAACCAGTATTGATTTCCGCATTGCCTTTGAAAAACTCCAACCACATCTGCAACCCTACTTTCCTGAATGGCAACAAAGTTTAACTCTTAACAAGGGAGGGTTTACTGAGGCTATTTATATATTTAAAGTTTCTCTACTTGATGCTTGGCGACGCATAGCCATTCCCAGTAATCTTAACTTTGATGAAGTGGCTGTTGCGGTTGTTGATGCTTTTGATTTTGATATTCAACACCTGTACCGATTTATTTATAAGGATCGTTTAGGACGTTATTTTGAATTGAGTCATCCTTTTGTAGATATTCCTCCCAATACTGGTGATTTTCGTTTGGGAGATTTACCCTTAGAAGTGGGAAATCATCTGCAATTTATTTTTGATTTATTGGATGAGTGGGAATTTGATTTACATCTGGAGAAAATTGAATCTGTTAATGAGAAAATAAAACAGCTCCAGATTCTTAATTCTCATGGTAAACCACCATCTCAGTATGGTGATGATGAAGATGAGTGGGTAATAATTAACCTCTAAAAACCAGATTGGGAATGCCAAAGGAGTGTTAGCCTAGATGTCAAAACAAAAACAGAGCAATTTGGGTGAATCTATCCTTACAGCACTAACCCAACAGGAAATTTCCCAACTACTTGATGTACTGTTTTCAGCCTTAACTGTGGAAGAGCGAGAACGTGCTTTGGTTCAACTCCCAACAAATACGCAACAGACACTGCAACAAATTCTCACTCCACAACCGCAAGTAAAACAGACTAAAACCAAACAATCACCACCTGTTTCCCTAGCTAAATTAGCCCAAACTTGGTCACAATTGTGGCAAGAATGGAACGAAATTGTTTGGGAAGCTTCCCAAGAAGAAGGGAAATATATAGTCCAGGAAGTTGATTGGGAGCCGCCTTACTTTGATAATTACACCATTGTTGAGGATCTAGAAAAGGTTGCTCAAAAAATACAACCCCTAGTTGAAACAGCCTTTGAACATGGGTTTACTCCTGATGAAAGTTTTACTTCAGTTTTCCTAGAAATGGAGAGCGATATATCAGGTGGTATACCTGATTGGATGGATATTGACGACGGGATTCATTTGGAAGAACATATCACCACCTGCTTTTTGCAATGGGAATGGCTGGTGGCTGAGAATCAGGGACAAAATGCATTCAAGTTTGCTCAAAAAATTAGGGGCTGGGAAGAGGAATTTTCTTTGATTACCTTAGATGATGATGCTGTAGTGGATTTTTTCACCCAGTTACCTGAAACACAGCAACGGTGTCTTTTAACTGAATTTACCGCTAATAGGGAGAATCCACAGTGGAAAACAACTCTGGATAACACCCACTCCCCTTGGCATCATATTTACATGGACGCTATCAACCAATATGCACCGGAGCGATATTTGGTTAATCTGCGAGCCACTATTCCCCAACAATGGCAAAATGGTCTACCAGTGATTGAGGATTTATTAGCTCAACAAGACTATTCTCAAAGTTTAACTGTAATTCAAGAAACCCTAGATTCTTTGCTGCAATCCAAGAGATTGGATAACCCCTGGACACCGGAAACATCCTTGCTGTTTACCGTTGTCAGTGGATTTAATTACAGCAATCAGGGGTGGGAAAACGAAACAACTCTGCTGCGCTATTATCAGCAAACGGCTGAGGGACTGGGAGAATCGGAACGGGTGAAGGTTTTGGAAATTCAGCAGATTGCTTTTGTACATAGTTACGATTGGTCAACTATGTTCCAAACTTTTACTGAGATAAATGTTACTGAGAATACACGCCAAGCTCTGTTTCAATCCTGGCGCAACCATATCATTCGCTACAGTAAACCCCATTCCTACTATTCGGGATTGTATACAAAGGTTAAAACCGTTGATATGTGGTGGTTGCATTGGCTAATTGATAGTATTGCCGAACCTGACAAGGGTAAGACTTGGTTTCAGTCACAAATTACACAGTGGTTAACAAATTTACCTGAAGATAGGGTAGATTTAGGTGAAGAATATAACCTCCTACGGCTGCTGACTAAAGATTTGACAGAGATATGTGCTGAACCTCAAAACCCTTGTCCCAGGTTTTACCAAGTTGTGATTCGACCAAAGGATTTATCAGCTGCTGATGATAAGTCTCGGCAAATGTATTTGCACGAATATGCACCGGATGATTTATGGGAGCGGGTGATGTCCTATTGGCGAGAACATTTACATAATTTTGTACCTAAACCTGAATTGGCTCAGAAATCTGACTATACTGAACATGCCCAGTGGATTGCAGCACTCAAGGAGTTAAACTCAGATAGTTATGAAATACTACTGAAACAGTGGCAAGTTGACCATCAACGGCGACGCAATTTGTGGAAAGCTATGGATAAATTGGGATTAGGGTGATTACACAGCAGCATCAACAGTTCTATAGAAAACCAATTTATAGCAATACCGCGCAAGATGCCCGCACTACAAGAGGTATATTTTTTAAAGAGCAGAAACCCAAAATCCAAAATAGAATGAGTTATGACAATGCGTGTAAATATTTAGCTGAAGAGTACCCAACAGATTTTATACGTTGGTTGCTGGGGGTGGAAACACAAGATATCAATGTACTTAAAACAGAACTTTTCTTAGAACCAATTCGCGCAGATTCCGTAACCTTTCTACAAACAGCAAATCGAATATTACACCTGGAATTTCAAACCGAACCCCTATCTAAACCTCCAATTCCCTTTCGCATGGGTGATTATTCCTTTAGGTTAAAGCGAAAATACCAGTGTCTAGTCACACAAGTAGTAATATTTTTGCAGTCAACTAATAACGAAATAGCTTTTACAGAAGAATATCGAGATGAGACAACGATTCATCGCTATCGGGTTATCCGTCTATGGGAGCAAGATTCGGCGTTATTTCTCAACAATCGTGGACTTTTACCCCTAGCACCTTTGACAAGAACAGATTCACCAACAGCTTTACTCAGCCAAGTTGCCCAAACAGTAGCTACAATTTCAGATATAACAGAACAACAAAATATTACCGGATGTTTGGGGATTTTAGCTGGTTTACGATTTGATCGGGATTTGATTCGTCAATTTTTGCGGGAGGATATTATGCAACAATCTGTGATTTATCAAGATATTTTGCAACAGGGAAGGCAGCAAGAAGCTTTAAAATGGGCAAAACTCCTTATTAATGGTCGTTTTGGCGAAATTGATTCGTCGTTGATGGGACGGATTGAAAAATTATCAATAGAAGAATTAGAAGCTTTTGGTCAGGTTTTTTTAATTTTTCTAACCTCGGTGATTTGCAGGCATATTTAGATCAACAAAACCCATAGAACCCCATTCATAATTTGTTATAGCTTGTGGGGATTTTACAGAAAAATTGCCTGAGAAATCTTTATCTCATCCGAAAATGAACGTGATCGCGGGACTGATTATTGCCGAGCAAGTATCGGTAAAAAAATCAAAGCTACTAAACTCAAGGCAGTGTGCGATGGTCCCCCTGATTACCTGCGGTAACACCTCCGGTGAAAAGGGTGGCTCTTTTGGCATTAATTGAGCATAGGATAGCATCTACGCAACAAGAGGATTTTCAACCGAATGGCACTAAGAAAAGCTATAAGCTATAGGGAACTTTATCTACACAGATTGCCACTCACAATAGTTAAGAGAGTTTGGGAAGCGTGGCAAACAGGGGGAGTTCATAAATTGGGTATCAGTAATGAAAACCCAACTCAGCTTGTAATGTTAAGCTAGTCCATGGTTAAGTTTTAAAATATCGTGGTGTAAAAGTGTTTTACCAAAGATTATCTATAATTATTCTAGCGATCGCTTTTTTTTCTGGTTCTTTGATATTTCTGGAAATGGCGTTAGCATCAGTAAATTGGCAACCCTATAATATTGCTCAGGTGACAACTCCAACACCATCCATAACTCCCAAGGCGGCGATAGAAAGGTTATTTACTAGTAAGGAAGTTGCTAGCAGTTGGTTTGCTCCCAATTTTTTAAAGCAAGTACCTATAACTCAGATTAGAAGTATTATTAGTAGTATCAAGGGTCAATTAGGAAATTATCAAGAAGTCAAGCGAGATGGCAATGATTATGTGGTAATTTTTGACCAAGGTTCTTTACCAACTAATATAGTTGTAAATAGTCGGCAACAAATATCTGGATTGCGGTTTAAATCACCAATTTTAAAAGTAAGTAGTTTAGAAAAAGTTGTGAAGGATTTTCAGGCTCTACCTGGTAAGGTGAGTTTTTTAGTATTAGAAAATTCTTCAGTTAAGGCAGGGTTGAATACAAAAGAGCCTTTGGCTGTGGGTTCTGCTTTCAAACTAGCTGTACTCAAGGCATTAAAATCACAAATTGCTGCGGGGAAACATTCTTGGAAGGAAGTAGTTACATTACGGGAAGATAAGAAAAGTTTACCATCGGGAATATTACAAACTTGGCCAGATAATTCTCCCCTCACGGTACAAACCCTGGCAAGTTTAATGATATCTGTCAGTGATAATACAGCTACTGATATTTTAATTGATTTGGTTGGTAGAGAAGCTATTGAATCAATTACACCCCGCAATCGTCCTTTTTTTACTACTAGGGAATTGTTTGTTTTAAAAGCCACGGGAAATGACAAGCTGCTCCAACGTTATCGTCAAGGGAAGGAAAAACAACGCCGTCAAATATTAGGGGAAATAGAGAAATTACCACTTCCTGATGTGAATCAATTTATTGGTACTAATCCCAAGGCTTTGGATATGGAATGGTTTTTTACGGCTGAGGAGCTTTGTGGATTAATGAAGGAGGTTGGAGATTTACCTTTGATGAGTATTAATCCTGGGGTTGCTGATGCTAAAGATTGGCAAAGGGTGGCGTTTAAAGGAGGTTCTGAGCCTGGTGTTTTGAATTTGACGACTTGGTTGCAGGGGAAGAATGGTAAGCAATACTGTGTGGTTGGTACTTGGAATAATAGCAATGCACCTGTTGATGAAGTTGGATTTTCTACTTTGTATGGTGGGGCAATTTCTCTTTTAGCTGAGGGGAAGTAAGGGTAGGGTGAGCGTTGTTTAAGTCGTTAAACATAATTAATTACACAATGTCATTGCGAGTGTAACGGAGTGAAACGAAGCAATCACAAGGGTTAGGATTATTTAACGTAGTTTGTAATAATGGTAAATATTTTTGTTTGATTACTTATCCCATGATTATTTTTGCAGTTGTCTAATGCGATTTAACTAGAACAGCAGAAGTATCACGCCTCTCTTCGAGTAGGCGTTGTGATGAATGCGAGGGAGGTGACGACAATCTTCCCTACCAATGGGAAGGGAGGTAGGGAAGATGTGGAGGAAGCGAGCATTAACCTGGTTTCTGTTGGTTTTCAATATATTTTCGCAATGTAGAGACGGTTACACCACCACAAGACGCGACAAAATAAGAACCGCTCCAAAATACTTCTTGACAATAAATTTCTGCAAGATGCTCTGAAAACTCTTGACGCAACTTTCTAGAAGACACTGATTTCAAATTATTGACTAATTTACTCAATTCAATATCAGGGTGATATTGAAAAATACAGTGTATATGGTCATTTTCTCAGTTGAAGTCTACAAGCTTGCAGTCCCATTTAGCTAATAATTCTTCAATTAGGTTCAATGCTTATGAGTTGGCCATTTTGCTCATCTGTCAAAATGTATAGCCTTCCATCGGGACTTTGACGTACATCCCTCACTCTCCTACCAATAGGAATAGATTCTTCCCTAATAATATTACTGTTTGCATCCAAATCAATACGACGAACATCGCGACTAACTAATCCCCCTGCAAACAAATCTCCTTTCCATGGTTTAAAGCGTTTACCCGAGTAAAATGCTAATCCTGAAGGTGCGATTGCAGGAGTCCAAACTACTTTTGGATCTATCATACCTGGTCGCGATCGCTGGTTGGAAATCTCTCCTCCAGTATATTCTTTACTGTGAGTAACTAATGGCCAACCATAGTTTTTTCCTGCTTCCACAAGATTTAATTCGTCACCACCTCTTGAACCATGTTCAGTGGACCACAATTTATTAGTAACTGAGTCAAAGGTCATTCCTTGAATGTTGCGATGTCCGTAACTCCAAACCGCTGCATCAGCATTTTTAGATGTAACAAAGGGGTTATTTTTGGGTATTGAACCATCATCGTTTAAACGGACAACTTTGCCCAAATGAGAATTAAGATTTTGAGCTTGTTTGCGAATCAAGTCCCCATTAAGTTTATTTGGTGGATTACCACCATCTCCAATGGAGACTAACATGGTATTATCTGGTAGCCAAACGATACGCGAACCGAAATGTTGACCCCGTGCTTTTGTTTGAGAAACTTGAAAAATAACCTGCCAGTTTTTCAAACTTGACCCGTCAAATGTTGCTCTAGCAACTCTGGTACGATTAGCTTGGTTGGTACCATGGGAGTAGGTAAAGTACACCAGGCGGTTTTTTTGAAAGTTAGGATGCACCGAAACATCCATCAAGCCTCCTTGACTAACCGCGAAAACTTCTGGGACTCCCGCGACGGGATTGGGGTCTAAAGCTCCATTACGAACAATTCGCAATCTCCCCGGACGCTCGGTGATTAAGACTGTTCCATCGTTCAGCCATGCCATACTCCAAGGTCGTTCTAAACCTTCTAATACCGTTGTTGCTTTAAAATTTTTCGCAACAGCAACATTACTGCCCGATAGTAGGGGATTATTAGATGGTGAGCTATTGGTATTCTGTGCGCTCGATGATTGAAAACCGCTTTGTGCCGAAGAAGAGGAATTATTTGTAGGAGAACAAGCTACAAGGGCATATAAAATAGTTGCACTCAGCGTTCCTATTATTAAGCGAGTGATGTTAGTTTTCATCGGTTGTTAAAGCTGTACTTGTAATCAATTTATCGGGTATTTTGAAAAATACAATTAGCTGCAATCGCAAAGCTGTTTTTCAGTTTGATAAAAAATTGAAACAAAATAAACATCATATGGAAGACTTTAGTACATTTTACTTTTCTGACAATAGTTCATCAAAACGCTTAGTTTATAAAAAAGGTAGTGGTCCAGCTGTTATACTAATGCACGAGTTACCAGGCATGATTCCTGAATGTGTTGACCTAGCTAGACGACTGGCGGAGAATTTTACGGTTTATATGCCATTGCTATTTGGAGAACCAGATAAACCTCTTTCTGCGCTAGGCATGGCAAAATATACAGCTCAACTTTGCATTAGTAAAGAATTTTATTGTTTTGCTAAAAATAAATCGAGTCCTATTACAGATTGGTTGAAAGCACTTTGTCGCCATGGGAAACAAGAATGTGGTGGACAAGGTGTGGGGGTAATTGGCATGTGTCTTACTGGAGGTTTTGCTTTATCCTTAATGGCTGATGATTCTGTAATTGCTCCTGTTGCTAGTCAGCCATCCTTACCATTTGGCATTACATCTACTCATAAAAAAGCTTTGGGAATATCACCAGATGATTTACAAAATGCTAAGGAGAGAGCGAACAGTGGAGTTCCAATTTTAGCTTTGCGATTTTCTGAAGATTCAATTAGCCCACCGGAAAAGTTTGAGACTTTGCGTCAAGAGTTTGGGAAAGAAACCGACACAATTGAGGATAGTGCTGAACTATGTTGGAAAAAAGGAACAGTATTGGAGACAATGGTGGTTAATTCTAAACCGAATAATCCATATAGCATTCCTCAAGATTCTCATGCTGTTTTGACTTTGGGTTTTAGTAGTAACCCAGAGCATCCGACTAATAGAGTTTTTAAGCGTGTAGTTGAATTTTTGCAGGAACAATTTGAAAAGTAGTTGTCATCAAGTATACTCTAAACGTGTTAAAACTTTACTTCTTGTTAGCACTTCATGATCGCTTACTTACGTCGCCATGAAAATCAATCTATCACCCAATCGATTTGATGTGCTTCAGTAATATTGGGCACTTGTAAACGATTTCTCATTTTATAAAGTACCTTTTCTGGAACTTGATGAGTGCGGTTTTGATTGCGTTTTAGTAACTCCTGCCAAGGTGCTTCTAAGTAAACAATGCGAATCCTCGCCTGATAATTAGCAAATAGGCGAATCAGTGTAGTCCGCAACTGACGACTAAGATTAGTCGCATTCCAGACAAATGATTGCCCATTGTGCATATATTCTTTAGCGATCGCTTTAGCCGCATTCACCACCGCACCCTGGTTATCTCCAGGATCGACACCCATTTGCTGTCGCAGTCGATCCAAGGAGATTACCTGGAAGTCAGGCAGATTGTTCTGAATCCAAGTATCTTTTCCTACACCAGGTAATCCTGACATCATCACCACTTGTAAGCGGGTATCATCATAAGCCTGGTAATTTGGATTCCCATGTTCTTTCTGGAAATATACAAACCGACTGTGGGATGATGGGAATGAGTATGGTTGGTCAAAACAGTTATTTTCTTGAGCAAATTCGCGGAAAAACTCGATACGCTCTAATAATTGCCCCTGGTCATCACAATAGCGTCCTCGTACATCTGCTTCTGCCAGCATAGATAACATATCACAACGGATAATTTGACTGGCTTTAATTACAGCTTTTTCTGGGTTGGGCTTATCCCAAAACCACAGGGGTAAACTGCCGTATTTGACCAAAGCTACAATCGCTTCCCTTTCTGGAAACGGTACGCCCAAATCCCAGAGTATTTCCTGTGTCATTTTTGACCCTTGGAGTACATGACCTTTAGAGGAGATGGCACCATCCGCTTCTACCTGAGTAGAACTCGGCTTAGCCACATCATGTAGTAAAGCAGCAGCAAATAATATCGAACGTTTGCTCTGTGGTAATGCTCGCCATGCGGGTAATGCTACTAATGCCTCACATACCAATTTAGTATGAACTAGAACATCGCCTTCACCGTGGTAACGTGGATCTTGGAGACAATCGGCAAGCGATCGCAACCAATCAAACTCTGCTTCTAAGGCTGACCAATTTATCGACCAATCTTTTTCCTCCGGACAATGGGGGAAAAGCCATGGTTTTACTGAGATATTCATGTTTTTATCCTCACTTCATCTCTTTCTCACTACAAGGTAAAACTTGTAGTGAATTGATATTATTCAAAGAAACCTGGTTTCTGACGTTTCTTTAATGCTCAAATGCGACCAAACAGATCAACATCGGGACACAGAAGATTCGGTATAATTGGGCGATTGAGCCAATGTCCATCGGATTGGAGGATGGTTGTCAAGAAGTCAGAACGCACGTATTTATATCGGGCTGTCACGGTATCATCTGGTTCGACTTTGATGTATAAACCTTCCATCAAATAACTTTGGTCAGTTTGTTTTAGAGAACGTTCCACATCAATTCCTTTCTCTTGACAAATTTGCCGAAAACGCTCCAGATGTGCGGTGGTTTGGTAGTGGGATTTACTCATGAAGCCGAGCAATTGCTGGTAAGATTTGATTCTTCCAGAAAATAGTACGGGTACGGAAACCAGGAGTAATCCAGCTAGTAACTGCTGACGACTAGTAGTGCTAAGAAATACTTGCTTTTCTAAATCCAGCACATCGTATTCGAGGAAGTAGTGGGGTAAGGCATCGTAAAAAACTGTATGTTTAGCATATAGCCATTCTCCAAACAGAATAAAGCGACTCCCCAATACTTGCCAAAAGGCTACGACGTAGGTATTAGCCCATTGCTTAAACAAGTTAAAGTGCTTTTCTCTGGCTCCTCCTGTTAAATAGTGTCCCCGGCTTTGCAATCGAATTTCACCATTAGGGGTAAAACTAATGGCTGCATTGGCTCCATCAACTTTTTCCTCAACCACTACATACTGATTTTGAATAGCAATAAAGGGAACGCTATATAAATCTTCATCCCCAGGCTGTAACCGCGAACCTTGGATGTGATGGGTGCGCGGATATTTATAGATTTGTTCCATTTTTACCTCGATAATCTGCAATCAAATAATTACGCGACGGATTGAAACGAATAAGCTAGCGAGGGTTGCTTAGATTCGTCATTGGTGTGCATTTGATTGAGACGAGGGACTACATTGGTCTTAACCTTTGGTTTATAAGGGGACTGTTCTTATATAAATATACTTCACTAGCAGGGATAGTAATTCCAGAATTTAGGAAAGTGCAAAAAATTATTCCCAATTTCAACAACAAATCTATGATTGTTCGATTTGATTTCTTTGCGTTAGCGGTAGCTACTTCTCTGGATTATCGCTTAATATTGCAGATTTTGGTAAGAGGATAGGCTACCCGGTTCTGTCGCAAAAAGTTTGAAAAGACAGAATAACCCTGGAGGATAAGCAGGATTCTTATCTACATTTATCACTCTAGGCTGTTTGTTATGTCTGGCTTTCAAAATTTTTTGAAAAATATTTTTGCTGATTTTCTATCTCGCTTTGCACTCAGCATAAAGTCTAATGTGTTCCCTTGACTATAGCGCTACGCGCAAGTAATAAGTAATAAGTAATAAGTTTACTGTTCATAGGTTTCAGCCTTCAGCAATGTCCTAACGTAATTGCGTAGTGCTATATCTACTGCCCGATATAAATATTTCCATTCTCCTTTGAGCTTTACATAGGTTTCATCAACTCGCCAGGAATCCCTAATTGGCTTGAGATAAGGACGAGTGCGTTTATCAATTTCAGGAGCATATTTATGAACCCAACGGCAGATGGTGGAGTGGTAAACCTTCAAACCCCTCTCTAAGATTATCTCCTCCAAATCTCTGTAAATTAAGGAATATCGGAGATACCAGCGAACATTAACCAAGATAATTGTGTTCTGGAAATGACGCTATTTAAAAGTTTGTTTGGGATTAATCGGCAGACATGAAAGAATAAGTAGTATTACTTGTGTACTAACGTACTACATGATTACCCCTATTTTTTGTGACAAAACCAAAATGAGATTGAGAGGGATATGAAATTGATAGAGGTAACGAAACTTTCTCAATTGTCGCGAAAGAATATAAAATTTAGATGAGTAATGAGTAAGGAGTAATAAGTAACAAATAATGGATAATAATGAATCTTTAATTCCGTTACAAATAGCTGTAATGACCGTTTCTGATACTCGGACTGAAGCTGATGATAAATCTGGAAAAATATTAGTTGATAGTTTAAATTCTGTGGGACATAATTTAGCAGAAAAAGTAATTGTCCCCGATAATATTTATCAAATTCGTGCAGTTGTATCTCGGTGGATTGCTGATGAATCTATTCAAGTTGTTTTAACAACCGGTGGTACGGGAGTTACGGGACGTGACGGTACACCAGAAGCAATTAAACCTTTATTAGATAAAGAGATTGAAGGATTTGGCGAAATTTTTCGGATGATTTCTTATCAGGAAATAAAAACTTCTACAATTCAATCTCGCTGTTTGGCTGGTGTTGCTAACGGAACTTATATCTTTTGTTTACCCGGTTCTTCTGGTGCTTGTAAAACAGGATGGGAAATCATTAAAGAACAACTCGATTCTCGCAATCTTCCTTGTAATTTAGCTCAATTAATTCCTCGGTTAATGGAAAAATAAATCGGTGATACCCTGTAAAACAGATGCTGATTCTTAAGTGAGAATACTGCAATTTGTGAAATTAGTGTTGTGGAATCATGGGATGATTCCGCCCAATATTTAATGATTGTTCAATGATTTTAAGTGCTAAATTACCCCAACAGCCCGGAAAAAAATGGGTAGAACAGAGGTGCTTTTGTCTTCGCTTCAACATCAAAATACCTGTAATAGAGAGAGGGTGAGGATTTCATTTAAATCTGATATTTATCGTCAAACACTTTTCCGCGATGTAGGTATAAATTTAAAAATTATTGACATACGTAATACTTGATTGTATCAAGTATCTTCATACCATTTCTGTATGAAGATGCGCTAAATTATCGGCAAGGGTGCATTTGGTGTATGCATGATGGGTTTAAAATTGCAAGTCGAAATTCAAGAGAGTCAAGAGGAATTGGAAAAAGCGCTGAAATACGCAACACATGGAAGTAGTAAAGAGAGATTGCGAATGTTCTACTGGCTCAAAAAAGAACCACGTACATACAATAGTCTTCAATTAGCTCAAAAAATTCAAAATGATCGCCAAGATTTAATTTATAGAACTGGAGATTTAGGAAAATGGCTCAGTCGCTGATACTATAACTTGCTTAACGAATCACTGGAAAATATTAATCAATAGCATTGTCAATCAACCTCAAAACCATATCAATACATTTGAAATGTTCACGGAAGCAGAAAAAGCGTAACAAACTATGCAACAACAGAAACGTAAAACTCAAGCAATTAGTGGTTTTCTACTTGCACCTCAGCAAAAAGCCTCACCATAATCCGAATCATAGCAATGTAGATAAATGTCTCTGCGGTTTCAGGTAATAGCTCGTAGTCTTTGTTCAATCTCCGACACCAAGTTAGCCAACCCAAGGTTCGTTCGACTACCCAGCGCTTGGGTAACAATACAAACTTCTTGCTTTCCTTTGGTCGTATAACTACCTGTATAATCCAACGGCAGAAATCCATTACCCACTGCATGAATGGGTTACCGTCAAAACCAGCATCTACCCATATTGTATGTAGTCGCGATACAGAAGGTTCCATTTGTTTGACCTTTTTGAGTACTTGTTTACCACCTTCACGCTCACCGACACTAGCCGCAGTAATTAATACTCGTAGTACTAAGCCTAAAGTATCTACTGTTACGAACCGTTTGCGTCCCTTGACCTTTTTACCTGCATCATAACCGACTGCTTCACTCACCATTGCTGCAATGCATGATACTTTGGCTGTCCACAATAGCTTCAGAGGGGCTTGGCGATCGCTCCGAACCAACTCTAGTCCACTCCCGTAATCTGTCATGCATTCTTACCCACGTTCCATCCTTGCGCCAGTTACGAAAATATGTGTAAACGGTTTGCCAGTTTGGAAAGTCGCCAGGTAATGCTCGCCACCGACATCCCTCATACAGAACATAAAAAATGGCATTCATCACCTCCCAAATATTCGTTTCTCTTGGACGACCACCAGGTAATGGTGCTGGAATCAAATGTTCAATAAGTTCCCATTGGTCTTGGGTAAGGTTGGTAGAGTATGATTTATTCATTGCTCTCAGTGGTGCTGTTGTATTTACTTATTAACAGCTTACGCCCTGAGAGTTTTTTTACTCAATTGCCGACTTTTCAAACATCCTCTTAGGATCGAGCATCACCAACTTTGCTCTTGATACCCCTCTTCTGTCACTTTCCGAACTCAATAAATAATAAAATCAGCGGGATTAAGTAGAATAAAAAAATGGTTGGTATTGATTTATAAACCTAATTAGATGATTAAATTCAAGCAATTCAATCGTTTATGCCATTGTTTTCCATTACTTGCTTGTAACGTGAAGTTGCTTCTTGCAAAGCATCCGAGGGCTTGGGTGGATTCAAAATTGCTTCAATAAAAGCTTCTGAATCCCCAGTTATCCCCAATTAAGGGAAGCAGGTAGTTTGCCTACTTCCCAAACTATTATTGCTTTCTAAAACCATTCAAGCAGCTTAGTAACTTGCTGAATAGGATTAGATTTTGTACTAATCTTTACTGTCAGATTAGGTCTAATAATTTCAATTTCTACATTCATTGAAAGTAAGAATGTCAAAACCATTATCATTGCACGAATTACTAGTTTTTTATTAACATTGATTTCCTTGTTAAGCATGGATATTCACCTAATCAATTTTGACAGTAATGTATTTTCGGCTTTGATTATTTTTCAGATAATGATTGATTACTCTTTGAACAGTAGTAAACAATTTTTTAACCCTGACAGTCTCATATATCTTGAAACTTTACAGCCTATGCAAAAAGCAACCTTTCTGATGAGGAAAGATTGCTTTAAGGAACGTGGATTAAATAATATGTAAT
>NZ_FYBH01000411.1 GCF_900185595.1 Calothrix rhizosoleniae SC01
GAACCGCAGAGTACCATGTAGGACGAAATTCTGCCAACCAGTCAAAGAATTTGGGTGCTTTAAAACCGGGGGTACAAACCACACTCCCACCAGTACTTAGGGATGAAAGCAACACACCTATCAGACCATGAATATGAAACAGTGGCATGACATTTAAACAGCGATCGCTCTCAGCTAGATTCAATGCTACGACAATGTTTTGCGCAGAGGTGCAAAGATTACTATGGGTGAGTGGTACTATTTTGGGGCGAGAGTTTGTGCCAGAAGTATGCAGCACTAAAGCCACATCGTCAGCTTGAGCGAAACCACTGTTCTTGGGGTTATTTGTTTGGACACCAGTAAGATTAAACAGCCCTGCTTGGTCTTCTAAAGCGGGGTATAATTCTAAAATGGGAATGCCGAGACCTTGGGCTACTTCCCTCCCTATTTCGGAAACTCCTGGCTGAATAATTAATGCTTTAGCGTTTATATCCCTGAGATAAAATTCAAATTCTTGGGCGCGATATGCTGGATTCAGGGGGGCACAAGTAGCCGCACAGGCTACTGCTAAAAAAGCTACAGCCATTTCCGAGCCATTGGCAAGAGAAACTGCTACACGATCATTACGTCCAACACCAATAGCATTGAGCTGGATAACAACTTCTTTAATCTGGTTAAATAAATGGTAATATGTAAGACCTGTTCGTCCAGGGGCTGTAATAGCTATATTATCTGGATTAATTGTAGCCTGCAATTCAAGTAGCTGAGTAATACATAATTTTTCGCATTCCAGTTTCATCATTTATCCTGTGATATAGGTATGATTTACTTTCCTGTGAATGCAGCCCTTATAACTCTTAATAGCTGAATCAAATAATACCAATTCTCTAAAACAAGGCTACAGGTAGACAGCTTGATGAATGCTGTATAGGGTCAATTTATCCGTAGTCTTCCTAGAGAGAAATAGTATAAAAAGGATAACAGATTACTATAATAATTTCAAATAAAAAACAGATATTTCGTATTAGGGGGAGAATCCCAAACAAATTTTGTAGTTTAGGAATCTTACCTGCATGAAAGTATGAGGGAGCTGTCCAGCTCCCACTACAGAAATTAATTGGAACAAATAATTAATATTATTTACTGCACTTATCTAGTGTCAGCATCAAGATTTACTTAATAAAAACGGTAGCCCTCTAGAAGTAATGATCTGAGTTTGGTAATCCTCTCTGTATAAGGATAAGGAAAACAAAAATCACAACTTGTTTAGCACTACCAAATTGACATAACCTTCTGAACACTTGTTCACCTGTTTGGAGGCTTTTATTATCGGTTCTGAGTTTTGGTTAAACTTCAAAATTCTTCATCGAGCAGTATTGTTATCCATCAGAAGAAGGTTGATTGACTTGGTAAACATAATAGGTTGCCATGGGAATAATAGTTGCAGCAATTAGCAATCCTACTACCCAAGCAGTTGCATTACCTCTATCTACCTCATCTGCTTTGACAAAATTGGATTCTAATTTTACATTATCAACAATTTCTGGTGGCCCAGGATCAGGTTTTCCTGATAAAACAGTGATTATGCGATCGCTAGCATCAAGAATAGCTTGATTGTATCTATTCCCGTCTCGTAAGGGTACCATTAGAGTTTCTGATACTACGCTATTAGCAATATCATCTGACATTACAGATTTGATGCCATCTCCTGTCACAAATGCTGTTTTATTGGTCAGAACATCAAGCATTAGTAGAGCTTGATTAGCTTGTGCTTCTGGTGTGGGGAACCATTTCTCAAACAATTTTTGGGTAAAACTATTAGCTGTTTCATCATAATCAAGACGACGAATAATTACTATTCTCACTTGATATCCTGTTTGGTTTGCTATTTCCCCTAAAGCACTGCTAATGTTACCTTCATTTATACGGCTAATTACTTCCGCTTCATCAACAATCCAAGTGGGATCGTCAGTTTTCAGACTAGGCATATCATACAACCCAGTAGCCCAAACCGGTGTAGTAAATAATGCCATAGATACTGCGATCGCCAATAGTACAATTAGCTTTTGGTAAACATATTGTTGCCAGTGAAATAGATGCTTGAGGAGCTGTTTCATAGGTGAATTTATAAGACAAACTTCCACCAAGTATACCGAAAACTAGTCCCCCTGTGTGGAAGTCAAAAAGAGGTAGAGGAGCAGGGAGTAGGGGAGCTTCCACTAATAAATGATGAATTAGGCTGTTTTGAAAAAGCGGATAATTTCCCGGACATGATCCAAAAATTGTCCATCAGTAGAAAGTTGGGCTATGGCTTGTCTGGCTTCTCTGGATAAAGCTTCGTGTTCCTTTTCATTGGTGGCACGTAATTCTTCCACATTAGCAGTTAGTCTTGCCAAAGTTTTGCGAGTTTCTTCCCCATCTCGCTGTTGTTTCCTGGGTAATGAATGGGAATTATCTGGGTTGAGTTGTTCAGCTAAACCTGTGACAGTTGTTTCCACAGTTTGCATCCGGTGACGTAATTCAACAATATCTTCCCGAGGATACTTAAATTCTTGACGAATCATTCGCAACCGGGCATATAAATATTGGTATGCACTAATGGCTGGACGTAAACCAGTTAATAGCAAAGCCGCACCAGAACCAAGATATCCCACCACACTAATACCAGTAACCGCCAGGATATAAAGACCAACAGCTGATATCAAGTGTAAAGCAATGGCAAGCAGCAGCGAACGCTTGGCTAAAGCAGTTACATACTTGATTTGTTTTTCATCCACAGGGATTTCTTTTTTTGTGGATTGTTCTGCTTCTGCTAACACTTCCTTTGCCTGGAAATGTATATTCCACGGTACCGTAACAATTACTAATAACCACCAAAAACTTGCACCAGCAATAATCCAATCTAAGAAATTACCCGCAGGAATATGTAACCATTGGAAAATTCCAAAAGCTAGGAGTACAGAAACAAAAATTCCGATGGTGGAACTGATAAATAAGTTGAAATACATTCTGTTCCCTCCCGTTATTGTCCTACTTCTATGTTGTCTCGGTAGCAATAGGGATTAGGAGTGGTTGTGATGGTTTAAACAGTTACACACAATCGACTATCTATCATAAATGAATCTGAGACTCTTAGATGTGTGATAGTTTGTCAACTTACACACCTGCTAGCAAGATTCGGCAACATCTGTGACAGCTTTCGTTATGTGATGAGGACTTATGGCATTTGGGCTCTAGAACACCGATTCAGTAATGCCAAAATCCTTGAGGTTAGATGATAGGGAAAGAGGGAAGGAGGGAAGCAGAGTAATTTATACTCATCTTCCCATCACTCCATCACTCCCTCACTCCCCACACCTCCCACACTCTCCACACTAAGTTCCCCACTCCGGTATGATCTTTTAGATAAGTCAACTGATTTTCTAGCTCCTGATTAACTGAAATGACCCTTGT
>NZ_FYBH01000410.1 GCF_900185595.1 Calothrix rhizosoleniae SC01
CTTTGACCAAGCTTGGTATGGTCGGGGTTATGCCCTAGGTAATTTGGGAAGAAATGAAGATGCCATCGCATCCTATGATAAAGCCATTGAAATTAAACCTGACTTTGACCAAGCTTGGTACAATCAAGCCTGTGCTTACAGTCTTCTTAACGACATTGATACAGCAATAGAAAAATTGCAAGAAGCCATTAATTTAAATCCTGAAAACAGACAGATGGCAAAAACTGACTCGGATTTTGATGCAATTCGGGATGATCAGAGGTTTGTAGCGTTAATGCAAGAACAACAGTAGAGTATAGAACAATTCTCCTCTCCTCCCATTAGGGCGATTATCGTTAATCAACGTCAATTAAATTAACTCCACTATTTCATGAGGTAACTTCCCTAACGCGATCGCATCCCTCACCATCTCCACCCTCTCCCTAGCTTTGGGATTCTCCACATTCCCTAAATATTTTTTCCGCTTTCTTTTCCCTTCACGCCACACGTACCGCAGGTAAATATATTTGTTATCACCCTTAACCATCAGATACTCCTCAATCCATCCGTGTTGGGGGGCATGGTTTTTAGTTGGGGGGCAACCATCACCTGGTGTTTCGTCGTGCCCCCCAACTAATGTCAGTGGTGCTTCTAGTTGGGGGGCAACCTTCAAGAACTCTACATTTATATGACTCCCACCGTAAGGCTCCCACCGTACAAAAGCCTGTTGACCACTTACTGATACAAGCGTACCAAAGGGATGGTGATCAGGGATGAAGGGACAATGTAATTGAACGCGATCGCCTACCTGAATAGTTGGGGGGCATTCATCACCTGATATTTCGTCGTGCCCCCCAACTTGCGAGTCCTCCTGTTGGGTGATTTCATCCCAGGATGGATCTGGCGTGTAGATGGGGACAGGTGCAAAAGTGACCTGTTTTAGGTCAAATAATGCTAGTTGTTCTGTCATAATTATTTTCAAGAATAAAAATCTATTTAGCCCCTATCAGCCTTTGACCGGGGCAATTTCTTTAAGCATTAACAGAAATTCTGACATTCCTATCTGCTCCCAATATTCAAATTTGAGGCAATTTAACAACCATCCAGGAGGATTCAATATTCTCTTCTTTGAACGTGGAAGAAGGCAAGAATAATAATCTAGTGCATGGGTAATTTCTCCACGGGGATAGTTAAATAAATCGGTGTCTTGTTTGGGGTTAAAAAATATACCATTTGTGGCACATTCTAAGAGTATTTCCTGTTTCTCAGAATCTGTATAAGAGGAATTGTTGCTGTTGTATTCCTCCTCTTTTATGATTTCTGGGTTTGAGGGTTGTTCAGCGTAACTTTTATGTTGATGGCGACAATTTTTTTTCGGGAATAAGTCTGCGATGGTTCTTGTAACTATTCTTACTAAGTGCCAGGTGAAGGTTTTTACTAATTGAATGACACGACATTCAACTAGTTGGTTAAATGCTGCTTTGACTTGAGGACGACAATAAGGCTTTCCCCGATACTTGCATACCCATTTGTTAAATTCTTTTAAGTCTGGCTCTAGTTCTGTCCCTATCTTTCCCTCCCTTAAAAGCCATTGCCACATTAATTTTGCGGAGGGAGTAATTTGATTCTCTAAACAAAATTCGTCGTGTTTATGTGTCCACGGATTGATGGTTCTTGCATGTTTCTGTGTCATAATTTATCTAGTTTTGTATTTAGCTAAAAGTCACTCTTTTTTAAAACTGGAGGGTGATTTTTTACATGACAACCGGCACCACAAAATAATTTGCAGTGCATTAAATAAGCCGATCGCATCCGGGTGCGATCGGCTTATTCGTTATTTATGAGATTGGATGTCTGTTCTAGTTCCTTTATCCTTAACTCCAATATCTCAGCCTGTTGTCTGTGGTAATTGAGTTGCTTTCGCGCTTCTTCAACCAGAGCACTAATTATTTTCCCAGGATGACCTTTTGACCAGGTGGTAGTTCCTCCGATTCCCTCGCAATCAGTTCTATGAGTTCCGATCGGCTCACTCCCATCTGAGAAGCCTTCAGATCCAAGTTCTCTATTGCTGTGGAGGTCAGGGATATGTTTACCCGTTCCTTGGGTTCTTCGTATCTCCCATGCCGTTTCTTCATTATGTAGAGCTATTTCCATGTTCTTACACAAGAATCCTAACATTTCTTACACAACTCTATTGCTATTCTTACACAAGATGGTAGTATTAGGATAATCTTACACAAGATTGTGGCACCCAACCAAACTGAGTGGAGATGGTAGCCCACTTAATAGCAACGAACTACCAGTGTTGGGGAATAGCGATAAAGCACGACTTATGTGACTGTGACTAAGGTCTACCTGCGGGTATTGAGTCGCAAAGGTTTGTGGTAAAGGGCGAATGTTATGTGATTGGAGGTGAGATGAGCAAGTGGGTTGAAATTGATTTTCAGGATAGGAAGTTTTTAATTAACAAGGAAAAAATATGTTGGGTTGAATGGTCGGAAATTAACCAAGTACAGCGCCTGATAATTCACATGTCCTATGAGCATCAGGGGATTCCTGTACCAGTAGACCAATCATTGACGGTGCTCGAAGAAATAAAAGAATTTTGGCAATAAGTGCGTTGGAGGTGAATTATGACACAGCCACTAGGCTATTACATCGACACCACCATCCCTGTGGTAGGCGATATTGAGCGGGAATATGGCTCGAATTTAGAAAAGATGAGTGTGCCGCACAAAGCTTACTTGATTGCGGATTTGGCTACTAGTCTCAGTTACAAGTTTAATTCTCAACCGACCGCCCAATATGCTCCGTTAGCTCTGAGGATTGGGCTTGAGGTGAAGCAAGAGAAAGATGCGATCGCACTATTAAAGGCATTTGTGAACAGCCTATGAAAAATGATTTTAGTCCCCAAGAATTTATCAATATGCTTGAGGGAACAACCGAAATCATCAAAGTAACGGTCAACTCCAAACAGTTCCAAGAGTTGACCAACGACATCCACTACAGCAACGTGGATTTTACCTTAGTTGATGCGATTCAGGCATTTGAACAAGCGGTAGATGCCTATAAAGAAAGTCTGGGGATTAAGGAATAATGCGATCGCTTTAATTGGGGTCACTTAGGAAGCAGTAAGAGCGATCGCATAGCCAAAGCGTTAATTGATTGGTTAATTATGGCATTAATAAACCTTACTCCCTCACCCCTAAATCGCTTGTAACCAAATTACAGCAACCAATACAGCGTTTTTAATATTAGAGAAAACCAGTGTACATCAGGAGTATAAGCCTATGGAAGCCACAGAAAGCCAAACCAATAATGGTACTAAAGGTGGGGTAAACACAGTCAAAAACAAGGGGAAGAGTGACGTAAAACGCCGTCATTTGCCTAGCTTACCTACTGCATCATCCCTCTCTGATATGAACCAAGCCACCTACAAGGGCTTAGTTGATAGCACACCCACAGAATGGAACTACCTGAAAAATTATGAAATGTTCAGCTTATCTGCTGACGGTTCATTTCCCATGATGAAAGTTAGCTGTTCCAAAGCAGTGCAAATTCATAACAGGGAAGTAATGATGGTGGGTTCTGGTAGATGCTATCGGATTAACAACTTATCTATATCCGTTGAAGTTACACCGCAATGAATAACGCTACAACCTTTGTCATCCTTGGGGTTGCAGCGTTAGGGATGTCAATGCATCTGCAAGTGAAAAATAGCGATTTAGAAAACCAAATTAACCGTTGTAGGACTGAATTTGCAGGG
>NZ_FYBH01000196.1 GCF_900185595.1 Calothrix rhizosoleniae SC01
TTGCTGTTATGTATTTATGTAGGTTTGATTACCTACTGAAACTAATATAATTTTTATGTTGAGTTTTGTAAAGCTTTTTCACAAACCTCTTTGTTATAAAACTTATAAGTTTTTTTATTACCTCAGATTTAAGCAAGTAAAAAGACGGTATAATCCTTGTGAGATAAGGATTTCGCCTTAGAGCAAAAATACTCAAACAGACTATTAAAGTTATGAACTGTGAATAGACTTGACCTAGCCGTCAGTCGTCGCCAGCCCTGGTATGTGTAACAGCAGCACTCCGATTAGTAAAAGCTGGCTAACGCCCAAAGGGTAACTTCTGTAGAGTATTCCCTATTACTCCTGAATTAATTAATGCACCTGTCTTCTAGTCCAATACCAAAAATTATCAATCCAGAATTTCGTCGAGTTCTCATTGGTGTAGGCGGCGGTATCGCCGCCTACAAAATTTGTGAAGTTGTATCTACCCTATTTAAAATGGGTGTAGAAGTACGCATAATTCTCACCCATACTGCTCAACAATTTGTTACACCTCTTACCTTTGCTACCCTATCTCGCCATCCTGCTTATACGGACGAGAATTTCTGGCTACCAACCCATTCCCGTCCTCTACATATTGAATTAGGGGAATGGGCTGATTTATTCCTGATTGCACCCCTAACAGCAAATACCTTGGCTAAGTTAACCTACGGTATGGCTGATAATTTATTAACTAATACAGTCTTAGCTTCCACCTGTCCCATACTACTAGCACCAGCGATGAATACGGATATGTGGGAACAGCAAACAGTACAGCGTAATTGGCAGCAAATATTAAAATATGGGCGATTTCATGAGATGCAAACCCCATCGGGGTTACTAGCCTGCGATCGCATTGGTGCGGGTAGAATGGCAGAACCACGGGAAATTGTCAGTTATATTCAATCTTTGTTACATACCAAAGGTCAACGAGATTTAGTCGGAAAACATATTTTAATCAGTGCTGGAGGAACCCGGGAATACCTTGACTCTGTGCGGTTTATTGGCAATCCTTCCACAGGTAAAATGGGACTAGCTTTAGCACAGGCGGCAATACATAGGGGAGCCAAGGCAACATTAGTACATGGTTCTGCGGCTTGGGATACTCCCCTAGGGGTAAAGACAGTACCAGTGGTGAGTGCAGAACAAATGCACCAAGCTATGGTGGAATATTTACCCAGTGCAGATGTAATTATTATGTCAGCAGCCGTCGCCGATGTGAAGCCGCAAGAATATAATCAAGGGAAATTACCTAAGCGATCGCTACCCCAAAGTTTACCTCTAACACCAGTGATTGACATAGTTGCAGATTTAGCACAATACAAACAACCCCACCAGCAATTAATTGGCTTTGCTGCCCAAACAGGGGATATTGTGACTCCAGCACTAGATAAGTTACAGAGAAAAAATTTAGATGCCATTGTCGCTAACCCCATCGATCAAGCCGATAGTGGTTTTGGTCGCGATACAAATCAAGCCATACTGATAGATAAGCGGGGTCATCAACAAGAAATCCTCTCTTGTAGTAAATTACACTTAGCTCATCATCTATTTGATTTTATTGGTTCATGTTAGTCTAAGTAACAATTGTCAAAATACATAAAAATAAGGCTTCAGTCCACTCCACCACAGCGCCATAGGTATCTCCCGTGTGTCCACCAAGCTTGTAATTAAACCAAGCGGATGTAGTGATCGCTATTGTAATTCCCGTGAGTAAAATTCCTGCCATAATATATAAGTTAGCCTTATATAAAGGGATTGTGAAAATACTGAAAAGACTTAGCAATATTAGCCCTGGCAGTAAATCTTTATAAGACTGGATTGCCTGTTTATGGAAAGCACCTTTACCACTCGGTTTCAGGTATGGATAGCAAGCGATCGCTACTTGTTGTCCCCAACGTCCCCATCCACAAGCTGCCATTAATATCAGCCATCGATGTTCCTGTATATCAACTAAGGCAGTGGTTTTAAGTAATACTAAAACAACTGCTGTCATGGCTCCAAAAGCCCCAGTCGCACTATCTGCCATTACTTCTAACCGACGCTGGGATTCCATTACTGCCAACCCATCAGCAGTATCCATTGCCCCATCTAAGTGTAATCCTCCAGTAATCCCAATCCAAGCTATAATCACTATGGCACTACGAGTTAATACTGGTATACCTAAACTAGCGATCGCCAAATCTAAGATTGCTAACAAGCCTCCGATCATTAAACCTATAACTGGAGCGAGATATGACACTTTCTGAAAATCCAAACCTTTTATGTAAGGCAAAGGGATAGAGGTATAAAAAATAATACCTGAAATTAAATTTAAGCATAATCTCTGAAAACAAGACTTATTTTTAGTCATATTATTAACATTAGTCGTGAATGAATCACATCAAATAACGATAGTGATGACGTTCTGACTTCCGGCACAATGCCCAAAATATTTTTTAAAGCTTTAAATAAGATTGGCTAGAAGGAGAAATTTACCCAGAAAATTTTGTTATGCTGATTTCAATATTCAGAATACTTATAAAGTTAAAAAAATAACTAGTTTTTAAACATTTAGTCAAAAATATATGAATGGTAACTTTATATTGCCATTTTGTTAATTAATAATTTATGGTTATCAATCAAGCTATTGCCCTACAAAAAGAGGATAATTTCAATGTAGGGAGTCGGCAAAGCTACAGAGTAGATAACTTAATATTAGCTGTGTTGTACCTCACCTTCGCTCCTAAAAGCTATTGAACTATGACTTACCATCTACCTGACACTCAAATACCGGCTCCATGCATCGTCAACACAGGCGTAGTTGTAAATAAACATGATATCCGGCAACTACTTAGCGATTTAGGTCGAGTACGCTATGTCTACACCCAGGAAAACCAATTACAGAACGAGGGTGAAGGAGATGTGGTTGAAGTATTTGCTAATCCCCAACGCTCTACCCTAGTTGCTAACCATTCTTTATATTTAAACATCTATAGTTTTGATTATTTGGAGCTAAAACAGTCTCCAGAAGCGGAAACCTATTTTGATTTGGTACAAGAAAGTACTTGTCTGCGGCTGATTCCTCTTTCGACTCCCTTGCAAGAGCGGCGAGAACGTTTTTTTAATGCTAACGCGATGGAAGCAATGATGGATCAGGTACTCTCTGCTAGATGGGATGCGGAGATTGATGATGATACTTGCGAACCTTTCTAGGAATAAATAAATTATTTTGTAGGAAAATATAGCGCTACGAGCAAGTAATAAGTCTTGCCCATAGCGCTATATTATGTTGGGTTGCAATAGCACAAGTATTGATTATAACCTACGACAAAAGGATAAAAGACCGTACATTGATTTAGGAATAAAGTAATAACAGGTTTGAAATTTTTATCCCCAGATTTTGAATACATTACCCGTGGGAAAATATTGTTGAAGCACCAAACCTATGAGCAGTAAACTTATTACTTGTTACTTATTACTCCTTCGAAGTGAATCCTAAGCCCTTCGGGCACGGCAAAGCCTAACGGATACGCTTCGCTAACGCGAAGCTCTCCCGAAGGGAGCAAGAGGCACGCCATTTGCTTGATGCCGGGAAACCCGTCCACCGCAATGGCTCACTTATTACTTGCGCGTAGCGATATAATTTCCGATGTCACAAAAAAACGAAACACCTGTTTTAATTTTATCTTTACTGATTACCGTAGGACTGATAGGAGGAGGTTTTTGGTGGTTTACACAAAAATCTGGTATAAACTTGAACCAGTCAAATAAATCAAAGTCTCCTACTTCTAATACAACGAATCAGCCTCAAGCATTTTCTGGAATCAAGAAAGAGAACAAATTCACTGCTGTAAAAAATATTCCTACTGGATTATTTAATTATGGCGGTAGTACTTCATGGGCACCAATCAGATTGGCAGTTGATACGGCTATTCAAGCAGCATTACCTGAATTCCGGTTACGCTATGTACAACCTAGCGGTGGAAAAGCTGGTTCTAGTAGCGGTATAAAAATGTTAATTAATGGACAAATAGGATTTGCCCAATCATCTCGACCAATTACTGACGAAGAATTAGAGCGTGCCCAAAAACGAGGATTTAGTCTCAAACAAATTCCTGTAGCAATTGATGGTTTAGCCGTAGCAGTACACCCCGATCTCAAAATTCCGGGATTAACCATCAATCAGCTACGGTCAATTTACACAGGTAAAGTTACTAGCTGGAGTCAGCTAGGAGGTGCAAATATTCCTATTCAGGCATATTCTCGACCTGTAACTGATGGTGGCACAGTAGAATTGTTTGTCCAAGACATTTTGGGTGGTGAGGCATTTGGTTCCAATGTGGACTTTGTACCAACTACCACCCAAGCACTGAGAAAAGTAGCTAGCAGTCTTGGAGGTATTTATTATGCTTCTGCTCCGGAGGTTGTGCCTCAATGTTCAATCAGAGCCCTGCCATTGGGACGAACTCAAGGACAATATGTTGTTCCTTATCAAGAACCATTTGTCACTCCTTCCCAATGCCCTAGTAAACGTAATCAATTGAACATTGAGGGTTTTCAATCAGGTAAATACCCAATTACACGCAACTTGTTTGTTGTAGTCAAACAAAACGGGCAAATAGAAGAGCAAGCGGGTCTTGCTTATGCCAACTTGTTATTAACTGAGCAGGGACAAAAACTCATTGTCCAGCAAGGGTTTGTGAGAATTCGTTAATACCTGCTCGTCATTTTCTAACTGGCTCTATTAATCGACTCTGCTGGTAAGCAAATTAGATTATCCCCTTGAGTGAGGATTAAGCCACGTTGGCGTAGTTTGCCCATTAAGCGGGTAACGGTTACACGGGTGGAACCGATAGCGCTACCAATTTGAGCATGGGTGAGGGGGAAGGGTAGACAATAGCCACGGATCACATCAGGATCTGTTTCACTCATTGATGGTTCTCCGTATTCTTCAATTAACAAAGTGAGGAATCCTAGGAGTCGGTCAATGGTACGCCGTTGTCCTAAAGCACTCAGCCACAGTAGTTTACGCTGGTGCTGATAACGGAAAGCATCCATAACCTCTCTACGGAAGTGAGGCCAATTATCTAAGTCGTGCCAATACATCCACAACACTGCTGTTTGATCCACGTGGGCGTAAGACTGGAGTGTGAATGGTGACTGAGCCACAATTTCAAATGGCTGTCCAGCACCAACAAAACCTAAGAAAGCTTCTTCTGGGGTTCTATTGATACGTCTAGAGGTTAATTGACTTGCAGTAGCACTAACTTGGGCAGTTCCCACCATGCGAATCGCACCCCTTTGCACTAAATACAGCAATCCAGGTCTGGCTGGAATGCGTTCATCTTTGCTAAAGGTACGGCAGCGGTAATGTTCTTGGGCCCAATCAATGATCCGTTGCCAAGTTAGAAAAGGTCGTGAAGCCTCAGAAAAGGAGGATTGAGATTGCATAGTTAACAAAGAGCGTTCGGCTGAAGACAAAGACATCAATAAAAAAGGTGCAAGGAGTGTCTTTGTGTTGGCGTGTTGGCTTAACGCCATTAACAGCGCCAGCCATCAAAAATGTAGAAAGGAATTTTACTCTCTACTCTTTTGTTATACTCCTAACTGTACAATGATGGTAGTATTCTTTACCAGTTATTCAACAAATTTCACGAAATTCTTATTTTTCTACTCTAAAAATAAAGTTATGTCTCAAGACAGATGACTAAAAATACGTATTTTTAGCTACTTCGCCTCCCGGAAATGGATTTTTGTGCATAAAACGCTACTGGTTTGTAAATACACAGCAATTAAGCAGCTAATCTCCAGTCAAATACGGAGATCAGTCGGTATTTATGCTGACAGAAAGAAAAAAAAATGCATGGATTGCGAAAATATTCATCTATATAAAGGTAGATATGTAGATAGGGTTTTTTACATTACTCCTCTAGCACTGAAGTTATCAAAGTCTAATAAAATTAAAGCTCTAAAGATTGCTGATGAGATGGAGGCAATTTTATCTGCAAGTTTAGGAAACATGTTTTTTGTTCATGTTACCCCTTCGGCTTTGATTCATGTAGTGTTAAGTGACGAATGTATAGCTACTTGGTTGGCTAATCTGACATCTTTGGGGTTTGAGGAAGAACTGGAAGGTAATAATATATGTGATGCTCCTGAGTTATTATCCAGTTCTCCGGCTTTATTTACTGCACAATATATCCATGCTCGCTGCTGTTCTCTCTTAAGGTTAGGGGAACAGGAGGGATTAATTAAACTGAATGAAATTAACTGTAATTCCATATCTTGGCTCAACGATAACCAGAAACTTCGTTGCGATCGCCAAGCCAGCCATCGCCTAATTTTTGAGTTAATCCAGATGGTGGATTGGATATACTGCGATCGCTCTGGTAGGGATGTAAATTGGGAAAAAGCTGTGGTGAGTTTAATTGATGCTTTTCAAAGCTTCTGGAGTAATTGTCGTATTTGGGGTGAAGTCAAATCTACGTCACCTGAATTAGCACAGATGAGAATTGGATTGGTTTTGGCGACTAAAGTAGTTTGCAAATTATTGTTATCAGGTAAGCTGGGTATAATTGCTCCTCAATCTCTGTGATCCTAGAGGAGCAATCTTGTAGGAGAGGGGAGTGATGGAGTGATGGAGTGATGGTTGATAGTTGATAGTTGATAGTTGGGATTTAAGATTTTTTATCTTTCACTCCTTCCCTCTTTCCCTCTTTCCCTCTTTCCCTCTTCCCCTCTCACCTAAACCCAGGTATTTTGGCATTAATGAATCGGTGTTCTAGCTGGCAAAAATAAGCAAAAAGATTACTGTTACTTAAATACAAAAATTTTTGTAACAACATTTGACAAATGAAAAAAATTGGGATACATTTTTAAGCGTGTGAGGAGCGAACCAGCAAGAGCACCGAGACGAAACACGGCCAGTCGTCGGTGCTCTTTCTGATTTTATGCACACTACAGAATTTTTTAGTGATGAATAAAATTGTATCTGGAAAGAAATTGGGTTTTTGTACCCACCACGGTGTTTCTGGATCAATCTTTGACTGCTCCCCTGCCTGAAGGCGAGGGGATTCTAATGGGATTTCTAGCTAAGTATCCAAAAAAATCACTCCCCACACTTTTTTCGCTCACCCTGTGGGGACTGTGGGATAAATCCCACCGTATCGGGTTTCATCCCCTGTCTAAAGAACAAAATACGCAACTGTGTTGCTCTTTTTCAGAGGCTTTCACCCTCTCGCTATACTTCTGGTAATTGGTGTGAAGTAAATCGGTTAAGATAGCAAAAATTTGGCGATCGCTGCCGCAACACCATCTTTTTTTACACTGGGAGCCACCCACTGAGCAGTTGCTTGCACTTCTAGAGGTGCATCACCCATAGCTACACCAATGCCAGCATATTCTAGCATTTCCACATCGTTGAAGTTATCACCAATGGTCATGACATTGTGAGGCTTTAATCCCAAAATTTCTTCTGCAAGATAACTAACGGCTGCACCTTTGTTGACTTGGGGATGAGCAGCTTCAAAGAAGGTAGAGACGGATTTAGTCAGGTAAAGTTGAGTCGGAGTATATTGGCGACGCAAATTGTGAAGTAATTGGTCAATAATATTTGTATCTTCACACAGAGCGAGAATTTTTGTCGGTTCCCGATCTAAAACATTACGTAAGTCACCTACTGCAATGGGATTTATCCCAGAACGTTGTGCATATGCTTGTGTGTCTTGACTTAATTTCCGAACGTATAACTGGTCGTTAATGTAGAAATGTATAGATAAAATATTTTGTAATTGTGGTTGTTCCAAATAATCCAATAACTGTTCGGTAATTGTCCTAGAAATAACCAAATGATGATGAATGGTCTGGGATGCAGGTTCTTGAATCCAAGCCCCTTGATAGGCAATTAAAGGTAAATTAGAGCCAATTTCCTGGTGAAAACGTAAAGCAGAACAGTACATTCTTCCTGTTGCGATCGCCACTTGAATCCCTTGGGCTTGGGCTGCGGTGATGGCTTGTTTGACAGGTTCCCTAACTCTGTTGTCATGTCCAGCGATCGTACCATCAATATCTACAACCAGTAGTTTAATATCTGGTGCAGGGTTTGTTTTATTTACAGCAGATGCGTTCTGCATAAATTAAAGTTGTTC
>NZ_FYBH01000173.1 GCF_900185595.1 Calothrix rhizosoleniae SC01
CTGATATTTATCTATATAATCTGTTTCTAAGTATTCACTTAAGATAGCCTGCTGGTCTTTAAATTGATTTTCATCAATAATATTTAACCAGTGACCAATAAAGTGATCTGCTTCTGTAATGAAAAAATCGATAGTTGGATCTGATTGAGCAATTGTTAATATTTCTTGCATTCGTTGTGCTTGTTTCTCGGTTAAATTTTTGAGAACAGCTATTTGGCAATATTCATTGACGATTTCCTTTTGCTCAGGAGTTAATGGGATAACCATACGATCGATTAAGTTTGACCCATTATATCTGACCATTATTAATTAACTCCTTACGTATTAATGTCATTTTGGATTTACGTATTACACCATAATTAATTTGCGCTCAGTCAATAATTTCTTTATTGATTGAGCGTAGTATGTTAGTCAACCCAATAAGATAGTGCATCTCACCCTGATTCTGTGACTATCTACCTATAGTGCAAGTATTGGAGTTTTGTGACTTTAGTAAGACTGAGGCAAAACCCAGGTAATTACCTTATTACAAACGATAATGACTGAATCACCTAAAACTCTGGGATTGCTTTCCTACAAGACTTTTCGAGCGCAATAACAAATTTTATTTGCGTAATGCCTGATTTAATGAAAAAATAGTTTTCCTCCTTAAATTGTGCCATATGTTTCACAAAACCATAATTTTTTTTGTGATCGATGTCACAGAATCAGAATTCTGTCATTAAAAGGTAAGGTACGCAGATATTGAGGAATCAAACTCAAACTGCTTACAGATGGAAACAGGAGAATGACGGTGAAAAATTGTGATCGCCATGCTTTTGATCGAGAGTTTCATCTAATGCTTACTTCCGGAAGCTCTGAAGGATGCTCTATGCTAGCGTTTATTGGGCGTACTCTAACACAGTTTAGACTAAATAATTCTTATAATCCCAGTTACATTTTAAACGATGCATATATGCGGGGTATAAAATTTATTGAATCAGGAGGACGTATTGATAATCCCCTAGCTTGGACTCGTTCTACGGCTTACAATATTATTCGCGAACTCAGTCGGGAACGGAAGAAGTTTTTACCCCTAGAAGAAGGTAGGGTAGAAGACTCAACCCATGAGATTCTCACCCATGAAGATATTTTTGAAAATATGGAGAGGGTAAAAATTGCCTTAACACATTTAAACGCAGAAGATAAAGAACTGTTGCAATTAAAAATTGTGAATAATTTATCTTGGAATGAAATTTATCAATATTGGAAGAGTACAGGTAGGAAACTAGAAAATGCAGCTACATTGCGTAAGCGCAAACAAAGAGCTTTAAAGAAACTAAGGACAATTTATCATTCCTTGGAAGTAGAAAAAATCAATTTGTCGCAAGATTTGGCAAACAGCCAAAATATTACTCAAAATAAAGGAGATACCCAGTTCGTAAATGTCAAAAACCTTAATTACTGGAAATCTAAGATAGCTGCATATCAGCAGCAAGTTAGGGACATGTTAGTAGATATTACTTCTCTAGATAGCTCTTTAGAAACTATAGATCCTTGGAATTTGGAATTAACACCAATATCAGGATACAAGAAATTAGGCGATCGCTTGGATAATACCTGTCTATATTTTGTCCTTGACGTTGCTGCTGGCTTGATTTTATATATTGGAGCAGTACAACACCGCAATAAAGAGTTGGTAAGCACGCACAAATGTAAATTTGATGTAGAAAATTACACACTCTTACACAACCGTTATGACTTACCTACAGAAGTTAATATTGCATGGTGCTGGGATATACATATGGAAAATCAAGCACTTCCAAGCTTGTTAGAGACTTTAGTCAAACAATGGAAATCTCCATTCAACAAAGAAAATCGGCACAATTGGGGACAACCCTTTGCGTAATGAAAACCTAAAATATGTAGTATTTAAGCATCCATCAATAGCAGATTTACGAGTAGCAGCTATGCCAAATCTTTGGTAACAAAATTGGCAAAGCTAAGCTCATTCACCCGATTCCAGTTATATACTTTTTCCCTAAATCCTTTCCACTGTTCGTATATCCGCTTAAAGTCTGCATCCTTACTAGCATTCTCCGCAAATATATCCAAAGTAGCTTTTTGCCCAGCTTCCATAATATCTTGACTATAAGCAATTAACTTAGTCCCACCAGCCACTATTTTCGCCAAAGCCTCACCATTCAACGCATCATACTCACTGAGCATATTAATATTCGCTTCATAAGCAGCAGCTCGGAAAACCGCCTGATATTCCTTTGGTAATCCATCCCAAGCCTTGCGATTAACTAGCGCATCCAGGGTAGGGCCTCCTTCCCACCAGCCAGGATAATAATAAAATGGAGCCGCCCTATTTAAACCCAATTTCTGATCATCATAGGGTCCAATCCACTCCGCCGCATCAATAGCTCCCCTCTCTAATGATAAATAAATATCGCTAGCGGGTAAAACTTGCACATTCACACCCAAGCGAGCCATAACTTGACCCCCCAATCCGGGAATCCGCATTTTTAACCCCTTGAGATCCCCTACAGACTTAATTTCTCTCTTGAACCAACCCCCCATTTGTGTACCAGTATTACCTGCGGGGAAGTTAATAATATTGAATCTTTCGCCATAAAGTTTCTGAATCAGTTCCAGCCCACCGCCATGATACAACCAAGCATTTTGTTGTTGGGCATTCAAGCCAAAAGGAACGCTAGTAGCAAAAGCTAAGGCAGGACTCTTACCAATGTAATAATAACTAGCTGTGTGACCACATTGCACTTTTCCCTGTCTGACAGCATCCAATACCTGTAATGGCGGTGCTAACTCTCCCCCTGCATAAGGTTTAATCGTGAAGCGTCCCCCAGTCATTTCTTTAACCCGTTTAGCAATGGTTTCCGCCCCCGTGAAAATACCTAAGGAAGGGAGCCAACTCGTTGCCATCCGCCAGCGAACCTTTGGTAAACCAGTTTTCACATTGGGAGCAGTGGTTCGACGGGTACATGCTACGCTGGTAGCGGCGACAGCAGTAGCGATCGCACTTTTATGAATAATTTCTCGACGCTTCATATAATTTGTAACTAAAAAAACATTCCCAAAGTTGCAGTTTTTGCATTTTAGAACAGATCGATCTCCAAAATCAGCAATATTCTAGTTATTGGTTGATGGTTGATGGTTGATAGTTGATAGTTGATAGTTGACGGTTAAGAGTTAGGAGTTAGAATTCTTCCCTCCTTCACTCCTTCACTCCTTCCCTCCTTCACTCCCTCACTCCCTCACTCCTCTCCTCCTCTTCCCATCATGGAGATTGATTAAGTTTTGAAAACTTAGGTTTATTTTTACTACTATATAGATATACAGTCATTTAAGAATATAACAAGAACAAGGACGGAGCATGATTAGTGATTTAGCAAGTAGGTTGCGGGAAGGGACAAAAAAATCCCATACAGTGGCGGAAAATACAGCATTTATGCAATGTTTTTTGAAGGGGATAGTAGAAAAACAGTCCTTCCGGGCGCTGATAGCTAACTTGTATTTCATCTATAGTGCTTTAGAAGTTGAGCTTCAGCATCACATTGCTCATCCTGTAGTTGGTATGATTGGGTTTCCAGAACTTCATCGCCAAAAAAATCTGGAGAAGGACTTAGTTTTTTATTATGGGGAAGACTGGCGACAGCAAATAGTAGCTTTAAACAGTACAAATACTTATGTAGCTCGCATTCATGAGATAGCTAAGACAGAACCAGTGTTATTAGTTGCTCATGCTTATGTTCGCTATATGGGTGATTTGTCTGGGGGTCAGAGTTTAAGAACTATGGTTCGTTCGGCTATACAATTACCAGTAGATAGGGGAACTGCACTATACGAATTTGACACCTTGACTACTGCTGAAGCGAGAAAAGCTTGCAAAGGGAAATATCGTCATGCTTTGAATTCACTTCCCTTGGAAGAGGATTTCTCTCAGAGAATTATAGATGAAGCCAACTATGCCTTTCAACTCAATCATAATATTTTGCATGAGTTAGAGATAGATCTGAAGGCAGCAATTGGTGAAGATGTGTTTAATTTGATTGTTAGCCAACACAATATCAATAGTACTAACAACAGTAATCATCATGCATCTGTAAACCTGGTAGCAGCAGAGTAAGTACTATTTATTCTGATTTGATTGGGGTGTGGTTGTTGTTTCTCTTCACCATGACAACCGACATATATACAAATTAGACTTAGTTGAAATATCCCCTGAATTATTATTTCTTTTCTCATGTAAGATTCATTCCCTCCATCTTTCTTCCCTCTGTTTCTTCTGTAGCTCTGAGGTTTTTACCAGTAATCTTTCGGGATAGGAGTAGTTAACATCAAACACTCTATATGAGTGTGTAATTACTATGTCAATCTATTTTCCTTCCCTATCTTCTAACACCTAACCCCTATTTTTAATTTTTAGGTAATTAGTACCATGAAACTTTCACAGCACACAGTTCAATTCAACTCGAATTTACTGCAAAAATACGATCGCCCAGTACCACGTTATACTAGTTATCCCACTGCAACGGAGTTTAAGACAAATTTTGGCGATTTAGATTATAGAGCCGGGATTGCTATAGGTAATTATAAACAAACGCCTATATCTTTGTACTGCCATATTCCTTTCTGTCAAACAGGTTGCTATTTTTGTGGTTGTAATACTATTATTACCCAGAGTAAAAATGTTGCTGACAAGTATTTAATCTATTTGGAAAAAGAAATCCAACAAGTTGCTAATCTCATTGATTCTAGTAGACCTGTAACTCAATTACATTGGGGTGGTGGTACTCCTAATTATTTAAATCTACACCAGATAGATCGGTTATGGAATATTATTAATCAACACTTTGCTATAACAGGAGATGCAGAAGTATCAATTGAGATTAATCCTCGATATGTAGATAAAAATTATATCTTCTTTCTCAAAGATTTAGGCTTTAATCGTATTAGTTTTGGTATCCAAGACTTTAACCCTCGAGTCCAAACTGCTATTAATCGAGTACAGCCAGAAGAAACTTTATTTACAGTCATGGATTGGATTCGTGAGGCTGGGTTTGAAAGTGTGAATGTGGATTTAATTTATGGACTACCTTTTCAGAGTTTAAAAACATTTACAGATACAATTCACAAAACTATTAAACTCGATCCTGATAGAATTGCAGTCTTTAACTTTGCTTATGTACCTTGGTTAAAACCAATTCAAAAAAAGATTTCTGAATCCGCACTTCCAGAGCCATCAGAAAAGCTGGATATTCTCCAAATGACCATTGAAGAATTAACTGGTAATGGTTATATTTTTATTGGCATGGATCATTTTGCTAAACCAGATGATGAACTTACCATTGCCCAGGAAAAAGGAGAATTACATAGAAATTTCCAAGGTTACACAACTAAACCGGAATCAGACTTATTTGCCTTTGGTATTAGTTCTATTAGTATGTTGCACGATGTGTATGTACAAAATAGTAAACGTCTTAAAGAATATTATCACGCAACTGATACAGGTATCCTCGCAATAGAAAAAGGAGTTAGCTTGAATCGAGATGATATTCTCCGACGTGCCATTATTATGGAATTAATGTGTCAATTTCAGTTATCTATTAGTGATGTTGAAGATAAATATCATATCGCTTTTGATACAGATTTTGAAGAGTATTTCTCTCCAGAATTATCTGCTCTAGAACCATTAGTAAATGATGGATTAATTAAAACTTTTCCTAATGGGATTGCAGTTACACCAGCCGGAAGATTATTAGTCAGAAATATTGCCTCTGTTTTTGATGACCATAGCAGAAACAAGGTAATGAAAGCTTTTTCTAAAGCAATTTGATGATTCTCGAATATGAGAGTTCTCAAATTATTTACTCATGGGCTTTTGTGGTTCATTAATTCTATCCATCAGTACTAATTAACAATCAATCAGGAGATAAATCATGCGGATAATGATGATTCAGCCCAATTATCATTCTGGTGGTGCAGAAATTGCCGGAAATTGGCCACCAAGTTGGGTTCCTTATGTGGGTGGAGCATTAAAAGCTGCTGGTTTTGATAATATCCGTTTTGTGGATGCCATGACGGATTATATTCCTGATCATGTCTTACGAGAAATTATTGCTAAAAATCAGCCGGATGTGGTGTTAGCAACAGCAATTACACCCATGATTTATCAATCACAAAAAACCCTACAAATGGTGAAAGAGGTATGTCCTCAAGCCAAGACAATTATGGGTGGAATTCATCCTACTTATATGTACAATGAAGTACTCCATGAAGCCCCTTGGGTAGATTATATTATTCGTGGAGAAGGAGAAGAGATTACTGTTAATTTACTACAAGCGATCGCTAATGGTACAGATACAGTAGAACGTCGTCATATTCTGGGTATTGCTTTCCTAGAAGAAGGAAAGGTAGTAGCTACAGCACCCCAACCATCCATTGCAGACTTAGATAAGCTCACCCCAGACTGGAGTTTATTAGATTGGCAGAAATATATCTATACTCCTCTAAATGTGCGGGTAGCTGTCCCTAGTTATTCCCGAGGATGTCCATTTACCTGTCGTTTTTGCTCTCAGTGGAAATTCTGGCGTAAGTATCGTTCCTGTAACCCCAAGCGATTTGTGGATGAGATTGAAACTTTAGTCAATCAACATCAAGTAGGCTTTTTTATCTTAGCTGATGAAGAACCAACTATTAATAAGCCCAAATTCATGGCTTTGTGTCAAGAATTAATCGATCGCAATTTAAATGTGCATTGGGGAATTAATACCAGAGTCACGGATATTTTACGGGATGAGCAAGACTTACCTTTTTACCGCCAAGCAGGGCTGGTACATGTATCTTTAGGCACAGAAGCCGCAGCCCAATTAAAATTAAATTTGTTCCGCAAGGAAACCACCATCGAAGATAACAAGCGAGCAGTAAAACTGTTAAAGCAAAACGGTATCCTGGCAGAAGCTCAATTTATCATGGGTTTAGAAAACGAAACCCCACAAACCATAGAAGAAACCTATAAAATGGCCTTGGATTGGAATCCAGACATGGTAAATTGGAACATGTTCACACCTTGGCCATTTTCTGAGTTATTTGAAGATTTAGGCGATCGCGTGGAAGTTAGGGACTATTCCCAGTATAATTTTGTTACCCCTATTATGAAACCGGAGGCAATGGAAAGGGAAGAAGTCCTCAAGGGCGTATTGCGGAACTATGCCCGATTTTATTTACGTAAAAGTATTGAATACTGGTTTGAAAAAGATACCTTTAAACGTAAGTATTTATTAGGTTGTTTAAAGGCATTTGCCCAAACAACCCTCAACCAGCGATTCTATAATTTAAAACGGGTGAAGTATAAGGGCTTGAGCGCAAAAATTGAATTAGGCTTTGATGAGTCCAAAATTCTTACCCGCGAACAAATTGCTCAACTAAAACAAGAACGTCCAGAACTAGCTGCGGATGTGAATTTTACTGGTAATATTTCCGCCTGTGGTGCTCCCAATGATTTACCAGAATATGTGGAAGGAGAGGATACACCGAGGATTAAAATTTAGGTAGGAGAAAGATTCAGTAGATCACAAACTTATTATTAAGGTTCCCAAGGGGAGTTTGGGAAGAGAGGGAAGGAGGGAAAGAGAGAAGGAGGGAAGGAGGGAAAGATAACAAATCTGAACTCCCAACCATCAACCATAAACCATCACTCCATCACTCCCACACTCCCCACACTTCCAACACGGCGATATAGCACTACGCAATTAGGGCATGAACATTCTTGAGCCCTGAAACCCATGAACAGTAAACTAAATACGTTAGCTATCCTGAATAAGCTCGAATTAATCGAGGTGCCCTAGACTTAATCACTACAGCAACCCTTTCCACAATATAATAGCCAACTAGCAATCGCCATTGTGCCAGTAGAAATAGCCGATACTGCGAGAGCAGACAGAAGGTTGGATGTTGTCACACCTGCTAAATACAAAAAACCCAGGATAGCTGCTGCTACACCTACCCCTATTAATAAAGTATTTAGGCGTGAACACCAGCTAGGTTTACATTTGTACTCATACCAACAATATGTGGCGACCCAAGTAACGATTGCGATACTGGTGAGCACAGCGGCCACTTGAACCTGAAATATCCCCCAAGTAACCAGAATCGCTGCCAGTAAACCTGAGGCGATCCAGTGTTGTGGACAACCTAGTGGAGAAGGTTTATCCCTCACACCAGTGCCATCTGGAGAGGGCTCCACCTTATCAGGGTCTGTGCCGAAGCTTCTTGTGCGATCAGCAACATGAGCAATGTAACGCTCAAAGACAGGAAACCAGCGATTTGTTGGAGGAATACTCTCGAAAATATGACGCAAAACAGAAAGCTTTCGTACTTCCGCCGGTCGAAGGATTGCTGCTTCGCTGATTGGGATCGAGAGTTGGAATGCTCCGAGTATGGTCCGCGACCAACCTGAGATCTGCAGAACAGAAGCTGTGTAATGCTCACCTTTTCTGATACCCTCAGGTAATCGCACCGTCAGCAGACTTGCAATGTTTCGGGTCCGCCCTCCTGGAATAGGAATATAACTAACGTCTGACACTTTGACCCGAAGGGTATTCTCATCAACTTTCTTCAGGGCTGACGGTGCGATACGCGTACTAGCCAATGCCATGATTTGATCAACGTCAACATCCGCGAAGAAAATCTCTACCTCAGAACTCCGTGGAATATTATTCCAACGGAGCATAAGCTGATCAGGTTCAACGCGATACTTCGTTGAATAGAAAGATTGGTAGTTGGCACCAACCGCTGCTGGTGGGGCAACAGCACGCGCTACAGCCCCACGGTTATCTTCTAAAAAACCAGTGGTAAGACTGGGCGAGGGACTAATTTCAAAGGGATGATCAATTTGCCTAGAAGCAGGATCTCCGGGATTGTCCGATTCAACAATTGCAAGGTTGCGTTGGGCGATGCGATCGCTCTTCCCGAATCTGGAACACGCGTAGATCGGTGCTCAGCCAATGGGGGTTATCTTCATTGGGATCTATGTCTCGCATATAGGGATTTGGCTGTTTGATGAGCCTGAGTAACCCAAAACACTGGCGACCGCCCAGGGTGAACGTCAGACGGATGTTGCGCGTTTCAGTGAATGTATCGAAGATGTCGTCATTGCCAAAGCGAACATCAAAGACAAAAGTGACCCGCTGCACCTTATCAGGAGGACGGGTGTCATCTTCAAATAGTGTTTCTTGGGGGACGAGTGTAAGTTGACCAACTGGCACTAGTTGATCATCCTCAGCAAAGGTCAGTGTGACCTGAGGGGGGGAAATAGGGTCTCCCAGTTCTTCAGGCAAATAGCCGTCATAGTAGACATAAATGGTATCCGGAAATGTGGCGTTAGGCGCTTCATTGAGCAGGGCTTCCACCTCGTAGCTGGAGAAGGTACTGCGATCTGTGACAATCGTACAAGTCAGTGGAGCGAGGCGTACGATAGACGCTTGAGTACAGGGTCGGCCACTATCGTCTACTAGCCACAGCATATAATAACCCGGAGGAGCTACGTTCCCATTAGGAGGTGCTGTGCATTCTAGTGAACTACCTTCTTGATTAAACCTCAAGCCTACATAGCGTTGGTCGTAGTTATGACCATGGGTGGCGGAGCCAAAACGGATAAGAGCAATACGCTGAATATTGGCTGCTTCAGGGGACTCAATTGAGAATCGTTGATTGTAGGTAATTGCTTGAGGTGCTGATGTGATAGTTGGACGGTTAGATTGGGCAATGTAGTCCGGCTCATAGATCTCAATATTTTTAATACCAATTTTCTTCGTAACCCCGTCGATGGTTACGTCAGTATCTGGGTTGCCAGAACGGGCATTGGTGTTACTGCCTGCCGTCATCACCCGGCCATCAGGCATCAATAAAGCCGTTGAATGATAGTTCCGCACGATCTGGGCTGCTTCCTTTGTAGCCCAGCTATCACCACCTGGTGTATAGGTTCCTGCGGCCCAGTCAATACCGGGGTCATAGATCTCTGCCTCGAGGACACCATCTTCAAGGCCAGTATTTCCTGAAGAACTACCTTGATTGTGAACACCACCCACCTGACAAACTTCACCTGTGGGGAGGAGTACGGACATACTGTGAATACGTCGCCTTCCCAGAGTTGCCCCTTGACGATCTGGCGTTTGTCCCCAACTAGGGTTTGTATCTCCCAGGTCGATGATAAATGCATTGACTCCACCACTGTAAAGCACTCGGGGGCGGTAGTTATCTGTAGGAAGTAAGGGCAATAAAACTGCCGGATAGTCCCAACCGGCATATCTTCCTGATGGGATTTCAGTAATGGGGGTCCCTACATAATCCCCAGTATTTGGATTGTAGCGGGTACTGTGATGTGTTGTATCACTGGTAACTGGCATTCCAGTAGCAAAAAACAGATCTCCATCCGGGAGCAGGAATACCCGTGGAAACATCAAATAGCGAATGCCACCTTGACCTGGAAACGGCGTTGGGTCTGCCATCTGTGGCAAACCTGTCCAGCTATCGGTTGTAACATTGTAACGCTCCGCAATGGTGTTTCGATGCCGCGAGTCATCCAGTCGTGGATGTCCAAAGAACGCTATTGAATCACCGTTTCCGAGGGTGAGCAGAGTGGGATACCAACGCCCACCAGTATTTTTGGCGGGATCACCTCCAGGCTCAGGAACCATTTGAGCTACTTCTTCCCAGGATTTATCGCGTGCGTTATATGCCCAACAACGTCGGTGTCCACCAAAGTCCAAGCCGTGTTCATGTACGTCGCCGCCTTGAGGCCAAATAGATGTACCACCTCCGATTAGAAGACGACCATCCGGCAGGAAGGAGTGTCCAGCACAGAATACGTCCGAATCTGGAGATGGAATGGTATCAGAGACAAGATCCTCTGAAGCGATATCATATACACGGGTCTTTTTCCAAGCATCAGCGCTATCCCTCTCCTCAGCGGCACTGTTGTGTTCGTCACCACCAAAAATTAATACCTGACCCCTGCTACCGGTGGGGATTAAGGCAGCGTGTACCGCCAAGATCTCTGTATCAATAAGCTGAGTTTTCCAGGGCATATCCATTACCTCTCAACGAAATCTTTCCAACGAAAACTAGTGATGCGTAGTTCGGAGGGGAAGTATGGTAAGTTACTTACTACAACGTTGGCATTGCAATGTTCAATATCATCATTGCGATTAGTTATCGAGTTATCCAGTAATTCATCTAATCCAGACTACGCCACTTATCTTAATAATTTCAATCAACGTCTAACTATTTATTATACGAAAAAATTCCGTATAATCTTTTTCCCAATCCTAATATACCAAGCAGAAAGGATACGCAGCACTGGCTGCTGTCATGCTTATATCACAAGGATGTAACATAACCTGTGCCAATTCCTTTTCTTAATTCTTCCTTACTCAATATTTGTGGTTAATTTGTTAGCTGGTTTGGTTGCTTATACTTACTTGCCGAACAAACCATCAATTGATATTTACCCTAAAGACTTGCTTGCACTACCTCCTGCCCTTTTTTAGTTCCGTCGAACTCACGTTAAACTTATTACTTATTACTTGCGCGTAGCGCTATAACGAAAGTCTCCAGCAGGAAAAATGAAAGAGCTAAATTCTATTCTGGCAGCCTTTGCAGAAATTCAACGACAAAATAATGGGGAACAAGTATTTCTTGCCACTGTAGTACATGTTCAAGGTTCTACCTATCGCCAACCCGGTGCCCGAATGTTGATGACAACAGCAGATAACATGTTGGGAACCATTAGCGGTGGTTGTTTGGAAAATGACGTATTTGAACATACCCGTGTGTCAATGACAGATGGCAAGCCTATAGTTGTAACTTATGACACAACTGCTGACGAGGATATTATCTGGGGATTTGGGCTTGGTTGTAATGGTGTGGTAAAAGTGCTAATTGAGAAACTAGATGCCAATGATCCATGTAACCCTTTAGCTTTAATCTATCAATGTTTTCATAGCCAAGAACCAGGTATTATTGCCACTGTTGTTGCTGTTAAAGGTGAAGTTAATATTCAGATGGGGGAGCGTTTAATACTTAGACCTGACAATAGTATAAATACTAGTATTCAAGAATCTTATTTAACTGAAATTTTACTTAAAGATGTTCAAGCAGCTCGGCAAAATCAACATTCAAGTTTCCATAAATACCAACTAGCATTAGGTAACGTTGATGTTTTTATTGAACTGATTCAGCCACCTCCACACCTACTCATTTTTGGTGCGGGTCGTGATGCAATACCAGTGGTAAAATTTGCCCAAGATTTAGGTTGGCAAGTCACTATCATGGATTGTCGAGCAGCCGAAGTAACTCCAGAACGTTTTGCGATCGCTGATGAGGTGATTCTCACCAGGCGGGAAATTCTACACAAACAAATACGTGTTAATAGTTACACAATTGCTGTGGTGATGACTCATAATTACCTTGATGATTTAGAAATTTTGAAACTACTCATACCTACTTCTATCAGCTATCTTGGTTGTTTGGGATCGAAGCAACGCATTGCTAAGTTACTGCAAGATTTACGTACAGAGTCAATAGAACTTACCCCAGCACAGATGCAAAAGCTACATGCTCCTGTTGGTCTTGATATAGGTGCAGACACACCAGAAGCGATCGCTTTATCCATAATTGCTGAGATACAAGCTGTTTTAGCCCAGCGTAGTAGCGGTTTTTTAAAGAATCGGATGCAGCCAATTTATCAACCAAATCCAGTCAAGGAAATTTCTGTATCATAAATGCCTACTGTTATCGGAATTGGTGTAAGTTGAAATATGGGATTTTAGCTTCCAGGCTGATTATTTAATTTCTACAGTCCGAGCTTGTCCATCAGGATAATAAACACCTAGACAGTTTTCGGAAGTATCTGTGACAACCCAGGGGTGAGTTACATAAGTTTGTTGTTTATAAGATGTTCCAGATTTTAGTGTTTTATAGAATGTTCTTTTACCTGAGTAGTCAAGCCAGTAGACTTTAACTTTTTTTGAACTTTTGTTTGCAAAAGTCACATTTGTGGCGACTTTACCAGAAATGGAACGGGATTCTGATTCTGCTGGACATACACTAGCTGCTAAAGCTACCCCATCTTTATAAATCTGGCTTTGTATCAGTCCAATGGTAATGAAACTGCTACATAAAATAAAAGTAGAACTGACTCGTATAATTATTTGTTTCATGGTTTTTGACTCGTTTAATTATGATAATTGGCTTTTTTGCCATCATAATTAAACTTACATATATGTGCCTCTATGCATTTTAAACACTTGACAATAATATACAATTACATGTTTGAATCATAAAAAATTACGCATTATGAATGTAAATTTAGATTAATAATTTTCAACTTTCTCTAGTACACTTTGCAGAAACAAATCTACCTATTGATAAAGTGTCATATCAATTTTGGATTTTTAATTTTGGACTTCGTCGTGAGCACTCAGTCGAGCCGTCGAACGATTTTAGATTGTGAAAGAGTTATTAGATCT
>NZ_FYBH01000191.1 GCF_900185595.1 Calothrix rhizosoleniae SC01
CAGCAGTTAAATCCTGGGGAAGTGTGGGGAGTTGGAGAGTGGGAGAGTGGGAGAGTGGGAGAGTGAGAGAGTGATGGTTGATAGTTGTTAGTTGGTAGTTGTTAGTTGTTAGTTGTTAGTTGGTGGTTGATGGTTAGTTATTTCATCTCCCCACACTTCTTTCCCTCTTTCCCTCTTTCCCTCTCTTCCCCATCTTCCCACCCTTATTTTTTAAGATGTAGCAACTTCAGTACTACCAACACTATGAGAGCGAGTCAGAGTATTAAACATTACTTGACCTATGGCCTTAATTAAACTTCCCTCTAGCTCCTGCACCATCTGCATATTTAACTGAAAAGCATAGTTTGATTCAGCAACAATGTTTGCAGCAGTAGCATCATCCACAGGTACAGCATCTAACGCCTGTCGGTATTTGTCTTTAAATGCCTTTTTGTCGGAAATTTGCTCAAAATTATAGAAGGATGTACCTTGAAACCCTGTTAATTTTAACCCAGATTGAGCGATCGCTTGTAGCATTTGTCCGCCAGAAAGGTCGCCCATATAACGAGTATAGGCATGACCAATCAACAATTCTGGAGTTTGAGTTACAAGTTCTTGTAAACGATTGAGGTAAATTTGAGTAGCGGGGGATGGTTTAATTTGCGATCGCCATTGCTTCCCATAATAAAATTCCATATCTTTCTCTAAGGCAGCTTGGCGATTTAGTTCAGGAAAGTACATCACCTCAATCACAGGATGGTTTCTATGATTTTCTATACCCTTTTCTAGGGCACTGTAAATAAAATATAAGTTGCTTAAAAATTTCGCAAAACAGTCTTTATCTACTACCCCTTTGACAAAACATTTCATAAATCCCACATTTTCTACTGCTGTATGGGATTTTTGTGTGCCAATACGAAGTTTCGCAGCGAGGTTAATACTCATGGTTAATTCCTTAATACTCCAATGCCAGGTTTTAATAATCGACTCTGGATGTTGACCAGTTGACAGTCAGAGCTGAGAGATTCCCCATGAAAAGCAATTCGACATCACACCAATACATTTGTTCTTTCTGACAATGCCGAACAATTTATTGATTGGTACTTCAATAATTTAACAGTTTATGTTTTTATAACTATTAAATTATTTATATTTATTTATATATGAAGACTAATAGATGTATTAGGTTAAAATTCAACAGTAAAATATTAGACATCTGCGGAAATGAGATATGCGTCAATCAGAATCCTTGTAGAGACGGGGAGAAGGGGAGACGCGGAGACATCGAAATGTTAAAAACCTACCCTTGTGAGGGAAACGGCATTCCCCCCAGCAAAACTGCACTTTTCCCCCTGCTTCTTCTGGTCAAAGTACCCCTACACACTCACTTAATACTGGCACCAAGTCACACAGATTGTGCTTACATTTTTCGCTTTCTGGAGGTTATATCACTATGCCAGAGTTGTACACTCTCTGTCCTGCCATTGCTTGCAGTGATGTAGTCGTACTGCCGTTCATGTAGCAACCATTGTTTCCTATATGCAGGGATTTCTCCGTACTAGGACAGGTATGCGTGTAGATGAATGCCTTACTCACATTTTTTACTTTACTATATAAACGATGGAATAAATCCCATCGTCTCGGGTTTTATCCCCTGTCTAAAGAACAAAACACCCAGATGTATTGCTCTTTCTTTTGGGGCTTTCACCCTCTCTTTACATTCTGTTAAAGATAAGAGTGTTTTACCTTACCGAAAAATAAAAGGATACAAGCCCCTGGCTTTAGACATGGGGTAAATCCAAAATCCAAAATCCATTTGATTTGTGACTATGACTATTGCTGTTGAGAATACATCCAGTCTCATTGAGACTACAAAACAGACCAAGCTAGCGGCGCTGAAATTAGCAACTCTGTCCACGGAGATGAGAAATCAAGCCCTAGAAGCGATCGCTAATGCCTTAGAATCGTCTAGGGATGAGATTGTGCAAGCAAATATTGCCGATTGTCAGGCTGCGGAAACAGATGGAATTGCCAAGCCCCTATACAAGCGATTACAGTTAGATGAACATAAATTGCGAGATGCAATCGCGGGAGTCAGAGATGTGGCTCAACTTGCCGATCCTGTTGGTGCAGTGCAGGTTCACCGGGAAATTGATACAGGCTTAATCCTCAAGCGTATCACTTGTCCTTTAGGGGTGTTGGGGGTAATTTTTGAAGCCCGTCCCGAAGCAGCAATTCAAATTGCGGCTTTGGCAATTAAGTCTGGGAATGGGGTAATCCTCAAGGGTGGTAAGGAAGCGATTCGTTCTTGTGAAGCTATAGTCAAGGCAATTAAGCAAGGATTGTCTACAACTGCGGTAAATCCCGACGCGGTGCAGTTGTTGACTACCAGGGAAGAAACATTAGAACTTTTAAAACTAGATAAATATATAGATTTAATTATTCCTCGCGGTTCCAACTCCTTTGTTCAGTTTGTCCAGGACAATACCCGTATTCCCGTATTAGGACATGCAGATGGTATTTGTCACTTGTATATAGATAAAAATGCGGATATGGAAAAAGCTGTAGCAATTACAGTGGATGCGAAAACCCAATATCCAGCGGCTTGTAATGCAATTGAAACTTTATTAATACATACCAGCATTGCCGATGTATTTTTACCTCCCATTGCTGCTGCCTTGCAATCCATGAATGTGGAATTAAAAGGGGATAAATTAGCCTGCGAAATTTTACCTAATATATCAGTAGTAACAGATACAGATTGGCAAACGGAATATAGCGATTTAGTTTTATCTATCAAGATTATCGATGATTTAGAACAAGCGATCGCTCACATTAATCAGTATGGCTCTAAACATACCGATGCGATCATTACAGAAGATGAACAAGCCGCAAAAACTTTTATGGCAATGGTAGATGCTGCGGGGGTATATCATAATTGCTCTACCAGATTTGCTGATGGCTTCCGTTATGGTTTTGGTGCAGAGGTAGGAATTAGTACTCAGCAAATGCCACCTCGTGGTCCTGTAGGATTAGAAGGGTTAGTGACCTATAAATATCAAATGTTTGGTGATGGTCACATTGCAGCCTCTTACACTGGTACTGATGCTAAATCTTTTACCCATCGGAATTTATAAGCCACAAAGAGGCAGGGGAGCAGGGAGCAGGGAGCAGAGAGCAGGGAGCAGGGGGAGTGTGGGAAGATGGGGAAGAGAGGGAAAGAGGGAAAGAGGGAAAGATAAAAAATCTTAACTTCCAACCATTAACCATCACTCCATCACTCCATCACTCTCTCAATCTCCCACTCCCCACACCCCCCACACTCCCCTGCTCCTCTGCGTATTTTGGTCAATTGAATTGAGATTCTATCTTTTGTAAAATCTCTTTTAGCCGCGCTAATTCATTGACGTAGCGTTTCGATTGAAAATAATCCTCAGCTTGCTTGAGAATATCGATCGCTTCTTTTTGTTGATTTTGTAATAATAGAGCATTTGCCAAACGTAAATGTGCATCAATTTTTTTAGGAGCGCGATTAATTACTTCTTCATATTTACTAATTGCAGCTTCTACTTGTTGTTGCTGCATTAGTGTATCTCCTAAAAGCAGATGAACCACATCATTGGTAGAATTAATGGCAATCACCTGTCGAAAATATTTTTCGGCATTTTGATAATCTTTTGTTTGATAAAAATTAATCCCTTGTTGGAATAGACTATTGGTTCTCCAAGTCCTGATAGAAAAATAAATTAATGAGGAGATCGTAAAGATAACAATAATAATAGCAAGGGAATCTAATGGTAAATTTTCCATAATTTTTTAATTCAAAAGACAAGCAATAGGAAACAGTAAATATTCTAAGAAAAATAGTTTCCAAATAAATTGATAAAAACTGGGTATTGTGCCTTGAACGTCTGCCCTTGGGACTATGGTATTGTTATCTGCCCACTGTACATCCTGAGAGCGCCACCACATAATTCCCAACAATAGCAGATGGGAAATAATCAGAAAAGTTGAATTGGCACCAATTTTAGGTAGTACAGACACCACAATCATCCCCAGATAACATATGGTAATTACCCAACGAGCCAAATTAAATACAGCTCGCTGACCAAGTTTAATCGTAAAAGTAGTGATATTGTATTGGCGATCGCCCTCAACATCTGGTATGTCCTTAAAGATAGCGATTGCAAAGGTAAATACTATAATAAATGCTGTTAGTATCCATACATTAGGCGGAATAGATTGATCCTGTTGCCATGCCCAACTGAAATGTAAAAATAGCCCTAAATTAACAATTGCTCCTCGCACAGCAAAAATACATAGTGCTGCCCAAAAAGGAAATCTTTTTAAACGAATTGGTGGTAAAGAGTAAGCAGTTCCAATGGCTAAACTAATTCCCACCATTGCTAATAAAAATGGTCCTTGAATGCCAGCCAAAAGAATTGCCAAAATACCTGTAATACTGACAATTAATTTCCCCATTTGTGGAGTAAACTTTCCAGAAGCAAGGGGGAAATGGGGTTTATTAATCTTGTCAATTTCTATATCTTCGAGTTGATTCAAGCCGACAATATAAACATTGCCACACAGACAAGCAATCCAACTTCCCCAAGGCGTGAGTAGGGAATGTTGAGAAAATAGGGAAATAGCGATTAAATACAAGCCCCACACACTTAAAGTCGTGCCAATAATCGTATGTGGGCGAGAAAACTTCCAAAAAGTATAACACCAATCCATATAAGTAAGTCGGCACAATAAAACCAAACTATGTGAAGAATAGTAAATAAGCCTAAAACCCTTGTTCCCCCTGCTCCCTGCTCCCTGCCCCCTGCCTTATCCAAACGATAATTTTTTACGCCAACCTACTTAATCCTGTATTTTAGATTTTAGATTTGGGATTGATTCCACACTTACCTCCTTATTCCCACGTTACTTATCATTTCTCGAACTTCAAAAAAAATAGGCGAACCGTGCGTTATTACTTATTATTTATTATTTATTATTTATTACTTGCGGCTAGCGCTATAACTCCTTCACTCCACAAAGCAACCCAAACCGAATCAACCCGCGTTGATAACCGCGACGCATCAACCCCAAAGATAATGCTCCCACAATTGTTGTCCATCCCGCACTCAACAACCCAAAAATAGCCTTGGGAGTGAAAGCAGAATCAATTACCACATGCCAAAAAGGTGCTACAGCCTTCGACCAATCAGCAGTATGGATATTCTTTAAACCAACTTGATTTGCGATCGCAGCATACTCAGGTAAGGAAATCACATAGGGTAAACAATACACCCGATAGATATCTTGTAAATGCTTTTGTTCATCTGCACTCAAAGGAGAATCATCAGTGGGGCGATGACACCAAGTCACTACAATCATCTTCCCTCCCGGTTTTAGTACCCGATAGCACTCCTGGATAAATTTACCTTTATCCGGCATGTGCTCCCCACTTTCCAATGACCAAACTAAATCAAAAGAATTATCTGCAAAAGGCATAGCTTGAGCATTAGCCACTAAAAACTCTGACTGGGATGTTAAACCCAACTCCCCAGCACGTTCGGTTGCTCGATTCATTTGCACTGGACTGAGGGTAATTCCCGTGGCTTGAGCATGAAATTTTGCTGCCAAATACAAAGAACTACCACCAATCCCACAGCCCACATCTAGAAGGCTCTCTATTTGATTTACCTGAGCCCACTGGAGTATTTCTTCAATTAAATCAATTTGTGCCTGTCTCCGGTCTTTTTTCTGGGTTCCCTCTGCACCATAATAGCCATGATGCATATGTTCACCCCAAATTTCCTCCCACAGCCCAGAGGAAGAATCATAAAATGCTTGAATTCGCTGGTAAAGAGTTGCACTCATAAATGAAGCAATGTTAAGACAAAACTGCAACAGGATGGACAATATACTGGTAGGCTACCATGTGTGTTTTTAATTAAATATAGGAAGTTTTTATTTTTCAGCAAAATAAGCTCTGCCTTTAATCTCAGACAGTTGCCTTATTGGGAAAATCAAAGACGGCACTGATTCACTGATACTCATAACTGAAATGACTGTTTCTCGCACAATTTGCTTGGGTTTTTTGGCAGTAATTACAGTAGGAACCATCCTATTAATGATGCCTTTTGCTACTAGTACTGGTACTTGGAATAACCCAATTGTGGCTTTTTTTACTTCAACCTCGGCGGTTTGCGTGACTGGGCTAGTAGTAGTTGATACTGGTACTTATTTTTCTTTTTGGGGTCAGTTACTTATTTTACTGCTACTTCAGATTGGTGGATTGGGTTACATGACCACAACTACTTTTCTGATTTTACTCCTGGGTAAAAAATTTGACCTGAGCCAAAAAAGAGCAATTCAAAAAGCCTTGGATCGGCCGGGAATGAGTGGTAGTACGTATATTATTCGTTCTATTATTGCGACTACATTAATTTTTGAAATTACAGGTATATTCTTATTACTACCGACCTTTATTCGAGATAGTGGATGGCAACAGGGAACATGGTTAGCGATTTTTCATAGTATCAGTGCTTGGAATAATGCTGGCTTTAGTTTATTTGCAGATAGCTTAGTTAAATATCAGTCATCTACCTTATTAATTTTCACAATTTCTGCCTTAATTGTATTTGGGGGTATTGGCTATCAAGCAATTTTAGAAATGTTTTTTTACTTGCGCGATCGCTTGGAAAGAAAGAAGGAGAAATTGGTTTTTTCTCTAGATTTTAAAGTAGCAACTAGCACAACTATTGTCTTACTTGTTTTGGGAACTATAGCATTTTTTCTAGTAGAATTAAGACATTCTGCGAAATTTGGCATCCTCAATAATTATAATGGATTTTTGGTAGCTCTATTTCAATCAGTATCGGCTAGAACTGCTGGTTTTAATAGCATTGATATTGCCAAAATGAGCAATGCTGGGTTATTTATTATGATTGGTTTGATGTTTATTGGTGCTAGTCCTGGTGGTACAGGTGGAGGAATTAAAACTACTACCATTAGAGTCTTGACTAGTTGCACTAAATCAATTCTACTAGGAAAACAGGAAGTAATTTTATATGAACGTAAAATCTCAATTTCTCTCATTTTAAAAGCTATTGGAGTCTTAGTTGGCTCCGTGGGAACTGTAATTACATCTACAGTACTAATTTCTCTGACCGACCCTCATTTACCTTTTTTGCAAATTTTGTTTGAAGTGGTATCTGCCTTTGCAACTGTGGGCTTATCTACAGGTATTACTGCCGATTTATCTGGATTGGCAAAGCTAGTTTTAATTTTCACCATGTATGCTGGGCGGGTAGGAATACTACTATTAATGTCATCTCTTTTGGGAGATCCTCGTCCGACTCAGGTTCACTATCCTGAAGAAAATTTACTGGTGGGATAAGTTAATTAAATTACAAATACAAAGATTCCCAAGAACTGAGGTTTAAATACCAATAAATGCTTCAAAAAACAAAATCTATGAATTTATCATCATTAAAATTTTTTCGTAATTTAATTAAAGACAATCATCAGTTTGCAGTGATTGGCTTAGGTCGTTTTGGTCGTTCAGTTAGTTCCACTTTACATAAATTAGGTTATCAAGTAATAGCCACAGACATAGATGAAAAGCTAGTATCCAACGCTCTCGCGGAAAATATTGCAGGTCATGCTTTGCAACTAGATTCAACCCAGCCAGTAGCCTTGAAAGAAGCTGGAATTTTTGAGTTTGATACTGTAATTGTAGCCATAGGTAATTATATTCAAGAAAGTATCATTACTACCTTAAATGTCAAAGAGGGTGGGGTACCCAATGTAGTTGCTAAAGCATCAAGTGAAGTGCATTGTAAACTTTTGAGAAAAGTTGGTGCAGATCGTGTAGTTTTCCCCGAATATGAAGCAGGTTGTGCTTTAGCAAAAAGTCTTACCAAACCATCAATTTTAGAAAGATTTGACCTCGATCCCGATAATTGTATTGTAGAGGTGATGGTACCCGAAGAATTTCATGGTAAAACCATTGCAGAGCTACAATTGCGTAACCGTTTTGGTGTAAATGTATTAGCAGTGAGCGAGGGTGGCAAATTTGTCATTAACCCTGAGCCGACTAAGCGTTTACAGAATGGGTCAATTATGGCAGTAATTGGTAATAACAAAGATATTAATCGTTTGCCAATTTAAAGGATATTGATGGCAAAACTGGGAATACTGCCCTCTAGATTAAGGGAACACCAAAAAATAAATTACCAAATTTCTGGACTTGAACTACTTGCTTCACTCCCCCTGCTCCCCTGCTCCCCTGCTCCCCTGCATTCCAAGTGATTGATTATTTTTTTATTTGGAAGTCCCTAATTTTGTGGACTTTCTATGAGAATCACAGGGATAGAACTAGTTTCTAACACACCTTGGGAAACCGAACCAACTAATACCCGTTCCCAAGGTTGATGTCCACGTTTTCCCAGAATAATATCAGTAACTCCATACCTCTGAGCAGTATTAATAATTTCTTCGGGAATATTACCCGTAGTAGTGATAAATTCATGGCGAATATCAGATAGTAATTGTTGAGTTTGTCTCCTTAGATGTTCCACAACAGCTTGATCTGGGATAGTAATCACATATAACACGATCGCTTCACCATTTGTTTGTCTAGCTAAGTCTCCTACCTTCTTCAACACCTCCACGGCTAAAGGGGAATTATCTACCGCAGCTAATAATAGGGTACGGCTAGCAACAGTAACTTTAGTGGGATCGACCTCTCCCTTTTGTAATAGCTTAGGGGCAAAGGTAGCCGTTGACCAAGCTCCTAAAGGTGCAGTAATTAAAATAGATAAAGCTGCGATCGCTAAAATGATTTCTCCTCCTACAATACCTTGACTGAGGGGAATTGCTCCAATGGCTGCTTGCACTGTAGCTTTAGCAGAATTTCCCGGAAGCAAAAATAGTTTTTCTCGCCAATTCCAATTACTACCCCAAGTGGAAAGATACCAACCAATTGCCCGACCAATCAACAGTCCCACTGCTAAAATGAACACACCTGGGAGAAGATTTTTTTCTAATACTTTTAATTGAATAAGTAGGTAGGCGTAAAAAATTATCGTTTGGATAAGACAGGGGGCAGGGGGCAGGGAGCAGGGGGAAAAAGGGTTTTAGCCTTATTTACTTTTCTCCACATAGTTTGGTTTTATTGTGCCGACTTACTTAGTTGCCCCCATCAATACAAATAAAATAATCTCAGCAATTATCCATAGACTGTTAAAACCAATCCGCAATCTCCGAGCCAAGGGCGCATCTAACTCTATAAGAAAAAAACCCATTGCCATAGTTGCTAAATAACCAGAAAAATAGGGAAAACCTTTGGCAAAAATAACAGTAAATAAAGCCAAACTCGCAGCAATTAAAGTATCTTGGATCGCATTTTGAGTCCAGTTTTGAGTTGCCAATACGACAACTAATAAACGGGCTGCCAAATAACCACAAACAACACCCAAACCAATTTGTAAAATTATCTGCAAAGGCAATAATTGCATGGGGGTTAAAGTTAATCCTCCCGGAAGATTAATAGTTTGTGTACCGCCCTTACCCAAAAAGTTTACCAACAGACTAAAAACCAGCAATAGCAAAACATCAGAGAGGGCGCTACCAGTCAAAATTGCATCAGGTATACCCTTAGCCACACCCCACCCTAAACTTTTCAGCCGCAGCATTCCGGGAACAATTACCGCCGGAGATTCTGCCCCAATTACACAGCCCAACAATAGCCCAGTCCAAACATCAAACTGAAATAAAAACATCCCTGCGATCGCGATCGCAATCACTTCTCCTGTAGCTGGTAAAAATCCTAACCTCAAGGCAACTGTACCCTGTTGAGCTAACTTTTCTCGATCCAAGCCCAAACCAGCTTTCATGAGAATAATCATCACTGCCACAGTTCGTAATTCATCAGCAGCATTTAGTACATCTAAACTGAGTAAATTACCAACCTGGGGGCCAATGAGAATCCCCATTAAAATCATGCCAATTAAAGGTGGAGCGCCTAAACGACGAGCAATTTGACCGCCAAAAAAGCCTGATACCAGAATCCACAGCACACTGACTAACATTTCGTTTAAAAAATACTCCTCAAGATAGATGCTTTGATAAACAAAATTGTAAGTGAAAAGATGTAGCTTCACCTATTGGCAAAAAGTTAATATTTATTTTATAAATATGCTTTTAATTATCTAGTGAAGGTGACACAGATTAATAAAAAATACTGGTAAATTTTCCCAAAAATATTCTAAAATATCGCATTATGCAATTAGGGCGCGGACATTATTGAAGGCCCAAACCTATGAACAGTAAACTTATTATTACTTATTATTTATTACTTGCATGTAGGGCTACAGAAGTGAGAGAACCGTAGTGAATTGGAGTATAATTTCTACTCAAAATATTGATGTTAAGCTCGATATAATGAAATTGTGGCTTCAATAATGCTGTTTGTCTTTGAAATTAATGTCAACATGCAGACAGCATTAGCAGGAGAATAGAAAATATGACAAATCAATTGAAAACCGCTGCTTTGCTCGCTGCTCTAAGTGGTCTTTTGATTGCAATTAGCCATTTAGTCATTAGGGGTGCTGGTGGCTTAATAATTGGACTGATTTTGGCAGCAGTAACCAACTTATTTGCCTGGTATCAATCGGATAAAATTGCTTTGGGAGCTTACCATGCTAGTGAAATTTCACCCCAAGCAGCACCGGGATTGTACCGCATGGTAGAAAGATTATCCCAAAGAGCAAACCTACCCATGCCTAGGGTATATATAGTTCCCAGTCAAAATGCTAATGCCTTTGCAACGGGAAGGGATCCAGAACATGCTGCTGTTGCTGTTACCGAAGGAATTTTAGATATTCTTCCAGAGGAGGAACTAGAAGGAGTAATTGCCCATGAACTAACTCATATCGCCAATCGAGATACCCTTACCCAAGCAGTTGCAGCTACTATTGCTGGTGCTATTGCTTATTTAGGACAAATGCTGAGTTACAGCCTCTGGTTTAGTGGATCCCGAAATGATAGAGGCAATCCTTTAGGGATTATAGCAACCATTATTTTAGCACCCCTGGCAGCAACAATTATCCAATTAGCCATATCTAGGACAAGGGAATTCTCTGCTGATGCTGGCGCTGCTAGATTGACTAGAAATCCTCGCGCTTTAGCTCAAGCCTTACAGCGTTTGGAATCCACAGCAGAACAAACACCAATCAGAGCTAATCCGGCTTTTGAGCCACTGTTAATTATTAATTCCTTGTCAGGTAAATTTTTGGGGGACTTATTCTCCAGTCATCCGGCTACAGAAGACAGAATTGCGGCATTATTGAAGTTAGAACAACAGTTGATAACAGGGTATTAATTTATTAAACCCCGTCCATGTTGAAATCTGGAGTTAATGATTAAGTAGGTAGGCGTAAAAAATTATCGTTTGGATAAGACAGGGGGCAGGGGGCAGGGAGCAGGGGGAAAAAGGGTTTTAGCCTTATTTACTTTTCTCCACATAGTTTGGTTTTATTGTGCCGACTTACTTATTTGCATGTGTCATTGCGATGCTCCTCTCGCAGAGTAGCAATCCTAAATTAATGGATCAAAAACTACAGTTTTCAAGGTAGATGAGGTTTAAATCTCAAAGCTAAACAGATTCTTTGGCTTTGAGAATTGATGAGAAAACTTGAAACAGGATATCTGAATAAAACAATGACTGATAAAAATAATGAGAACAAGACCACTGTAGATGTGACTCCCCAAACCAGTGCTCTAGTAGAAACGGAAATGGCTGACGAAACTGACGAAATCAAAAATGAAACTAAAGCCTTGATTGACGCAATCAAAAAACGTGCCCAATCCGAGGCTCAATCTGCTGGTACACTCACCCGCGACACCTATTTAAATGCAGTCCGTCAAGCACGGGAAGCCATTGAAGCGAACCAATTGATAGAACGCGATCGCATCGAACACGCCTTTGATATGATTCAGCAAGAAGCTCAGAAAAATTGGGATTCTGTGACCAAAGAAGTACAAGATTTAGGCGATCGCTTACAATCAGCTGCAAAAGCTGCTTGGGAAGTTTTGACTGCACCGCGTTCTTAGCAGGGAAGAATGCACAAGTAATAATTAATAAGTAATAAGTAATAAGTAATAAGTAATAAGTTTAACCTCTGGCTTGAAATAGAGGATTCAAGAAATGATTCATCTTGATTATTTTTCTTCATGAATGAAGAGGCTTTATACCATTTTCGAGCTCGACTATTACTTATTCTTTTTACTTATATAGCACTACCCTAATTAGGGCGCGGACATTGTTAAAGGCTCAAACCTATGAACAGTAAACTTATTACTTGGGCATAGGACTATACAATCTACGTATCTTATGTTTTGCGATCTGTTAAAATTGGTCAAAACAGGAAAAGGCGGTGCATCGAGTACCGCCTTTTCCTTGGGAAGTCTGTGTATCTCACCACCGAATGGAGTACCATTGTGGCGAGGGAATTACTACTCCCCAGACCATATATTTAGTTAAGAAATTATTCCTATGCGAACTCACTATTGCGGCGAACTCCGAAACAAGCACATTGGAGCAAGTGTCACCTTATACGGCTGGGTAGACCGTCGCCGCGATCATGGGGGCGTGATATTTTTAGATGTACGCGATCGCTCTGGCATTATCCAAATTGTCAGTGATCCCCAACGCACGCCGGATTCCTACGAACTAGCCAACTCCCTACGTAATGAATATGTTGTGGAAATCCAAGGAAAGGTAACACAACGTCCTGAAGAATCCCTCAATACCCGCCTACCCACGGGAGAAGTGGAAATCTACGCCGAGGAAATTAAATTGCTCAACGGCGTTCGTAAACAACTACCTTTCCAGGTTTCCACTGCTGAAACAGATCCGGTACGGGAAGAATTACGGCTGAAATATCGCTATTTAGATTTACGACGCGATCGCATGGCGAGTAATCTGCAAATTCGCCACCAAGTAATGAAAGCAGTGCGTCGCTTTTTGGAAGATAATGAAGGGTTTATTGAAGTCGAAACCCCAATCCTCACCCGTTCTACCCCCGAAGGTGCTAGGGATTATATTTTACCTAGTCGTGTCAATCCTGGGGAGTGGTTTGCTTTACCCCAATCACCCCAACTTTTCAAACAGTTATTAATGGTGGCTGGTTGTGATCGATACTATCAAGTGGCTCGCTGCTTCCGAGATGAAGATTTACGGGCTGACAGACAACCAGAATTTACCCAGTTGGATATGGAAATGAGTTTCATGTCCTTAGAAGATATTATTGCCATCAATGAAAAGTTAGTGGCTCATATTTTTAAAACTGTCAAAGGAATTGATGTACCACCTGCATTTCCTCGTCTCACCTATGCTGAAGCAATGAACCGCTACGGTACAGATAAGCCAGATACTAGATATGGTTTAGAACTAGTAGATGTTTCTGATATCCTCAAAAATAGTGGTTTCAAGGTTTTTCGGGAAGCGATCGCTAATGGAGGAATTGTCAAAATTCTCCCTATTCCCCAAGGAAATGATGCTATTTCCAATGTCCGCATTAAACCCGGTGGAGATATTTTTAAAGAAGCCAGCGAAGCCGGTGCTAAGGGATTAGCATTTATCCGAGTCCGGGAAGATGGGGAAATAGATACCATTGGTGCAATCAAAGACAACCTCACCCCAGAACAAAAACAAGAGATTTTGACTCGTACAGGTGCGAAACCCGGACATTTACTGTTATTTGGTGCAGGTGATACCGCAACCGTCAATAAAACCTTAGATAGATTGCGACAATTCATGGCTCAGGAATTCCAGTTAATTGAGCCAGACAAAATCCATCTCCTCTGGGTTACTGATTTTCCCATGTTTGAATGGAATGCCGACGAAAAGCGCCTAGAAGCTTTACATCACCCCTTTACTGCACCCCACCCCGATGATATAAGCGATGTGAAAACAGCCCGCGCCCAAGCTTATGACTTAGTTCTCAATGGCTTTGAAATTGGTGGTGGTAGTTTGCGGATTTATCAAAGGGAAATTCAGGAACAGGTGTTTGATGCGATCGGGCTTTCCCCAGAAGAAGCAAATAATAAGTTTGGCTTCCTTCTAGAAGCATTTGAATATGGAACTCCACCCCACGGAGGTATTGCCTATGGCTTAGATAGATTGGTAATGTTACTAGCGGGAGAAGAATCAATCCGGGATGTAATTGCCTTTCCGAAGACACAGCAAGCTAGATGTTTATTAACAGATGCACCCGCTAGTGTGGATAATAAACAACTGAAAGAATTGCAAGTTACCTCTACTTGTAAGTAATAAATAACAAGTAATAAGTAATAAGTAATAAGTCAGGAATTACACAAGGACACACAATCTCAAAGCCTGATTTTTGCGCCTATACAATGGGAGGAAGTTTAATTTTTGCTTCCTCCTTGTGGTGCGCTTATGTGGAATGGGGAGAATGTCTACAGTCATCGCCTCGGCTAGCGACAATAGATTCTAAAGTCGTAAACCTCTGATTCTCCTGGAAAGCACGGCGAAGAATTTCAGAATCCATTGCATCTTCAAGAGCTTCAAGAAAAATTAATTTATCCAAGACATCTAATAACAAAGTTAGTTTAAATCTGTAGGGTAGATTGATGCAGCAAAAATACTGATAAAGCAGTGATCTTAACCTATTGTTTAGAAACTATTAATCATCCGTACTGGTGTAATTATAAAAACTAATCGCCAAATCTAATCATAAAATGCAAAAAGTAGTCATTCATACATACATTGGCAAAAACCGCATATACCATTAGATAAATCTTTTTGTTAAAAAAACTTAAAGATACCTACATCGCTTTTTATTCTTGCCATGCAATGCAATTAAAAGCATTAGGAGCCTACATTTGTCCGGAATATTCCTCTTCGCAGATGTAGTTAAGTTAACGTAATTCCCAAATAGCAGACAAAAAGAACTCCTCTCGATAGAGGATGTATTGACAAAAGTCTGCTAATATGCAGTTAGAGCTAAACGCAAAGGAGTTTGCTATGTATCAGCGAATGTGCTGGTTATCTCAGTCAGGTGATGATGGAGAAAAAATTTTACATTTACAAACCAAACCCCATGAACCTTGGCGTTCTTATACAGCTTTTCCTCAATACAAAGTCCCAGATTACGACATCCCAGGCGGTTCTAAAGGCTTTGCCACCTATCAAAAACTATTAAAAGCAGGCTGGAATTTGGTTCCCAGCGCGAGGGCTAATGAATTTTCTTCTACAACTGCTCCAGTCGATGTGAAAGATAATTAACTAGACAATAAATATAGAAAGGAGAAATTTCGGGGTATCCAAGCCAATCTAGGGGGATTGGTTCCATATCCACTTTAACCACTGACTAAAGGATCTAACAGCATTGATCCGTTTGACCCCTGGCGCACGGGCTGCTGCTAGACCATCGATTGTTCTGAGGACAGAATATTGCAAACCGAGGAAACTATCAACGGCTGCATAGGGACCTCCTAGGGTAATTGCCCCGGCTGCATACATTTGACCTTTACCATTACGCATTTTGACAACCTCAAAGTTGTTGGCGACATCTAATCTCCCCATTGGGTTGAGAAGTAGATTGTAATGCTGTACTAAATCATTGAGTAGAGGACTAGCTTCCACCTTGGCATCTAATCCGGTAGCATCAATAATAAAGTCAGCATCAATGGTGACCTGTCCGAAGTCTTTTTCTTGAATATAAGTCGTGGTGCGATTTTGGGTATCCCGTTCTACCTTTTCTACCTGACCAAACTCAATTCGATACCAGCCTTGCTTTAATCCTTGTTCGGTAATATGTTGCCAATCGAGACGATCTGCGGTGGTGGTGCCTCCCCAGTCTTTTAATAGGCGGTAACGTTCATCAGGGCTGGCTTTTTCTAACATTACCCGTAATTCCCCACCCCAGCAAGCTTTTGGCCAATTAAATGGCTGAAACTCATAATGATGTTTGACTGGACGCTGGGTATGACCAAATTTATTACCTTGGGGTTTAGGCGATCGCATTAAGTGTAAAATGTTGATATTGTGATTCTGTTTCCTGGCTTCATAAATGCGCTGCACAATTCTGGAAGCAACAATACCTCGACCCCGCAACAAGACTGTGCCACCATGCTTTTCTAAATGCTGATAAACATGGTTGTGGTCTTCATAGGCATTAACAACTGACTGAAAATCTTTGTATTTTTCTCGATAAGCTTGTAAGTCTGGCAGAAATTGAATTGCAGGATAGCCAGTGGCTAAATGTAAATAACGGCAGACAAAGAAGGCATGATCTCCTCGTCCTCGGGAATATGCGATACAATATCTGCCATCATCAGTTTTGCGAATTGAGCGCACTCTGCCATAGCGGTATATCTGCGCCCAACCAATACGCTTTGCTTCTCGGTCTATGGAGTCAAATACATTACTCGCACGGGGTGTGTATGTTTCTATAAATGTGGGTTCTGCAAATACTTGCCACAAATACTTGAATGTGGAGTTGATTTTGCCGTGGGTGAGGTCGTGCCAAGCTTCCCGTAGAGCATAACTGGGCCAACCCCAAATATTATCGGGGCAAGAATCTGAGTTGGAACGCAATCTTTCGTTTAAGGGAATTTGGGAATTTAAGCACAGGCGCTTATATCTAGCATAGGGCTCTTTATCCAAACCCAATGCCAAGATTCTGTCTAATTTTACACCACTTATCCTCAATAAATCTACCCAAATATAACTACCTAAACCAGCTCCAATGGCTAAATAGTCGCATTCATCAACAGGTAAACCCGTGGCGTGTAATTGTTGTACAGGAACCAGTTCTTGCTGAAATACTGGAGGAGGAAAATTACTTCCTAGAGGCGTTAAAGGTTGGACAGGTGGTAGGGTAGGGTCTGGAAGGTTGGTAGTGGGATTGAATTGGATTGTGGAGTTAAATTGGGGAGATGGAGGAGAGTTGGGAATTTGTGTGGCAATGGTGCCAGAAGTAGGATTACTTTGAGCGATCGCGGCAAAGGTAACAGTAATAATACAATCGCCTATTTTTAGCCTATCTCCACTATTAAGAATTGTATGTGTTTGTCGTATACCATTGACAAATAGACCATTAGCACTATTCTGGTCTATTATTACTACTTGATTTTGTTCTAAATTAATCAGTGCGTGGAAACGAGAGACTTGCTCATTTTGTAATTGTATACGGGATACCCTTTGACCTTGAATATTCATTGGCATCCGAGCAAATTCTCTACCCAAGGCAATAGGTAAGCTCAAATGAGGTTCTCTGCGCTCTCCCGTATCTGGATCATTCCAACTTAATTGAATTTGGAAATTGCTAGTCATACAATTTTGGATTTTAGATTTTAGATTTTAGATTCAATTTTTGTTTGATTAAGTATCATCCTGTTTTTTCAAGTAGTAAATTCGCTGTGTCAATCTAGCAAGGTAACATTTTCCATATCTTGCACCACATGATCCCGGAAAATTATCGCCTGTAACCATTATTTCTTAGGGTGGACAATGCCCACCTTACCTTTATTGGGAAGATGCTAGGTATTTTTTCAGAAATCAAACAGGATTTCTATATTAGTAATTATTTGAAATTTAAGTAAGTCAACAAAAATATTTACCATTATTACGAACTACGCGAAGTAATCCTAACCCTTTCGATTGCTTCGTTTCACTCCGTTACACTCGCAATGACATTGTGTAATTAATTATGTTTAACTACTTATGAGCGTGAAGTTGAAAATTTTTAATTAAAAACTCAACACTTAAATACTTATAGCACTCCGCATATACGTTAAGACATTATTGAAGCAGCAAACCTATGAACAGTGAATTTATTACTTATTACTTATTACTTGCGCGTAGCGCTTGTTATTTGTCCGGTGCTACCAATACACTTACTGCTGCTGCTAAAGATGTACCACACCAAGGACAACCAACTTGTAAATGTTCTGGGGAAGATACTTTATGACATTTAGGACATTGCAAACCATAAACCTCTGGGTGTTGTCCGGGAGAGTTATGGGAATGATAATTTCCCTGAGGTACTGGCTGCTTTTGGGCTGGGGGTGTTGGTACTGAATGTTGGTGATAAATTCCCGGTGATTGGGGTCTTGCAGAGGGTGTGGGTGGCGCTACAATTGTGGCTGCGATCGCATTATTCGTAATATCTGCTACTTTAAGCTCAGTTTGTTGCCCTAGAAGAATTTTACTACCTTGCTTTAAAGGCATTTCACCGTTAAATAGCTGCTGTCCATCTACAAGGGGAGGATTTATCGGTTTGAGATTTCTGATATAAAAGTTTTGCTGTTGCTGATGAAAAAATATTTCTATATGCAAACGAGATACAGTCGCATCATTCAAAACCAGATCACATTGAAGGGGATCTCTACCTATACGGAAAGTTCCTGGATTTTTACTCGCTTGGCGATCGCTAATTTGTAGAGTTTTTTCTTGATCTACATCATGCCACTGTAAGGTTATTGCATTCATCGTTTCTCACAAGGTAACTCTCATTATTAGTTACTTCAATTCCTCCTTGTGAGATTCCTAACATAGTTGGCAAGAGTAAGCAAGTGATTACAAACAATTGTATTGAATAGACAGACCATAGCAGAAATATGGAAAAATTGAAGCAGGCAGAAGCCTCAATGAACTGGGTGTAGGGGATAGGGTTTAGGGTATAGGGAACCCCATACTTATAAAAAAGGGGCTTGCACTCAGATTTCGGAGCTAATTCTTCCTCTACACCCCAGACCCTACAACTGCCCTAAAAGGGCTTGATCAACTTGATGGTAGCTTGTGTACAGCAGGAATATGCAAACAGATATTTTTAAACATCTCCAAGAAAACAAGATTAAATTTGTTCGCGTCCTCTTCTGTGACAATGCCAATATTATTCGTTCCAAGGCATTTCACATCGATGTATTACCAGAACACTTTAATACAGGTGTCAGTATTACCGTAGCGCAACAAGCATTTCCAGTAATGTATGATACCGTGGTTGGCCAAGCCGGTCTGGCTCCAGTTGGGGAGGCTTGGTTAGTTCCAGACTGGTCTACCATGCATTTATTACCCTATGCTCCCACCCATGCTGCATTAGTTGGGGATATGTTCAAAAATGGTTCTCCTTGGTCTTTATGTCCTCGTGGGTTTCTCAAACGAGCGATCGCCGCAGCCGAAAATGCAGGTTTGCAAATTAAGGCAGCTTTTGAGAATGAATTTTATCTGCTCAAATCCACTCCTGATGGGATTGCTCCCACTGATAACACCGTTTTTGCTTCCACCTTGGGCATGGAAATCAACCGCGCCGTGATTGACGAAATAGCCGACGCTCTTACCGGTCAGGATATTCAAGTAGAGCGGTATTATCCAGAATCGGGCCCAGGTCAACAGGAAATTTCCATTCGCTATAGCGACGCATTACAAGCTGCTGACCGACAAATTGCTTTCCGCTCTACAGTAACAGGAGTCGCCCTCAAACATGGCCTCACAGCTTCTTTTATGCCGAAAATTTTCCCCGAGCAAGCTGGTAGTGGTTGTCACTTGCATCTGAGTCTTTGGTCGGGAGAGAAAAATTTGGTCACGGATGCTGGTGGGGTTGGGGGAGTCTCAAAAATTACTCGTAGTTTTATTGCTGGGATTCTGGATCATTTACCTGCTTTAATGGCACTGACAACACCTAGCGTTAATTCCTATCGGCGGATTCGTCCCCACTTTTGGAGTGGTGCATTTCGGGCTTGGGGATTGGATAATCGGGAAGCTGCGGTGAGAGTCCCGAGCAATTTTGCGCCGCCATCCCCCACTCATTTTGAATTGAAAACCGTTGATGCTTCGGCTAATCCTTATTTAGCTTTAGGAGCTGTCATCTCAGCTGGTTTGGATGGAATTAACCGCAATCTTGAGCCTGGGGAACCTGTGCAAGTTGACCCAGGAACTATTCTGGAAGCAGAACGGGAAGCTATGGGAATAGATGCTCTGCCTAGTTCCTTGGGAGATGCGATCGCTCATTTGAGTAATGATGATACACTGAAAAATGCTTTAGGGTCTGAGTTAGCCCAAGCATTTATCGCCGTTCGTCAAGCTGAATGGGAAGCGATGAAGGATATGTCAATAGAAGAGGAAGTCAAAATACTACTGTCACGATATTAATCAAAGGCGGAAAAAATGGAACTTGCAGATATTCCTGCTATTGACCAACATGCTCATAATTTATTGAAGCCAGAAGCGCTTGCCAATTACCCTTATGCTGCTGCTTTTACCGAAGGTCATCATGATGGCAATATAATTAATTATCATGCCCGTCAGACCCTATTTTATCGTCGGAGTTTACGGGATATAGCAGACCTGTTAAAATGCGAACCTCAAGAGCCAGATATTTTAACTCAACGAAGTAATTTAGGGTTAGAAAATTTGACAAAAGTTTGTTTTACTGCTGCTAATCTAGATGCTATTTTATTGGATGATGGCTTCCTGCCTGAAGAAATTTTACCTTGGCAATGGCATCAACAATTTGTTACTGTATGGCGGTTACTGAGAATAGAAGATGTAGCCCAAAATCTCATTCCCCAAGTAAATAGCTTTGAGGAATTTTGGTCGAGATTTAGGGCAGAAATTGACCCCCCACCTCCAGAAGTTGTAGGTTTTAAAAGTATTGCTGCTTATCGCACGGGTTTAGATATTCAACCTGTAAACTTGGCTGTAGTCAAGTCTCAATTTAATGCACTCAAACAAACCACCAGAGAAAAATCACCACGTTTGCATGATAAGTCTTTGATTGACTTTTTAGTCATGGAGACATTAGAAGTAGCTGCCAAACATCAAATACCCATACAATTCCATACAGGATTTGGCGACCCTGATTTAGATTTACGCCAATCAAATCCTTTATATTTAAGGTTTTTATTAGAAGATCATCGCTTTCGTAATGCTCCGATTGTTTTATTGCATGCTTCCTATCCTTATATGAGGGAAGCTGGTTATTTAGCA
>NZ_FYBH01000220.1 GCF_900185595.1 Calothrix rhizosoleniae SC01
CACAAGGAGCAAATTTAGTCTTGTTGGCGCGACGCAAAGAACGCTTAGATAAGATCGCCAAAACTATTGATCCGACGGGAAAGAGAATACTCGCTATTGAGAGTGACGTTACTCAAGATGGAGATTTAGAAAAAGCTGTAGCTTCGGCTAAGAATAAGTTTAACAAAATTGATATTGCGATCGCTAATGCTGGTTGGTCTTTAAAAGGTAATTTGGAAGAATTAAACTTAAATGATTATCGTCGTCAATGGGAAACTAATATATTTGGCGTACTACGCACCATCTACGCCGTTTTAGATGAGCTTAAAAAAACCCAAGGTAGATTAGTAATTATTAGTAGTGTAAAAAGTTATATTGCTTTGGCTGGTGATTCTGCCTATGCTACCAGTAAGTTTGCCCTAAGAGCCTTGTGTCAATCTTTATCACAGGAACTCGCCCCCGATGGAGTTTCTGTAACTCATGTATGCCCTGGCTATGTGGCGACGGAGATTCGTCAAGTAGACGAACAGGGGGTCTTTCAAGCAGAACAGAAAGAACATATTCCCCCTTTACTTTTAAGAAGTACCGAAACAACCGCTAAGCAAATTATTAAAGCGATCGCTCGACGACAGCCAGAACAGGTACTTACTTCTTATGGCAAATTAGTAGTTCTATTACAACGTCATGTTCCTTGGTTGGTATCCTGGCTAATTTCGCTCATGAAAATTAAGGTAGTCTCAAGGTCGAACAATTAATTGATTATGGACTTGGTTAATCCCAATCTATTTCCTATTTTGCAGCTTTTTGCTGCTGTTGTAGCACTCTCAGTTATCTTATCTTCTATCATTAGCTGGCTCTACCGCGATCGCCCTGAGAAAGTGCTTAATACCTGGCTGAAGTTAGGTATCTTATTAGGATTGATCCTGATTTTTATCAGTACAGCTAGTTTGGGTAAGTGGGCATTTTTACCTGTCGCTCTTTTTTTGGCTTATCGAGGATGGTTGGAATTGTTGCGTTGTATTGAAGTTAAGTATGACAAGATTCAAAGTTCTACTTTAGCAATTGTCCTCGGTACTTTAGGTATTTTGGGCGGGCTAGAACAAAATAGTTTAACTACTTTTTTGGGAATAGCGAGCGCTGCTTGGTTGGCTTTGATTGCACTTTTATTAACTTATCGTCAGCCTATATCCATGCACACTATGTTAAGTATAGCTTTTGGCATCATTTTTGTTACTATGCCCGTTGCTTTACTTTTAAATATCCTGACAAATGACTATGGTGAATTTAGTTTTATAGTACTGTTAGTCATGAGTAATGATGGTTTTTCTCAAGGTTCGGGTTTACTGGGAGGAAAAAAGCCTTTAATTCCGAACATAAGTCCTGGTAAAACCTGGATTGGAGCAGGAGGCGGTTTGCTATCTAGTTTAATTATGGGTTATTTGCTACGCTTTCTAGTTTTAGGCTGGCAAGTTTGGCAAGTAATTCTAGTGGCTGGAATAATTTCTTTAATGTCATTGTGTGGCGATTTGATTGCTTCTTCTCTCAAGAGGGAAGCGGAGATTAAAGATTTTGGCAAAGTTCTGGGAATAACAGGGGGAATTCTAGATAAGTTTGATAGTTTACTGTTTGCTACTCCAGCCTTTTATTTTATTGCTCATTATCTAAGATAATAATGGCTCTTCTAGAGTGAGTATGGTGAAATAATATCAAAATAATAGGTAAAGAGCTAGAAAAATATATAATAAAATTGGGTGAGAGATATAACTGACAAAGATTTCAGGAATAATTAAAATTATCAGAATTAAAAAATAATGAAATAAAAAACTGAGATTTAATAAATTATGCCATCAAATCCCTTGCTTCACTTTATTGCAAAAGTAATTAATCTTGAAGATATCAAGGTGGTAAATTATAAATTTATCACAGAGTATGAAATAGTAATAGAAATAGAAAATCAGCAAAAGGAAAGAAGCTGATTAAAAGACGGGCTTATGGCTTAACTAACTTTGATAATTTTAGAAGACGAGTTTTAATCAATTGGTATTTCTCCTATTAATTTATCATACCAAGTCTGCAAGAGGCATAATAATTTTAATTTTAAAATTCCTACACATCATGTTTAGCCCCATTTTAAAACAGTTAGATTTAGCAAATTCTTTTACTTTGACAGGTTTTACTGCCAGCTTTTTTGCTGTTGTTTTAGCGATAAATGGCAAATTTAATTTAGCAATTATTTGTTTAATTTATGCAGGAATTGTCGATTTGTTTGATGGGTTTGTTGCCAGTAAAATTGATCGAACCGAGTTACAGGCTGCTGCTGGTAAACAGCTAGATAGTTTGGTAGATCTTTGTTCCTTTGGCTTTGCTCCTGCTCTTTTTGCCTATTGCTTTGGACTTCAAGACTGGTTATCAATTGTTATCTTGATTCTCTATTTAGGAGCGAATGCTCTGCGATTAGTGTATTTTAATAATCAAGGTTTAACCGAACAAGAAGAACAAGAATACTTTACAGGATTACCTGTTACTTACGCAGCCCTGTTTGTTCCCACTATATTTACTGCTAATTTTGTCTTACCCCATACCCAGATGAAGTTGGTTCTCGACGGAGTTTATTTATTACTGGCAATCGCCATGGTGGCAAACTTCAAAATACGTAAACTAAAAGGCGTTTGGTATGTCATATTTGGCGTAGGTGCGATCGCTCTTACAGGAATTTATAGTTACTTTACTTTGATGTTTTGAGGTGAAATCATTAAATCATAAAATATAGATTGTGTTGCAAAAAGTGATAGTTTATGAATTTATTGACACTTACTTATCCTGGTTTATCCCTCTTATGTCACTCTACGAAATAAACAGTAAATAAAGTAAATTATGCAGAAGAACAAAAGGGCTTGAACGCATTCATCACGCTAATAAGTTGATGAAATCCAAGCAATAAATTGGAATTAGTAAAAACATCAAGCCAGGGATAAATCAACCACAAGAGTAAAAGCTGTTGCACAATTAAGCGCAAATTATTAAGAGTATTCTTCCATCCATTTATATTCAATTAGCTTGTCGAGATCGACCGAACAAGTTCTACAAATAGTTTCTAAAGTAACCGAATCTGGAATCAGGCGATCGCAATCGTACAGTTTTTGAACATTTTCGGTAGTAATTCCCACTCTTTGAGCAAATAATTCAACGGAATATTCCTTTTCATCCACCAAGGATTTTATTCGGTTTGTTGAAGTTTGGCTGCGAGTATATTGAGACATAAAATAATCACAAAATTATAATGAAAATAATATATCGAAATCGTCTTTCTGGGAAAATAGTTACCGAAAAGATTTTTCAAGAAAATACCTTACGTTGGCTATATGAGACTTCCATCGGCTATGTAGTTTTTTACTTATTATTAAATCGCAAAATCTTTCATCTACTTTATGGCAAATATCAAAATTCAATTTATAGTCGCCATGAAATTCCGCAATTTATTATCCAGTATGAAATAAACATAACAGAATTAGTTCTACCTCCCGACAAATATTTTAGTTTTAACGCTTTTTTTACTCGAAAGCTCAAACCATCTGCTAGACCGTTTGTAGTTGATGGGCAGGTATTTTGCGCTCCTGGTGATGGCAAAGTGACTGTCTACGCTCGACTAAACTCTCAGACTAAATTTCAGATTAAAGGTCAACACATTTATATTCATACTCTATTAGCTGACTCAATTAACGCAAATATCTATAGTCATGGAGCAGCAATGGTTTTACGTCTTGCCCCTTACGATTATCATCGCTTTCATTTTCCCGATAACGGAATAGCCCAGCCAGCCAAATATATTAAAGGAGAATATCATTCGGTCAATCCTTTGGCATTGGTAAGAGTCCCTGATGTTTACTGTCGCAATCAAAGAGTTGTTACTCAGTTTAATTCGGATAATTTTGGCAATATTGCCTATATTGAAGTGGGAGCACTAACTGTTAGCAGCATAATCCAAACCTATACCCCAGGAAACGTTACTAGGGGTCAAGAAAAAGGCTATTTCCAATATGGCGGTTCGACAATTATTCTGCTGCTTGAACCAAATCGCATCGTGTTTGACCCAGATTTGCTTAGAGATTCTGCCGAAAACTTAGAGGTTCAAGTGTTAACAGGTAGTAAGCTAGGGAACAAACCTTAACCTGAATGATAATAAATGCCAACTTTTATATTTCTCTGGTTGGGACAGACTATATCCTTGATTGGTTCTGGTTTGACCAGTTTTGCTTTGGGAGTATCTATTTATCAGACAAATAGCTCAATCGCTCAATTTTCCTTAATTTACTTCTGTACAGAATTACCAGCTATTTTGATTGCACCTCTTTCAGGAGCGATCGCCGATAAATACGATAAACGTTGGGTGATGATTGTCAGTGATACAGGGGCAGGATTTAGCACCCTGATTATGGCTTGGCTGTTTTGGAGCGATCGCTGGGAAATTAGCTATATTTATTTAGCCATAGCCTTTGGCTCTCTCTGTAGAGGGTTTCAATGGCCAGCCTATTATGCTACTCCTACTTTACTTGTATCCCAAAAAGATTTCGGGCGGGCGAATGGCTTGATTCAATTAGGAGAAGCAGCAGCTAAATTGTTTTCTCCTGCATTAGCGGGAATATTAGTGGGCAAGATTGCGGTAGAAGGAGTGATGGGGATCGATTTTGCCAGTTTTATTTTTGCTTTATTGGTGCTGGCAATCGTCCGTTTTCCTAAGTATACAAATCATAGGAATCGTGACATTGAAACAAGTCAACAAACATGGTGGCAAGACCTCACTTTTGGCTGGAAATACCTGCTAGCTAGACGGGGATTATTTTTATTATTGACCTTCTTTGTCGTGGTTAATTTTGCCCTGGGAATAACTCAAGTCTTAATCACACCAATGATTTTAGGATTCGCTAACGCTCAAGTGTTGGGCAATATTTTATCTTTTGGTGGCTGTGGCTGGCTATTAGGTGCAGTGATAATGAGTATTTGGGGTGGACCCAAACGAAGGATTAAAGGGATAATCTGTGGTGAAATTATGCTAGGTTGTTGTATGGTAATCATGGGGTTGAAACCTTCTGCGATTCTAATTAGCATTACCTTATTTATCGGTCTTTTCAACATTCCAATTTTTGTTGGTTGTGCCAACGCCATCAGACAAATTAAAGTGGCAACAGAAGCTCAAGGAAGAGTTTTCGCCATCTGGGGAGCGATCGCCTATGCCTCTTTCCCCTTAGCTTATTTAGTTGCTAGTCCCTTGGCAGAACGGGTGTTCAATCCCTTGCTAAAGTCAGACGGTAGGTTGGTTAACAGTTTGGGTCTAATAATGGGAGTGGGAGAAACCAGAGGAATTGGTTTATTGTTTGTGACCCTGGGAATAGCAATTATAACGATCGCGATCGCTGCTTATCAAAACCCTGATTTACGATATGTTGAAGATCAGAAATGTTGAACGATAAAAAAAGGCAATAAACAGGCAGAAATAATAGTAAAATCAACCTAATTTATCGCCCCAAAATATCTATTTTCAGATATCTACACTAAATACTGTAATATTAAATACTAATCCAAAATATCTGTTAACTATTTTAGAACTGATGCAATCGATCAAGTTTCTTCAAGTTGACTGCCACCAAACGCTACAAAAACTAGCTCAGATTAATAACGCTAATACTTGCCATTCTTTAAATAAAAATCTTTGGCAAAGCTATTTTAATTACTTCAGAAGCCATCTGTCTGAATCTAACTTATCAGCAGCTACTAGCAAATCTCAATGATTAATCAAGCTGTTCGCGAACTAATTTGGCTTGGAGGAAAAGTCATTTATCAAAAGTGGTTTAACCTCAAATGTTGCGGTAGAGAAAACTTACCCCAAAATCGAGGATATATTATTGCTGCCAACCACACCAGCCATCTTGATGCTCCTGCTATTATTGCTGCTAGCGGACAACATCTCAATCAATTTTATAGCCTAGCAGCCCAAGACTATTTTTTTAATAATTCGATAAAATCTTGGCTGTGTCATAATTGGCTCAATATGATTCCTTTCAAGCGTCGGGGAAAGTTCTTAGATTGTTTACCAGCTTGTCAAAAGGTAATTGAGCAAAAGAAATCAATTCTTTTTTTTCCCGAAGGAACTCGTTCGATTAATGGTAGGCTAAAGCCTCTTAAGTTGGGTATAGGAATTTTAGCAATGAAATTAAGTTTACCTATTATTCCTACTTAAGTAAGTCGGCACAATAAAACCAAACTATGTGGAGAAAAGTAAATAAGGCTAAAACCCTTTTTCCCCCTGCTCCCTGCCCCCTGCCCCCTGTCTTATCCAAACGATAATTTTTTACGCCTACCTACTTATATCCAGGGAACTTTTCAAGCTTTGCCCAAAGGTAAGCATTTTCCTAAGAGATATTCCATTACAGTTACTTTTGGTTCTCCTCTAGAATACGATCGCTATTCATCGTTAGATAGCTCTAGTAGCGATCGTAAACTTTATCAAAGCATAGTTCAAGATGTTTATGTTGCGATAAAAGAACTTAGAGCTAATTCGTAAACAAAGGTTGAAACAACAAAATAATATTGGATGGAATTTTTAGTTTCTTGGCTCGATGACACCTTGTTTGGTCTAATTGAAAGATTAAAATGCTGTCAGAAAAATTTTTTGTTGTTTGTGGAAGATGCGAAGCACCTTCCACAAACAACGTGCAGGGCGATCGCATCCTTTGAATAGCTGGGATGAATGCGATCGCAGAACGGCAGATAAAATTAAAAGATTGATCGAAATAATGTATCGTCAGAAATAATTCCTTAATGGTACAAGCCCCTCAATTCATCGATGGGGAAACTGATAACTGATAACTGATAACTGAAATGACCCCTTCTTACTTCCGTCCTAGTGTTGATGCAATGACTGGATATACTCCAGGGGAACAACCAAAACCGGGAACCAAAATTATAAAACTCAATACCAACGAAAATCCCTATCCCCCTTCACCCAAGGCGATGGAAGTATTACGTACATTGGATAGTGAATGGTTACGACGCTACCCAAATCCCTATGCAGATGATTTTCGTCATAGTGTGAGTCAAGTATTTGATATTCCTCACGATTGGATCATTGTGGGCAATGGTAGTGATGAAATTTTAAATGTGGTTATCCGTGCTTGCACTGAAGAAAAGAATAAAATAGTTTATCCTACACCTACTTACGTTTTATACAGAACCCTGGCGGAAATCCAACCAACTCAGGTATTAGAAGTACCATACAATGATGATTTTTCTTTGCCGATCGCAGCCTTAGTTAAGGCTCAGGGTGCAGTTACATTTATTGCTTCTCCCAATAGTCCATCAGGACATGTAGTTCCCATCCATGATTTACGTCAATTAGCAACACAGTTGTCAGGTGTTTTATTAATTGATGAAGCCTACGTTGATTTTGCCGCAGACAGCGCATTACAGTTAGTGAGGGAATTCCCCAATGTTATGGTTTTACGTACCCTATCTAAAGGTTATTCCTTAGCTGGTTTACGTTTAGGTTTTGGAATTGCCAATCCCCAGTTATTATCCGGCTTGTTTAAAGTTAAAGATAGTTATAACATTGATGCGATCGCTTGTGCGGTTGGAACTGTGGCTATGCTTGACCAAGAGTATAAAAATGAATGTGCCCAAAAGGTGAAAAATTCCCGTGTCAAGTTAACTAAAAGTTTGGCAGAACTAGGGTTTCAGGTTTGGGATTCACAGGCAAATTTTGTCTTAGTTAAACCACAACCAACCAATGCAGAAACCCTATATTTGGGTTTAAAAGAAAAAGGTATTTTAGTACGTTATTTCAAACAACCCGGATTAGCTGATAAGTTAAGAATTACCGTCGGGACGGATGAGCAAAACCAACTTTTACTCATGACATTAGCAAGTTTGATGCAAGGTTAGGGACTTCCAAATAAAAAATAACCAATCGCTCGAAATGCAGGGGAGCAGGGAGCAGGGAGCAGGGGGAGCAAAGCAATTAGTTCAAATCCCGAACTCAGGTTAATTTATTTTTTGGTGTTCCCTTAATGGGGAGCATCTCAATTTTGTGAAAATATGGGGAGTGGGAGCCGGAAAGCTCTCTTCATTCAAAAAACTACAAATCCAAACATTTGGGATGCTCCCATGCCAACTGTACTAAGATAAATTATAGTTCTGGGTTAGCCGTTACACCATGACCTCAACAATTACAAACCGTCTTTATTCTTTTGCAGAATATCTCACCTATGACGATGGTAGCGACAACCGCTATGAATTAGTAGATGGGAAACTAGAACTTATGAATCCGCCAACTTTTAGACATTTGTTAATTGTCCAATTAATTGAACAGTTATTGGATGCTGAAATTAATCGCTTGGGTTTACCTTGGCTATGTTTAAGGGAAGCAGTAATTAGAACTGGATGGCGTAAGTCTCGGTTATGTGATGTCTGTGTGGTGGAAAAGGAACAGGTAATGGAATTTATGGATGAATCTGCTGTTTGTCAGTCTCCGCCTTTGTTGGTTGTGGAAGTGGTTAGTCCGGAGTCTGTGAAGCGGGATTATCGTTATAAGCGTTCTGAATATGCGGCTTTGGAGATTTCTGAGTACTGGATTGTTGATCCCACGGAGTTGAAGGTGACGGTTTTGTTGTGGGAAGAAGGTTTGTATGAAGATGGGGAGTTTACAGGTAATCAGCAGATAGTTTCTCGTAGGTTTCCGGAGTTAGTTGTGACGGTGGAACAGTTGTTGGCTGCGGGGAAGGGGGAGTGACGGATTTCATTTCAATTATCAGTTATCAGTTATCAGTTGTCAGGTTTGTGGGTGTGGGAGGTTTTGGCGTTTTTGGAGAACGGATGAAGTTGCAAGATTAAACCAACTCTTCTTCTCTGCGTCTTTGCGCCTCTGCGTGAGACATATTCATATTTCCACTCAGCAACCCCCGAATTTTTATCCCCTTGATATCATGAATCATCCTCATTGGCTGTACCTGTTTCTGGTAAACCCAACTGCTGACGAAATTCAGGGTCATATATAGCTTGCTCCCAGTTTTTGGCAGTTTTTACCCGTTTTGGAGTTAGGTTTTTTGCGTGACTGAGGTTTGCGCCACTGAGGTTTGCGCCAAGGAGGTATGCGCCATTGAGGTCTGCGTTACTGAACAATGCGCCACTGAGGTCTGCAACACTGAGGTTTGCGTCTCCGAAGTATGCGTCACTGAGGTCTGCGCCACAGAGGAATGCGTCAATGAGGTATGCGTGACTGAGGAATGCGTTAACGAGGTTTGCGCGACTGAGTTCTGTGCGACTGAGGAATGCGTCACTGAGGTCTGCGTCACAGAGGAATGCGCCACTGAGTTCTGCACGACTGAGGTTTGCGTCACAGAGGTCTGCGCCAATGAGGTTTGCGTCTCTGAGGTTTGCGTCACTGAGGTTTGCGTCACTGAGATTTGCGTGCATGAGGTCTGCGCCACAGAGGAATGCGCGACTGAGGTCTGCGCTAATGAGGAAAGATCCAACTGTAATCCTAAAATTATCTAAATCAAAGCTGTTGCTATAGCTGATGACGCGCAGTAATCGCTTGCTATCAAAATCCTCACTACCTTTCTGCCCACAAGGATGAAAATTAATTGTATCCCTTAAATTATCTCTAGCTTGAGCATAACGATGGAGTTCCAACAGCAAAATCATCACATTCAACCCAGCATAAATATCCACCTCCCTCAAACCGATTTCAATTCCTCGCTCCCGTAATTTCTGCATCTGATTTAAGGGCAAATTTTTTGGGTAAGCATTAATAAATTTTCCCTCACACCAATCAAAATAAAAATATTGCAATCGCTCAAATAACTCTACTGGCTGGAATTTTTCCCTACTATCTAGCAAAGCCATCAAATACTCCACAATCTCTGGTGTCAATCCCCCGTAACTGAACAAATCATAAATCTGTTCTTCTAGTTGTTCGTCACCAATTAAAAATTCCCTACGTCTACTGTATGGGTTCACCCATGTCCACTGTTCCAGAGTTTCCGCCAATCTTTGAGCGCACAAAAACTCACCAAAGCTTTTATGGACAAATTCTACCGCCCCTTCCTGCACCCCAGAAGCTTTAATAGGTCGCATATAAAATGCAGCTAAAGCATTCCTCAGAGGATTTTCACCAATCTGCTGCTGTGCTTGTTCCAGTAATTCTCTTGCTGCTTTATCCCCACTCAACCGTTCTTCAATAATTTTGATAGAAGTCCATTCCTCACCAGATTGGGTGACACACAATCCGGCTTCCATCAAAATCCGTCGCAAATCATCTGGCTCAAACCCTGTAATATCAAAGTTCAATTCTTGCGGACGCTGCTTTTTTAATACCCAATCCAAAGTAGTTTGATAAATCAAGATTTTGGCTTTAACACCGTTAGCCCCTGCAAACATTTCTGTAGTTAATTTCCCATCTCGGTGCATCGCCCCTAACAGATACAATAACAAAGGTTCTCGTGCCAACTCCTGCACTCTCTGAGGACAATTACCTGCTGTTAAAAACCCTTGAAATGCCCTGGCTTTATCCTCATCGATTAAATTTTCCCATTTATGAAACCACTGCTGCTGAATTTGTTTATCCATCAAAGCGATTTCTACCCGTTGTAAATTCCTGGGTAAAACTATCCCTTGTAAAGCCATTTCTCGCCCAGTTACCAAAAACCGATGTCCCAACAATGGACTCCTAGCACATTGCTCTTGATAGATTCCTACTTTTTTCAGTAGTTTTTGCAACTCTCCAGAAGTTCTACCTTCTAAACGTAATTCATCAAAGCCATCTAAAATAAACAAAAACCTCGTATTCCGGTCAGTAATCCAACCATCATCACTTTTAGCAAAATCTTCCTGGATAGCAGCGCAGAGAGTATTTTCCAGATTATCTTCAAAAGCATGGATATCCCGCAAGCGAATCAATATCGGTGTCCAAATGGGGTGAAAATTCTCCCTCAACCAATTAGCAAACATCCGACAAAAGACACTTTTACCCCTTCCTGGGCCTGCTTGAATAAACATTACCTGACCATTTTTTTCGGGGTTTGTCAGTTGTTCTTTTGCCCAAGTTTCTAG
>NZ_FYBH01000188.1 GCF_900185595.1 Calothrix rhizosoleniae SC01
CCTGCAACTCAAGCTACTCAAAAACCCATACCTACATCGTATGATGGGTTAAAGAAATTTCAAGAGAATCGCCAACAATTAGAGAATATTTGTTATCGAATTTTTCAGATACTTCAAGATTCTCAGAAACAAGGTTTCTTATCCCATACTTTTATAGATGAAGTACAAAAAATATGGGAAAAAAATAAATCACAGCGATTCCGTTTAGCTGTTGTTGGTGAATTTAGTCAAGGGAAATCAACTTTACTGAATGCTTTGCTTGGTGCAGAAATTCAACCAGCACGAGAGATTCCCTGTAGTGGCGCAGTAACGGTTTTGAAATATGGTAAGCAAAAGCGGGTAATCTGTCATTATAAAAATGGTAGGGAAGAAGAAATTCCATTTGCAGAATACCAACAGAAAGCAAGTATTTCTGAAGATGCAGCCATTGGTTCTCTAAGTGATGAGTTAGCTCAATCTGAAATTGAAGAAATTATTTTTGAACATCCTGATTTGGAATTATGTAAGAATGGAGTAGAAATTGTAGATTCTCCTGGATTAAATGAGCATCCCGAACGTACTGCAATTACTCAACAATTGCTTCAGGATACTGATGCGGTGATTTTCTTAACTAATGCTTCTCGTTCTTTAACCCAGGGAGAACGGGATTTGCTGCAAGAATTAAAAGTTCATCTTAATGGTGGGAAAGATGATGAACCTGCGAATAATTTGTTTGTTGTATGTAATTTTATGGATTTAATCCGTACAGAAAAAGGTAGGGAGCAAATCAAAAAACGAATTACCAATTTTGTTCAGGATGAAACTCCAATAATATCAGGTAATAATCGTATTCATTTTATTTCTGCTCAAGCTGCACTTGAGGCTATTTTGATAGGTACTAAAGATGAATACTTAGAATATTTTACGGATTTTATTTCATCAATAGAAAATTTTTTAAGATTTGAACGTGGCGAACTCAAGCTGAAACGTTTACATCTAATTATCAATACACTAATACAAAAATGTGGTAATACATTGAATCAAGCACAAGATGCATTGGCAGGTAAAATACAAATATCTGCCTCGGAAAAACAGAATATTTTAGAGAAAATTGGAGAAGCTAGTGGACGCAATGTAAAGATTCATCTGTTAGCAAAAAATCTCAAAAAACAGGCATTGATAAAGGCGGTTGAATCATGGAAAGAATGGTATGAAGGTTTACGCGATCGCATTGTTACTAAAAGTAAATCTTGGTCTTCAGAACACAGCCACATTTGGAGTCAAGATCAACTGATAAAAGATTATACGCATCAATTTATTCGGGATTTATCTGGAGAAATAGATGAATGGGGAAATAAAAGACTGAAAGATATAATCCTCCAAGAACATCTAAAAATTTTAGATAATAATATTGAGTATGAATTAGACGCAATTCAAGCAGATTTTCAAAATATAGACATCCAAATCAATACTAATTTTAGCGAACAAGTTAAACTCTCAATTAATGGTATCAACGATGATTTTATGGGATTTGGAGGAATTGGAGGCGGTGTCGGTATAGGAGTTTTAGCAACTGGGTTATTAGCATTTACAGGAATTGGATTCATTGCCATAATTGTTGCTGGCGTTGTAAGTACAATTGCAGGTTCATTTGGTTTAGGAGTGTTAGATGTTGATGGAATACATGACCAAATTAAGATGAAGGTGTTGGAATTAGGATTCCAAAAATTGGATGAATCAATTGATGAAGCTACTAATAAATTAAAGGAAATTATTGATACAGTTATTGACAGCAAAGTAGACTCAGCAAGTCAAATTATTGCAGCAGCAATTTCACTTTACGAAAATCTCCTAGAACAACAGGAAAAAGCTCATCAAGAAACCCTCGAAGAACGTGAAGCTGACAAAATCTGGATTTCCCAAAAGCGTCAGGAACTTGAGCAGGTGCAAAAGGATATGGAATCAATTATTGCAGTTTGAATGTTTTCTTCTACCTTAAACCCAAAAAAGGTAGAAACAATACCAAAACATTCAACGATACAATAGAAGTAACTACAATACAAATTTAGTTATAGGAATCCGGTTTGATTATTGAAAAAATCTAGGTATTGTAGGGTGTGTTAGAACGGAGTTCGTAACGCACCAAAACCAGTCTTGATGGTGCGTTACGCTGCGCTCTAGCGTAGCCGTGCCCGGAGGACTATACAGCACCCTATGTAGGGCTTGCTGATTGTTTAACCCGAACTGAGGTTACTTATTACTTATTACTTGCGCGTAGCGCTATATCCCCAAAACTAAGCTGCTTCCATCCACTGAATACACTTTTGCAACTCTGCTCGCATTGTCTTGGCATCCCCATGATACCTGCGACCATGACCTGGTAATATCCACTCAAAGGAATAATCAGCTAACTTTGCCATCGACTTAATTTGTTCTGTCCAAGAATACCAACAGTAGTCTTTAAAAGCGTACAGATGTTGTAATCTTACAGACCAAGCCAAATGATCTCCTGTAAAAAGAAACTTATTTTTATAGAGTAAAACAGTATGCCCTCGACTGTGACCGGGAACTGGGATAATTAATAAATCTGCTGCCAATTCCAACGGTTCAAAACCAGTTAATTGAATTTCTATATCACTAAGACTTCCAGAAATTTCCTCCTCATGGAGGATGCGCTGACATTGAAAATGTTCTGCAAATTTTTGATGATCCGCCACATCATCCCTGTGAGTCAAATACATATAACGAATTCCCCCCAATGTCTGCAAACGCTTGACTAATGGAGGAGTAAACCGGGGAGAATCGATTAAAATATTGCCTTCTGGTAATTGAATAAAATAGCTACCCGCAGCAAAAGATTTCTCTGAATGATAGCCGCAATGGTAAACATTTTCCTCTATGGGAATAGGAAAACTTGACTGAGCAACTTTTATATCTTGAGGTTTTTCCACCGTACCAATAGAACTGGTAGGACAAGATAACAGTGCTTGCAATGCAGCTAATCTTTCTGCTTCATTATTTGGTTGATGATATACTGCTGACTGCTCATCTATACGAGCAAACATTTGAGGAGCCATCCACCGACAGGTATCGCAGTCAATACAAGTAGCATCTACATACAAGTCGCCATTAATATTCTGGAAGCGACGTTGATTTAAATGAGCCATGTTAAACCTTTATACCCAGTGACTTGCTTGTGGGCTATAACCAAATTAGCAAAATTAGCAAAATTACTATTGCTTCTTAAACTTTGTATAAATTAGAAATACAAAAGTTAAAATTAAAAGTCATCTTGTTACAAATTCTTAACAAATTTGCATTATATAGCACTACGCAATTACGTTAGGACATTGTTGAAGCACCAAACTGATGAACAGTAAACTTATTCCTTATTACTTACTACTTATTACTTATTACTTACACTGTTTTGACTGTGACAGGTTTTGGCTGTTGAGAATTTCCAGTAGAGCTAGCTTTTACATTTGCTAAAGCAGTGGGATTTAAACTGGAACCTATTGCTGTTTGAGCATCTGATATATTCCACGCTTCTTCAAAATCTTTCCAAGATGGCGTAAACGGGGAAACTGCTAGGGAACAAGCAGACCAACTGCCTTGAACTGGAACCCCTAGCTGTTGACAAACTCCTCCTCGCCTCCCTTCTGGCTTGTAATTACGACAATATTTGCAAGCCGAAGTCAAGGATTTAATAGGTTCCATATATATTGCCATTTTCAGACCTAATTTACATCTATCATTTATTATTGTGCTTCTAGATATAAACACTGAATAATGCCATAAACGACTTTATCGGTATAGGTTGTAGCGATCCCCAGTACTTTGTTAACTTTATATTTTTTTTATCTTTGTGTTATATTTTTCAATGATATGGTGTTTTTTACTATCTACCTATAATTTAAATTTATAACTAAGAGATTTTGACTCAAATTCATTGGGGATCAAGAGTAAAAGGAATATATCAAATATTAATAAATATAAACTTGGCATTGATAAATACATTGAGATATCAATCAATGAATATGTTTCGAGATTTTTCTCTATCAGCAAAGTATTTTTTATCACATTGATTGCTGATGAATCAAGATAGTGAAGGGTTTCGATTTTTCTATTTCCTCTTTGCCTCCGTTATTTATTTTGTCCAAATTGCTTGGCAGCGCAAAGAGAGCAAACTTGCCAGCGCTCGAGTTCTCCCTGGGGTGTAGGACATTGACATTGGGGACACAGGGGTAAAGTTTGCGATCGCTGATTAATTTTCTGCGCCCAATCTGCAAAAACAGTACGGGCATTCTGATTGATGGTACGATAATTTCTATTATTACTAGAGATATGGGCAGTACCCACATAACTAGGGTGGTCTTCCAGCAAAGCAGTTGGTTCAATTTTTGTATCGGCTTGAGGACGTTGCCAACCAGCAGTAGAAAAGCGAATATCTCGCACAGGAGCCGGTAAGACAGCATTAATCTTCACCAGTAATCGTTGACGTTCAAAAGCGAGATTTTGGGACCAGGCTGCGCTAGAAGTTGCAACTCGTAATACCCCCCGTTGAATTAATAATGGTTGAGTATGATTTGCGATCGCCTCTCCTACAATTTCCGACCATAATCGGATTAAAATTTGCAACGGTTGCTCTTCTAATTGAGCCTGGATATTTAAAGAGCCTAAAATATTATTAACTGAATTCCAAGACATTTTGCTCCATAACCTTTAATCTAGCAGTTTTATGATTTATTGATTTTGCGTCTAACAATTTTCTCCTAATAAAAATTTTTTCCTAATATTGAATCCTACTGGTACAACCCGTTATAAATAAAGCAACAATTTAAAATCGTTAAACAGTTTTCCCTATAAGCCCCATTAGTGAAGCTCTCACTTTTGGCTTTTGACTTCTAGTATATTTTTTGTTCATCCAGCAGTGAGCTGAGAAATAGGTAGACCATGAGCGACAATCCCCTGTTAAATCCCAGTGATTCATCACCTAAAACATCAGGATTAAATCCAGTGTTAGGAACAGCATTAGCAAGCTTAGAAGTACAATTAGACCAAGAATTAGCTCGCTACCGCCGCACCCGCATTGGTTCTAGAACCCCAAATCAACCCCGGATGAGTAGCTCTATTAATGGTCAATCATTAGGACTACATTTATTCAATTCTACAGAAAACCAACCTCAGTCATCAACAAATACAGAATCTAGGGAGCAAAGCCAGCTACAAGTACCAACCCCATCTGAGCAACTTCCATCTCCTGTAACCAAAAAGACTCCAACTACATCACCATCCAATTCCAGTAGTATTATCCCTGCAACCGTAAAGAATGATAGTCCAGTAAGTACTGAATTGTCAGTTACTGATACTACTAATAATTCCCAAGAGCCTGATGACTATCTGGAATCTTCAGAGGCTCTCTTACGTAGTTTAACGGAAGAGCAAGAAAAAGATAGTACTCAAGAACGAAATAAGACAACTAGTGATGGTATACTATCGCCCTTGGGAATAGGCTCCATGCTACTACTGCTACTAGCCAGTCTGACCTTGGGTTATGTATTGTTTAACCCTAAAAGCTTACCCAAGTTCAGTTTGAATGGATTATTCCAGGGTCAGACACCAAATACTGCGGGAAATACGGGAGTAGAACAAAATTCTCCTACCCAACCACAAGCTCAAGTAACTCCCATTGCCAAATACCCCAATTTAGCAGCCGCAGAATTTCCAGAAGTTAATAACCCCAATGACATAGTGGGTTTAACTCCTAAGGCTCAAGTAACTCCCATTGCCAAACCAAAACCGTTTATCGCCTCAACTCCTAACAAATTATCAGTGGCAAAGACTCAGGTAAAGCCCAAACCAAAACCGAAAAATCCTCCCAAACCCCAAGCTTCCCAACCACCATTGACAGACATCAAACCTTCAGCCGATGGTTTTTATCATGTAATTATGGATAACCAAGGCAGTAGTAGTTTGACCAAAGCCAGAAGTATTGTTGGCGATGCTTATGTATCTGATGATAATAAAGTTATCTTTTTGGGTGCGATTAAGAGTAAAGCTGGAGCACAGAAATTATTACGACAATTACAAGCCAAAGGTATTAAGGCGAGAATAAAAAAGCCTTAAAAACTAGATATTTAGGTGATAATAGTTGGAAGTGGAGGAGTGAAAAAATATAGATGTACCAGAGAGCAGAACTAATTCAAGGCTTTATTCAAAAAACGTAAAATTCACAATTTAATCATCTGAATTTTTCAGTGTGATTGGTGATGGCTATAAGAATGCTGTAACTGGTGACTGGCTAAAATATACATGGAGGGTTTGATATGGGTCTGATTGACCGTATCCAACGGGTAATTAGGGCAAATTTCAACAGTTTGGTATCAAAAACTGAAGATCCAGAAAAAATTCTGGAGCAAACTGTCATGGAAATGCAGGAAAACTTGGTAAAACTACGGCAAGCTGTGGCTGCTGCGATCGCTAGTCAAAAACGTACTGAACGTCAAGCAAATCAAGCCCAGTCTACAGCAGAAGAATGGTATCGCCGCGCTCAATTAGCCCTACAACAAGGAAATGAACCTTTAGCCAGAGAAGCCCTGACTAAGCGCAAAGCATATGATGAAACCGCCACGGCTCTTTCTCAACAAGTAGAGGAGCAAAATAATGTGGTGAGCAAACTCAAAAAAGATATGCGGACTCTAGAATCCAAAATAAATGATGTTAAAACTAAAAAAGATATTTATATTGCCCGTGCTCGCTCTGCGGAGACTTCAGCACGACTCCAGGAAATGCTCAATGGAGCTGATGGTACGGGTGGTTTGAGTGCCTTTGAACGTATGGAGGATAAAGTTTTACAGTTAGAAGCACAAACAGAAGCTATGTCTTTAAGTGGTACTGATGATCTAGAACAAAGGTTTGCTTCTTTAGAATCTGGTAATGATATTGATGCAGAATTAGCCAATATGAGGGCACAGCTTACCAGTGGTTCCGAAAAACCGCAGCCCAAGCAATTACCCAATCCAGATGAATAAACTAACCAACTTGATGAGAATCCTATCGCCCAGACGGATGGGTAATTCTGTGAAAAGAGGTTAAATTTAAATTGGGCATCTTAAGAATAAAGAGTTGTGGTCAGCCACCAATCCAATCAGAAATGATTAAATTGAAATAAGTAGCTATTTAAAATAGTAAAAAAGCGAACTGCCCACAAAGCGCGTAAATCTATATACAGGAAAAAAATTATGGGATTATTTGATCGCGTTAGACGAGTAGTAGGTGCTAACCTCAACGATTTAGTTAGTAAAGCCGAAGATCCAGAAAAAATGCTGGAGCAATCTATCCTGGAAATGCAGGAAGACATGGTACAACTGCGCCAAGGTGTAGCTCAAGCAATTGCAGCCCAAAAGCGTACAGAGAAGCAATACAATGATGCTGACAAGGAAGTCAACAAGTGGCAGCGTAACGCTCAGTTGGCATTACAAAAAGGCGACGAGAACTTAGCACGACAAGCACTAGAGCGGAAGAAAACTTTTAGTGAAACCTCTACTACTCTTAAGGCAAGTTTAGATCAACAAATTGCTCAAGTTGATGGCCTCAAGCGTAACCTAATCCAGTTGGAAAGCAAAATTTCTGAGGCAAAAACCAAGAAAGAAATGCTCAAGGCTCGGATTACTGCTGCCAAAGCCCAAGAACAATTGGGAAGTATGGTACGTGGTATGAATACCAATAGTGCAATGGCAGCTTTTGAGCGCATGGAAGAAAAAGTTCTCATGCAGGAAGCTCGTGCCCAATCTGTAGGTGAGTTGGCTAGTGCTGATTTAGAAAGCCAATTTGCACAACTTGAAAGTAGTGATGTTGATGATGAATTGGCTGCTTTAAAAGCACAAATGTCTTTACCTGGAGAAGCACCCAATCAACCCCAATTACCCCAACAAGCTACTAATAACCAGCAGCCTAACCCCCAATCTACCCCCCAATCTCAAGAACCAGTAGATTCTCAGCAAAAGGAGTTGGATGAACTGCGTAAGCAGTTGGATCAAATGTAAATTTTTGATACTTTTTTTGAACTTATTCCCACGCCGGATTGGTTGTGGGACTTTTTTTTGCGTCTCTTTAACAAGAGAAAATCTAAAATCTAAAATTCAAAATGGTGGAATAGTCCTATGGGATTGGGATAGAGTAGTGTAAGTGCCAATTTTATAATTAAGACTGCCTGATGGAGACTGGAATGAGTAAGGGTGTAATAAACATCAGCGATGATGAATTTGAAACAGAAGTTTTAAAGTCCGAGCAGCCAGTATTAGTTTATTTTTGGGCTTCTTGGTGTGGGCCTTGCCAATTAATGGCACCACTGATTAATGCAACTGCAAACAATTATAGCGATCGCTTAAAAATTGTCAAAATGGAAGTTGACCCCAATCAATTATCAGTTAAAAAATATAAAGTGGAAGGTGTGCCAGCTTTTAGACTCTTTCAAGGGGAGAATCTTCTCGGTTCTGCTGAAGGAGCAATTGGTAAGGAAAAGTTACTCAGTTTTATCGATACTCACTTAAAAAAATAATTAGTTAACATGTTATGAGTTATGAGTTTTTGCTGATAACTCATAAATAATCAGAAAAATGCAATTTGCCAAACGTTTACAACCTTTAAAATCCAACGTATTTGCTGACATGGATATAGCTAAGGCAAAGGCTTTAGCTGCGGGAAGAGAATTGATCGATTTATCGTTGGGTTCTTCCGATTTACCTGCCGAGAATCATGTGATTGAAGCAATTACTCAATCTTTACATGACCATAGTACTCATGGTTACTTACTATTTCACGGAACCCGAGAATTTCGTCAAGCTGCGGCTAGTTGGTACGAAAAAAAGTTTGGTATCAGTGTTGACCCCGAAACTGAGGTACTACCCCTAATTGGTTCTCAGGAAGGTACAGCTCATTTACCCCTAGCTATATTAAATCCTGGGGATTTTGCCTTATTGCAAGACCCTGGTTATCCTTCCCATGCTGGGGGCATTTACTTAGCCAGTGGTCAAATTTATCCCATGCCACTCAAGGCTGAGAATAGTTTTTTGCCGGTGTTTGCCGACATTCCCCCCCAGGTATTGGCAGCATCGCGGATGATGGTACTCAGCTATCCCCATAATCCTACCAGTGCGATCGCACCATTATCTTTTTTCCAATCTGCAGTTGCCTTTTGTCAGCAACATAATTTAGTGTTGGTGCATGATTTTCCCTATGTCGATTTAGTTTTTGGGGACACACAAATACCTTCTATACTGCAAGCAGATCCAGAAAAAAGTATCTCCATTGAATTTTTTACCTTTTCTAAATCCTATAATATGGGAGGCTTCCGCATTGGTTATGCCATTGGCAATGCCGAGTTAATTCTCGCCTTACGCCAACTTAAGGCAGTGGTTGATTTTAATCAGTATAAGGGAATTTTGAATGGTGCGATCGCAGCTCTGACAGGTTCCCAAACAGGTGTAAAAGCTGGTGTAGAAAGATTTCGTCAGCGTCGAGATGCTTTTATTAATGCCTTGCATCGTATAGGTTGGCATGTACCTACACCCGAAGCAACAATGTATATATGGGCAAAATTACCAGAACCTTGGGCTAATAAATCGGTGGAATTTTGTACTCAGTTAGTGGAAAAAACAGGGGTAGCTGCTTCACCTGGAGCTGGTTTTGGCAAATCAGGAGAAGGTTATGTACGTTTTGCTTTAGTACATGAACCATCAGTATTAGAAATGGCTGTGGAGAGGATTAGGGAGTTTTTGTAGAAGACTGTGAACCCAACAACCATAATTACAACCTAAAGTACAAATTTAATATTTACCTCATAAACGCTCTCTAAGTTGATTAAATAACCTCAGTTCGGGTTAAGGATGTTTATCCAACGTTAATTGGCAGAAACAACACAAGTACGTTGACAGATACCAAAATCGAACAAGGCTATCATAAGAATTTCAGCTTATACCGAACTCAGGTTAAATACTGACCTGATTAGCAACGATACCCAAAGTTGGTAATTTGCTATGTTCTAAATGCTCCAAGGCTTGTATAAATGCAGATTTTTTAGTTTTACCTATTGTGGCACACATCAAAGTAGCATCTGTATGGGTAGCAATGAAAGTAGCTTCCATAGAACTGAGGACATCAGTAGTATTATAAATCACTAAATCAAATGTTTGTGAAAATTCTGCCATTAATTCCCCCATCCTAGCAGAAGTAAGTAATCTAGCAGAATGTGATATATATGTGCCAGAGGTCAAGACAAAAAGATTATTTTCCAGAAGCGGTTTTTGGATTACATCTTCAAATTTAACTGGGTAATATAATAGATCACTAAGGCCTTTCAGATTTGGTAAGTCTAAATGAGAATGGACTTGAGGATAAGAGAAGTTTGTATCTATTAACAGAACTCTTTCCCCTGCACCAGTTGCTATTTGAGCTAATTGCAAAGCAATTTTAGTACTATCATCTCCTGGTTCTGCTGCACACATAATTAATGAATTAATCGGTGAATTGGAGAAGCCAAAACGAAGATTACTGTATAGAGAATTATAAGCATCAATGACGGGGAAAACATGCTTATTGCCTACTTCTGCCTGTATAAATTGTTTTTCTATTGACTGGATCAAATCCCCTGATTTTATTCTTGATTTGATTGCTTTATCAGAACTATTGTCAACTGGAATTTGACCCAATAAAGGAGATTTAATTATATCTTCCATATCCTCAACAGTATAAAAAGTATCCCGTGATTTTTCTATGAGTACAGCTGCCGTGATGCCAAAAAATAAGCCACCAAGTAATCCCATTAATAATTTCTTGTTAGATCCACTCGAAATTGGTAATGGATTGCCAAAAGCATCAAGGGGTATATGAGGTTGAGAAATGATTTCCCAAGGGACTTGACTTTGTGCTGCTTCAATACGTAGAGTTTCTCGTTGAGTTAATAATTGATTAAGTGATCTTTGAGAAATGTCCAACTGTCGTTGAATCTCATTGTACTTCCTGACTACATTGGGAAATCGTTGTGCTTGTTGCTCAAAATATTTTTTGTCTTTGGCTAATGCCTGATTGCGAATTTCTAGTAGTTGAATTTGGTTTGCAGTATCAGTTAGTTTCTGAATCATTCCAATACGGATAGAATTCTGCAAAATCAGTATAGAAGCATTTTTAGCTTTAGCTTCTGTGAGATTTTGTCCCAGGATGTCCTGGGTTTCTTTATTCAACAAACTGAGTAAGTTTTGGCGTTGAGCATCTAAGGATTGAATATTGGGGCTATCAGAACGGAAACGAGCAGATTGGATGGCAATTTGACTTTCTATCTCCTTTAATTTTGCCAGTAACCTTTGATAGTTAGGATCTTGAGTCAAAGTTGATGCCACAATAGCTTCATTCGGCGTTAGTTTTAATTGCTTTTCTAAATTACCCTTCAGATTTTTTAGCTCCTGTAACTCCCTGTTGGTATTTAATTGTTGGAATTCCAGGTCTCTAACTTTGGCAAATAATGATTCTCCTTTCCCTGCTGTATCAATAGTTCCGTTCTGTTCTTGTATTTTTTGCAACTCTCTTTGTAAAGTGGTTACTCGTTTATACAAATTTGGGAGTTGTTGTTCAATAAATTGAACACCTTGACCGATACGACTTTTGCGCTCTTCAAGAGAATAACGTAAATACTTTTGCGCTGCTGTTTCCAAAACTAACTGCACAGTTGTAGGATCAATCCCTTGGTAAGTAATACTAAGAATCTTAGTTTGAGCAGAACGACTTGCTCCACCAAGACGCTTAACTTTTAATCCTTCTTTAATTTGACCACTACTAATACCAGTATCAGAATCCTGAGTTTTTATTTCCTTGACAATATCAGACAACATCCCTGGACTAGTTAAAATTTGAATTATAGTCGGGTAATCTAAATTTAATAGTCCCTCATTAGGTACTCCTCCTGTACGAGTTAGTGTGCTAGGGTCAGATAATTTTTCTGCAGACGTTACAGGCTCAACTAAAAGCTGAAAGTTACCCTCATATATAGGCAAAGATTTGCTATTTAAATACCAGCCAGTTGTAGTTGTTAAACTGGTAATGCCAATAATTAGTATTGCCTTGCGTTTAGCAGTCCTCAACAGCCAACGTAAGTCCAAACTTTTCTGAGAAGATGGATTATCGCTTTCCTGAGATTCTAATGGTATTTCTTCTAATTGTTTAGCCCTCGCTTGAAACCAAGAATTATTGTCAATTTCAAGATTCTGGTTCTGCTGTGGTTTTATTTGAGAATCTATATTATTGGAACTCATAGCATATGAATTATACTTTTATTGATTTGACGCTTAAATATAGTTTCTATGTTGAAGACCATATTGTTTTTTGAAATTTGTAATTATATTTTTCAAAAATGCTTTGATTTGAGCAGCCTTGGTGTAAGTGCTATCCCATCTGCAGAGAGCAGAATAACGTACCACAGACCACAAGCAGAGAATCTTTTGCCAATTACTGATCCGTGCAGCCCAAGCAATCGACAAAAACAGAGCAGGGACGCGCAAACCAAGAGGATCGTCTAATTCTTTGTAGCGTTCAAGTCCATACTGTTTCATTAACTGTTTCTCGTCTATCTCATTATCCCAAAACACCCAACGACGGTGAGCAAGACATTTAGGTATATGGGCGAATGCACCCATAATACTTAACTCCAGAGACAACACTTGATCCATGCAGGGTACAAACTGTAGCTGCTGAGTTTTCATTAGTGTTTCCCGTCGTATCATGGTGTAGATGGGATCAATAAAACCAACGTCAGCATTAAAAAACCAGATCATACGTTGAAATCGGGCGTAAGCTAGGGAGGAATCTGGACGTTCTCCTTTGTATTCTTGATAGTAACGAGAGCCATCATCACAGGTGAAATCCTGAAAAGTGGTAACAGCAATGGCATCTGGGTTTGTTTCCAGAACCTCTACACATTGACAAGCATAATCAGGCTCTAGCCAATCATCAGAACCAATCCAGCGTAAATATTTACCTTGGGATAGTTTTAAAACTTTATTGAAGTTGGCAATTTGACCAATGTTTTCCTGGTTGCGATGATATTTGACTCGATAGTCATGGCGCGCATATTCCTGACAAATTGCTGAGGTTCCATTATCAGAAGCATTATCACTTATGACTATCTCAAAATCTTGAAGTTCCTGATTTAGCAAAGAATCGATCAGCCTACGTAAGTATTTTCCCTCAGCATTGTAAACAGGTAAAGCAAAGCTGACTAAGGAGCAATTTTTCTCTTCTCTTGATTGAGTGGAAGAATTAGCCTCAGTCCCAAGATTCTGATTTAACCCAGCTTTAATCTGAAAATCATTATTTATGGAGTTCATAATAAATTAAATTACAAAATGTAAGTTACTGTTATTAAAATATCAATGCTAACTAACTCATTTATATTCCACTAAGTTAATACCTCTTCCTAGTAATCTATCGAGATGAAACTTGATTTGACCTTGTACTCCAGGAAACTTACTCAAAACACAAAATAGAGCATAAATTACAGCATCCTGTGTATCGAAACCTTTTTGTAAACTGTCGCAATAGCTACGATAGACAATTACAGGATAAACAGTGAATAACAATAGACTCAAGCCACTAGTTGACCAAGCTGTTGCCAAACTTAGCAGTGGTAAGATCAGACCCAATAACCAAATACTCCGACTTTCCTTAAGGCAATGACCCTCTGCACTGTGACCATGTAGCCAAAAACCTTCAGCATAAGCATGACCAGCTCGTAAAGAACGTTTCCACCACTGACTAAAATTAGTCATCCGTGCATCATGCAAGGTCATATGCTTATCAATACGCAAAATCTTCCACCCTTGCTGACGTAGCCTGACGCATAGCTCTGGTTCTTCACCAGCAATGAGACTGGGGTTAAAACCATTAACCTGTTTAAAAGCTTCTACACGCATCATGGCATCACCACCACACATTTTGGTTTCGCCAATAGGTGTATTCCATTCAATATCACACAACTGATTATAGATAGATATACCTGGAAAGCGTTCTTGTCGACGACCGCAGACTACAGCAGTCTGGGGTTGGCTTTCAAGTTCGCGTTGAGCAGATTCTAGCCATCCCTCAACAACCTCACAGTCGCCATCAACAAATTGGACAAATCTGATTTGCTGATTTAATGTTAATAAATGATCAAGTCCCTCATTTCTTGCACGAGCAGCTGTAAAGGGTATAGACAAGTCTAACTCAACTACATCTACCTCTAAAGATTTGGCAATTTCTACACTACCATCGGTGGAACCAGAATCAACATAGACAATCCCAGAAACCTTATCCACCACAGACATCAAGCATTGTTTTAGGAGTTGACCTTCATTGCGTCCAATGATGACGACTCCAACTTGCTGTAAAATTTTCATTATGAGTAAAAAACATTTTAAATTAAAAAATATAGGCTTACGGTTTCTCTATTATTTTAGCCGCAATTTATACCATAATAAACCTAATGAAATGAGTCCCCCACAAGCAGCTCTGAGGTCGCATCACACTTTTCATGGTTTTTAATTGGACGGAATTTCAAAGATGTATATGTGATACTTTAAAATATAATTTTCATCTACATTACAAGTCAGAATTTTATGATTGCTTATGAGAAAAATAAACAATGGTTTATTTACGACAATTAAATATACTTAGACTGAAAATTTTAGTACACAAAATTCATAATTAGAAATGTCCTCAATTTTAAACATTAATTTGTATAAAAAAGATTCTGTAGATTGTAATTATACTTAATTCTGAGTCATGTCTTGATAACTAAAACTTCATCTATTAAGCTATTAGGTAATTTCCTCCCAAAAAATAAGTACTAGTTCTATATGTAATCAAGTATATCATCTACATTTAGAATCAGAAGCCAATCAATAATATTTTTTAGTTAAAGTAGATACTAATTTTGTATAAAGTATATTGGGTTTATGTTTTCTTTGATACTGGTGTGGATTTATCTCATTTTAATTAATTTAAGTAAAAATATTGTTTTCAAAATAATCATAATATTTCAGTAATAAATTATTGTTTTTTGAATCTAAACTTATTACTTTCAGGACTTACGATATAGTCAAAATTGGTAATTAAGTGCGTGATACTACAAATCCTAATCTACCTTAATCAAAGTACCACACACCCTACTCTGAGAAATTTGCCAGTAGTATAGTTCCTGTATACTGATCTTATGGCTGGAATAAAAAAGAATAAATTGGTTACAATTAAACCCGATCTCCTAGTATTTCTCTGACTCTGTAAATGGGTTTTCCTTGTGATTCATGGTAAGTACGCATGAGCAGTTCGCCCAAAAGACCAAAACAGAATAACTGTATACCGGTAAAGACTAATAGTTCGGTCAAAATTAGTAATGGTCGTTCACCAATACCCTGATTGAGAAATAGTTTCAGGAAAGTCAAATAAATTCCTATCAAAGTACCGATGACTAGAGATATCATTCCCAATGATCCAAACACATGCATCGGTCGTGTTAAGAACTTTTTGATGAAAAATACAGTAATTAAATCCAGTACGACCCTAATAGTGCGACCAAGTCCATATTTGCTACTTCCATATTGACGTTTATGGTGATTTACTGGTAACTCAGTAATTCTTGCCCCTTCAATAAAGGCTAAAGCTGGTAAGAACCTATGTAACTCTCCATAAAGATTCATATCAGCTACTAATTCTGAACGATAAGCTTTCAAAGAACACCCATAGTCATGCAGCTTAACTCCAGTAATTTTACCAATCAACCAGTTGGCAATTTTAGAAGGTAACAAACGGGTTAAAGCTGCATCTTGACGATTTTTACGCCACCCACTGACTAGATCATAGCCTTCGTCTAGTTTAGCAAGCAGCATGGGAATATCAGCTGGGTCATTTTGTAAATCACCATCTAAAGTGATAATAGTCTTACCCTGTGCATAATTAAATCCAGCAGCCATGGCTGGGGTTTGACCATAATTGCGTCGCAGAATAATTGCCCGCAAACATGGGTAACTGAGTGTTAATTTTTTCAGTAGTTGTACGGAACCATCTTGAGAACCATCATCAACGCAGATTAGTTCGTAGCTTAATCCAGTGTTATTTAAGCTCTCAGTTATAGACTCAATTAATCGGGGTAGGCTTTCGACTTCATTGTAAATAGGCACTACTACGGATATTTGTAATTTGGTGGTATTTACCAGAGTCGGCTCTTGATATTGTTTGGAGAATAATGAATTGTGCATGTTTTTTATAAATAGTGATTGATAATTATTAAAAGCAATAGTTATACTAAAATTATAATCTGTGCTAATACTGGATCAGTGGCCGATACATATGAAATTAGTTTAGCAATAAAAGCAGCATAACCAAAGTGATTCTTTTATCATCTATGATTCCGGATTGTTATCTGAATTATATGAGTCAGTTGGAGTTACTAGAACTACATGAATACTATTATCAGAATATAAATAACTACGCTTAGTTTCGCTTTTAAATTTTTTACCAACAAGCCTTTCTGATATCCAATCGAATCTTTCTTGATTACAAAAAGAATGCCAGCAAATCTGCCATAAGCGAGATTGATTTACTGGGATATTACTAATTTGTTTTTCTAGTGTACTTCTATCAACAACTATCTGAGAATTTTGAGGTAAGTTAATATTATATACTGGAATTTTGCCATGATAGTAACGATTTAAAGAGTATTTAGAAATATTATTAGGTTCATGAATAACAATTAAATCACCTGTTTTCCCATTGTTGTTAATTATTGATGCTACACCTTGCCAATCTGGACGATGTAGTTGTGTATAGTAGTTTATTAACCCCCCACTGACTGCAAATGTGTACATAATAGCCACCACAATTGCTAGTGTTTTTTGCCAACGCCAAACTAATATAAAACCTGCTGCTAGAAGAATTAAGAAATAGGGGGCTATAAATAATAGATAGCGATCGCGCCATATGGAGCTAAATAAATAAGATATTAATAAAATAACTCCTACTGGCAATATTCCCCATACTGCTGTCCAAACTATTTTTGGAGCAAAGGATCTCTTTCTGAGACTTATTATCAGGGCTATACCCAAAAGACAAACAAGTACTAGGCTATAAATACGATTGTAAAACAAGTTGACTGTGGCCTCTGAGATCAGATTTTGCCATAATCCCTGAGATGAATTTGGTATATATTGCAGTAGTGAATTAGTCCTGGATGGAATGTTATGATGGTCTGCCGTAAACGATGATAGTGTGGTTATGATCCAAAAAATGGAAGGTTTTGGCCATTCATGGTGCTGAGTCATAAATTTGGAAAAATCTTTCCCAACAAATAAGTATGCTGCTGGTATGATTAAAAAACAGCCAATCAAGGAGAATCCCTTTCCTAGTAAGAATAACCACCGACGTTCTTTTCTAAACCTCCAACAATACAAAATTGTGTCAGGTATTAACATTAGGACATTAAGTGGAGCAGTCAAAGTCGCTAAAATGCGGGTAATAGCCCACCATCCCAGTAAAATTTTACTAGGAGACTCCAGCAAATAACTCAAGATTAAGGTTCCTACAAGGCAGAGGCAAGTACTCAGAGTATAAAATCGTATTTCTTGAGAATGATTAATAAATAGTGGGGAAAAAGTCATCAACAAAGCAGAAATTAGACCAACAGCCCTTCCAGCCAAACGATGACCAAGATAATATATTAGAAAGACACTACCTATGCCGAATAAAACTGCCAGTCCTCTAAGCCAAGCATCAGTGGTGCCAAATAGCATCCAAACACGTAAGAGTGCATAATAAACTGGTCGGATGCCAATTAAATCAGTTAGCTTAAAGTTTTCAGCATCTCGGAAACTAAAAGTTTCATCAATCCAAAGACCCTCCGTATCTAGTTGATAAAGACGCAATGCAGTAGCCAGTATTAAAATTAAGGTGATAGGAAACCATTGGCTTAACTGTTTTTTTGTAATATGTATTTTTGGCAATATTGATATTTGTAAGTTTGTTAAACTCATATTAGTTATTTGGTTTTATATATTTTTTAAGTAACATTTATTAGCTTATGGATTGTAATAATTCCAAGTCATTTTGCTACGACGGTAGTGGGGTTGAGACCATAGTCGTGGGCGATTAAGATTAGGATTTGGTTCTGGGTTACTGTAAACCCGTAATTGATTACCACTGAGGACTATTAACTCCTCGCGCCAATCCCCTGATATATCTGCCACGTAAAGTCGATCTGCTTTTTCCTGGAAGCGGTGAATAAATTGACCGTTAATTGGGTTAAAAATTCCAATGTCTCCAGATTTATGACGTTCTTTAGCGGCAGCTAATTGTCTTGAGTCTCCTGTCCAGTCAATAGTAAATATGACTTCTACTCCTTTGCTGGTCCAGCCTTTTGGTGCAACATCATCCATGTTATAGTTGGCAATCAGTTTGCCTTGGGCATCAAATACAAAGGGTTTTTGATGTTCGTTATAACGGCTACGATTCCATATTTCTAAACCTGGACGACTGGGGTCTAAATCACCAACGACTGCATTTTGCGGCTCTTGATGTTTATAGTGAGTTGTCCATATAAGGCGATCGCGATTGTAAAGAAAGACTCGATTAGCTTCTTGGGTTAATTTGTTAGTAATATTATTGCCAAAATTAGAAATGAAGTTATTGCCGGGGATAACACGTTTATAGTTATCTCCTCCTTCTTCTAGTACTACAACCTCTAATCCTGGAATATCTGGACGCACATCAGCCACAAAGAGAGAATCAATGTGACCTTTTAGAGGAATTTTCAATAAAAGTTTTCCGTTAGGTGCAATAATTGTTCCTCCCAAAACTTCATCTTTGCCATCTCCGTTCAAATCAGCAACCCTTGCCCCACTGTGAGCACTGGCAAGGAAGTCATCTTGCGTCCATAATGGTTTGGGTTTGTTGAGTTTGAGTAAATCGTCAATTGCATAAGCTGCTAAATATCGACCCATACGATAGCCCTTAGCATTAGTTGTTTGGAGTAACAAATCGCGATCGCCTTTACCTCGAAAATTAGCAATTACCAAATGTTCCCAACGTTCTGTACCTGCTGGAGATTCAAGCTTGATACTTCTTTTGATATTTCCATTTTTACCTTGAACTATATGAAGGGTCTTGTCTTTCTTTAAGAACAAAACTTCAGTATTTTTATCCCCATCTACATCAGCCACTTGGACACCCGCTCCGTGCAATCCAGGTAATCCCGTGGAGTTAGCTTTTCCAGTAGTTACCTGGATGTCGAGCTGTTTAGCCCATAGCTTTTGCCCAAGATGATTGTAAACTACGATATGACCGGGTTTGGTAACTATGAAGTCTTTCTGACTATCACCGTTGACATCCGCCACAATCAAACCCCCTGCTCTGTCGTATTGAGCCGGTAAATCTAATTCAATAATCTGAGGCTTGATTTGGGAATAGGCTAATTTGTTTGTTTTTTGATTAGAAATATCTGCATTGGACTGACCTAAACATCCCCAACTCAAAAAACTAAGAGGTATAAGTAGTAAGTTAATTCTAAATTTAATTAAATAAGTCAGCATGATTTTTTTAAATAAACAAACATAATAATAATTTATGGCTCTTCACTCAGATTTATCACGGAATTTTAAATTAACTGTCAACATAAAAACTACGGAAGAGCGAAATATGTAAAATTAATAGTTGTTATTAGCATAAAATCCTACAGAACATGAGATTAATTGCAATAAAACTAAAATTTAGTGAAAAACATAATTTATTGCTGTGAATCTCATTAACAGCAATAAATATAACTGATTTTTGATATTATTTTATCATAACCAAATCTACTTACGAAGTGCATAAACGATTCCACCGACTACTCCTTGAAGTATCGTAATACCGTATACCAACCAAGCAAAGGCAACAGCTTCAGGTTTGGAAACACCATAGCTGAGAAAGAAGAAGGCAAAAATACTCTCTCTAATTCCAATTCCATTAATAGAAATGGGCAGCATCATAATAAAAATAGACAAAGGTATAATTAGGAAAAAATGATTAAAAGGAATAGGAAACTCTAGTGCCATAGCAATTAGATAAAAGTGAATTATCACATTAGTCTGCAAAAGCACAGATAGCCCAAAAGCTCTGTATAGTATATCCTTCTGACCTTGAAAGGCCAGAAAAGGATTGATAATTTTTGCTAAAAAATTCTTTAATAGTTGTGAATAGGGAAAGCGAAGTGTCTTGATGAGCATCAAAATCTTCTCAGAAGGCATAAAAACCATCCAGATAATTGAAATCATCACTGTAGTTCCCAAAAGCATCCAAAGATGCAAAAAGGGAAGATGGGCACTCAGTTGTCTAGACATAAACATTGCACTAACAGCAAATAGTATCAATGCTAGTAAGCCCAAAAACCGATCTATAAAAATAACAGCTACTGCCCCGACTTTGCCTGTTCCCAAGCGCCAAGAATCATATGCTCTCACAGTATCGCCACCAATAATAGATGGCAAAAAGTTATTAAAGAAACTGGTTACGACATAAGACTGAAACAAAAAATGAATGCTAGCGTTTATTCCTTGAGCTTTAAGTAGTATGCGCCACCGTAGAGCACTTACATAATAACCCAAAAATTTGAGAAAAGTTGCTACTAAGATAAGGAATAGATTAACGGAACCTATGACCGAAAAAATTTCCGCTAGATTTGTGTTCTGCAAAATCCAGTATATTAGCGTTCCAGAAACACACAACTTAATTGCTGTGAGAATAAACTTCTTTTGCTGCTTAGCCAAAATTGGTTCGCCCTAAGAATTCAAAAAATGTAAATAAATATAGTTGTTTCGGTTTAGGAATAATTGATGGACAACGATTGACTTAAAGGATTTACAATTTATTCAAGTACCAAACATATTTTGCTATTTATTAATAGCAGCTTATTTAATTGGTATTTTATTTATATGCAAATCCCTAAACTCAATTCCTCACTATTATCAAAACTGCAATTACTGGTGGCATAAAATCTCAATATTTGGTCGGATAATATAGCTCTTGGCTACTTCCGATAATTCAGCTTCAATTCGTGCTTCATTCCAATCCAGTTCTTCAGCCATAAGTTGAGCACATAGGCGAAGTGGCTCCATACCTGGATAACCTAAAGTTCCCAAATCGGTTCGTCGCAAAACAACGTCCACCAATTTTTCAGCCATCTGTTCGCGCACTGCATATATAACTTCTGCTTGAATGATATTGCTGTTGGGTATTACTTCCTTCCACACAGGGTTTTCATCTAAGTATGCTAGCACTTTTGAATAAGCGGAACCATAAGTACGTACAAGATGACGTATAACCTCAGCACTCAATTGGTCTGCTTCTTTAGCAACTGCTTCTTCCATAAAAGTATTCATGTATTCAATATCTCCACCCCATACAGGAGTATCTTGGGTACGACATTTAACCGGTACTCGTTTTAACTTGCGCCAAACTAAATCTATAGCCTTTTGTGCTACATCACGAGCAGTCGTATATTTGACACCAACTATACTAATAAAACCTTCTAGACCATCTTCTTTCAGATGATCCAAGATAAAATAATGTTTGCGAGGTGCTGCCGAACCTTTTTTATCTGCTGGTATAATGCCCCACAACACATGCAGTACATCTTCGCGACACAATTTTGCAGATGGGTAACCTTCATTGATAAGATTGATATAGGTTTGAATCTCATCTTCTGAGATAGACACTTTGTCGGGGTCGTCATCACATGGGAGGTGCAAAGAGCCAACTAAGGAATGACCCCGCCAAGGAATGGCAAAAGAAAGATTAGACTTTTTATTAACAATCGCATACTCATCGTCATAGATTGGCTTGTGAGATATGACTAAAGCGTGTTCTTTACTCAATGGGCGTGTAATTAAGCTAAAAGCTTTAGAACCGTGAATACCGTAGCTTTTAAACTTTTCTCCTGAAAGATTTAATGTTTTTGCGGCCCAGGGACCTGTAGTATTTAATATAGTTTTCGCACGCACAACTATTGTTTGTCCACTGACTAAATCTTTTGCCTCTACACCAATGACAGCATTTTCAGATTTGATAAACTCCGTAACTTCCATATAATTAGCTACTTCTGCACCCCTTTCATGAGCTGACAAAATACGTGATAGGGTTAATCGCTCAGTATTGTGCATTTGTCCTTCAGACCAAACCATACCACCAGTTAAACCTTCCGACTTTATACCGGGCATTATCCTCAATACTTCTTCCCTGGAAATAATTCGCGAGTTAGGTACACATCGAGCTGGATCTTTTTTTCGCCTGCAATCAATACTGAATAAATCATAAATGGAAAAATACAGGGTCATGGTCTCTAATCCTTTGATACCATGTCCATAGATTGGAAACATATAGGGCTGCTGATCGATTAAATGAGGAGCAATATCTGCAATTAAAGAACGTTCCCGAATTGATTCCCGCATACGCTTAAAGTCAGCATGCTGTAAATATCGAGATCCACTATGAGCAATTTTCGCACTGTTGGAAGAAGTTGCCCATCCAAAATCAGCCCTTTCTAAAAGAGCGACTTTGAGACCCCTCAGGGAAGCATCCCAGGCACAAGCTGCCCCATATACCCCACCACCCACAATCAGTAGGTCGTATTCTTGTTGTGCTAGTTTTTGAATATCTCGTTTCATAT
>NZ_FYBH01000348.1 GCF_900185595.1 Calothrix rhizosoleniae SC01
ACTTGACAGCGTAGATAAACCCAGAATTCTAAAAAGCTATTAGCCATTAACTGACTTTGAACATCTACATCCGGTACTATCTTTCCTATTGTATTCTGTGTTTGAATTGACAATTCAGGATTATGTATATAAAAATACTCGAAAACCCGATCGAGTGCGACCGGGTTCGGTAAATTCATTAGTGAGCAAATTGTTCTTATTGTTAAGTTAGTAATAGAAGAAATAGATGGACAAGTTTACAAGTAGGTGGACATTATCACATCCAAGCTAGCACATCTATGTTTTTCCGCTTTGGGATTTGGCTTCCCATCACATACCGAGGGAAATTGCCACTTAATTAGTTTATGCTTTCACTTGGTTAGGCTACTGAGGGGAGACACCTAATTTTCACTAGCCTTTGCTTGTTGGTTTTGATTGCGCCTTGTCTGGTGTCTTGATTGTTAATTTAACAAATAAAAGCAGATGCTGTAACCCCCTTTAACTGAACTTAACCAGTCTTTAAACTTCGCAACATACTAGAAAAGATTCGCAACTAATTCTGAATTCAATTTTCCCTATTCCCTCGCCAGATAGAATATTAAGTTAATTAGCTTTGCACAGGTACTTATATTATGCAAATATATCAAGTTATTGCTGAGGCGATCGCTAAACCACCAATCCCCCACGAACCAGCTAGACAATCACTGAAAGCTTGGGCTATGTATTGTCTTCGGGATAGGGGCTTTAAGGTTGTTTACGCCCAAAATGCTGACTTTGCCATTGAACCGAAGGGTAGCAATAAGTTGTACTTTAAAGTGACAGATAATCCTGTGGATTTAGATCCCAAGTTAGGCTGGGTAGTCTGGGATAGTCATACCCAAACCGCCAGTCTAGTGACACCACAAACTGATGACTGATGAGGAAAGTTGGGCGCAAGCCTTGCGCCCTTTATCTGGCAGGGAGCAGGGAGCAGGGAGCAGGGGGCAGAGGACAGGAGGGAACAAGGGTTTTCATGTTTGGTTGTGAACAAAATATTGTCCATGAGTGACTAGTTTGTATAGCCCTACGCCTGACTTTAGACATAGGCTCAATCCAAAATCTAAAATCTAAAATCCAAAATTGTATTATCCATAGTTGACTGTATTAATGGTTCTTAACAATTCCTGTGCCGTACAGGGTTTAGATAAAACAGCTTTGACTCCCATATCTTGAACCTCGGCAATTTTGCGATCGCAAATTAGTCCACTGATGGCAATAATTTTGACATGGGGATTAATTTTTTGTAGGGTGCGGATAGCTATTGTTCCATCTAAATGAGGCATGAGCATATCCAATAACACTAAGCTAATATCTTGTTGGTGTTGTGCATACAAGGAAACAGCCTCAACCCCATCCTTAGCTGTCAGGACGCGATAATTATGTTGTTCTAAAGATGATCTGGTAATTTCCCGAATTACGGCTTCGTCATCCACTACTAAAATTAATTCACTCCTACCATTGAGGGGAATAATAGCTCGACAGGGAGGTGGAACTTCGCTTTTAGTTAAGGAAGGCAAATAAATCTGAAATTGGGTACCTTTACCTTCGCAGCTATGCATATTCACAAAGCCACCATGATTTTTAATAATACCTAGTGCAGTGGAAAGTCCCAAACCTGTACCTTTACCCACTGTTTTTGTGGTAAAGAAAGGTTCAAATATACGTTCTTGAACGGTAATGGGTATACCCATACCTGTATCTTCCACTGTAATTAAAATATAATTACCAGCCTTAGCATCTATATTGCTGTGAGCATATTGTTCATCAATCACTCTATTCTCAGCATAAATACGTAAATACCCACCATCAGGCATAGCATCACGGGCATTAACAACTAGATTCATGAACACCTGATGTATCTGGGTAGGATCCCCAGAAATCATCCACAAATCTGTTTCGATGTTTGCGTGACAAATAATTGATTTGGGAAATGTTTGGGTAATAATTTGCTCGATTTCTGCTAGTAGCTGTTTTACTTGGATTATGGTACGTTTACCTTCTACACCACGGGCAAAAGATAATACTTGTTGAACGAGACTAGCACCTCGTTTAACATTATTTTCTAGCATTTGTAGTAATTGTTGATGCTGCTGCTGGGGGAGTTTCATCCGCAACATCTGTACTGACATTAAAATTGGAGACAGGACATTATTTAAATCATGGGCAATTCCCCCAGCTAAGGTGCCAATACTTTCCAAACGTTGCGATCGCAATAATTGTATCTCTAATTGCTTTTTCTGGGTAATTTCTGTATTGACAATAAACATGGATTTGGGATTACCATTGTCGTCCCTGACTAAAGTCCAGCGACTTTCAACAATAATTTCTTCACCTTCTTTAGTTATTTGGGACAATTCCCCTAGCCATGAGCCATGGTGCATGACTTTTGATTTGACATCTTGCCATTGGGTTGATGTTTCTTGGTATAGTAAATGGCGAGCTTTTATACCCAAAGCTTCCTGTGGCTGCCAATGATAAATTTTAGCTGCTCCTTGATTCCAAAATAAGATAGCACCATCCATATCCTGAACTAAAATAGCATCCACAGCAATATCTAACAGTGCTGCTTGTTCGCTAATTTTTTGTTCTGCTAATTTTTGCTGAGTAATATCTCGTGTCACAGCTAAGTGCAAAAATTCTCCGTCGATCTCATTAGGTAAAGGTACAGCATGACTTTCCACCCAGCGACGAGTACCTTGAAATCCTACAATCTCAAATTGTAAACTCCCTTTATGTCCTTGACATACCCTTTGATGCAAAAAGGCAAAAGCTTTTCTATATTCTGGTACAATTGCCCGATAAACTGATTGTCCAACTAAAATATCCGCACTTTCCACCTCCATCAGTTCTACACCAAATGTATTTATTTCTAAGAGAATACCGTTCTTGGCAATTAATTGAATACATTCTGGTTCCGCATCAATCATCGCCCGCAAACGATTCTCACTTTGGCGTAGGGCTAATTCTGTACATTTGAGTCGAATAATGTAATCCCTGAGCAACTGGTAAAGTAAAATCACTAAAGCTATATCAACAGCAGTGGCAATGAAAAACACCGCCATATTTTTGTTAAAATTAGCTTGCGATCGCTTAACTTTTTTTTGTAGTAAATCTTGTTCCTCTGTTAAATACTTTTCCAGCCAGGTTTGAATCGGTTGACTTTTATCCCGATGTTGCTGAGATTTAATTAGTGTTAATACCCCATTCCATCCCTTGTATTTTCGTGCTTCTACTTCTGCTTGCAGGATATCTAAACGTTGATTAACTTTTTGCCTCAATAAAAGCAACCATTGTTTTTTCTGGGCGGAATTAGCAGCTAAAACCCGTAGTTTGTCAAGACTTTTGCTAGTATTTTGTTTTGCCTTGTCATAGGTTTGCAAATCATCAATATCTGCGGTAAGTAAATAATTACGCTGGGCTATTTCTGTATCCTGAAAATTAGACAAGAAATTTCCCAATTGAGCGATTACCTCATAGGAAGAGTTAACTGCTTTCTGGTTATGGATTAAATCAATTGTATTGCCGTAGAAAATGGCAGTATTAGTACAAACCACTACTAATGCCAATACAAATAATAATGTCAGCTTTTGGATGCTAAACTTCATCATGCAAAGACATATGGCGGCTGTTGATCAGATATGGTTGTTAATGCTACTGTGCTTTTGTTTTGACCACAAGTTTTGCATATAAAACCCACACATCATTCCCAAAATGTCTAACAATCTATAAGTTAATACAGTCTCTACATAAACGTATTGAGTACTTTTGCTTCTCAATATATGTATAATCCACGATAGACACTTGTTAATGTGTAGTATTATATTCACAATCTCATTACCCCTAATTCACAAGCATCAGCAACCAGGACTCAAAGCATAGAACCTTTATTCTATTCCCTTGAAGAATATAATACTCTCTTAAATATTCAAGTTAAAAAGTAATTTTAACTACATTTAACCCATATACTTATGTTTGTATGTAACTTTTATGAAAATGGGGAATGGGGATTCGGGAATCGGGAAGAGGTATTTTTATTCCTGATAATGAAATTGCTTTATCGCAACATCCTTAACTCCTCCCCTGTTTCTGGGTGAACGAAATTTTGGGTGGGATTTCTAGCTAAGTATCCAAAAAATCACTCCCCACACTCCCCACACCTCCCACACTCCCCACACTTTTTTCCCTCACCCCCTGTTCCTCATATTGCAAGCAGAATAGAGAATGGGTTGCGATCGCCCCTCGAATTTAGCTAGAATCTTTAGGCTTTAGGGTATAAGCTTCCTAATTTTTGGGATAAAGCTACCATGTGCCTATCCTGCTAACACCCAAGCTCAGACAGTTTTATAGAAAATAAAGAGTAAAAATGGCGAAAAGTAAACGTATACAGTTAGTTTTAAATCAAGATATCAGCAAGCTGGGAAAATTCGGCGACTTGGTAGAAGTTGCTCCAGGTTATGCACGTAATTATCTGGTTCCCAAAAATTTGGCAATTGCTGCTACCCCTGGTATTCTCAAACAGGTAGAACGTAAGCGAGAAAAGGAACGCCAACGTCAGTTGGAATTGAAGCAACAAGCATTAGAGCAACAAGCTATTTTGGAAAAAGCTGGTGCGTTTAAAATTGCTAAACAAGCTGGTGAAGCAGAATCAATTTTTGGTACTGTTACCACCCAAGATGTGGCAGATGTAATCCAAGGTTCTCTGAATATGGAAGTGGATAGACGGGGTATTACCATTCCCGATATCAGTAGTTTGGGCACCTATGAAGCAGAAATTAAGCTACATTCGGATGTGACAGCAAAAGTCAATATTGAAGTTGTGGCTAGTTAAATATCCCTGATTTTTTGGTAGGGTGGGCATTGCCCACCTTAACATTATCGAGAGGGTGCTAGATGAATGGTTCCTCGAAATCTGAGAATCCACCAGAAACTTTATTTCCCCAGAAGAATATAAAATTAACCATCCATCCCATCATGGAACGGAGTTTCGCCATGATTGATGATGAAATTGGCGAACACAGCTTTTCCCCTCAAGAATATGAAATCGTCCGTCGGGTGATTCACAGTACTGCTGATTTTGATTTTAAACAATTACTGGAGTTTTCTCCCCATGCGATCGCATCTGGAATTGAAGCAATTATCCAGGGAGTGCCAATCATTACTGATGTGGGGATGGTAAAACAAGGAATAGCAGGGTTATTGGCTCGAACTTTTGGTAATCAGTTAATTAGTGCTGTGGAAGTTACTCAGGATGCACTTCCAGGAAAAACCCGCACAGAAACAGGTTTATTGCAATGTTATCGTCAATTCCCAGAGGCAATTTTTGTGATTGGTAATGCTCCCACTGCTTTATTAGCACTTTGCTCTGAGTTAGCAACTGCATCTGTATTACCTGCTTTAGTAATTGGCGCTCCCGTTGGTTTTATTTCTGTGGTGGAATCTAAGACTGCATTAGCACAAGCACCGGTGAATCAGGTGCTTGTCAAAGGACGTAAGGGTGGTTCCCCTGTCGCAGCAGCAATTGTCAATGCTTTAATTGTTCTAGCAGTGAAACATTAAAATCTTAAACCGACTCCACCTTGAATCGAGAAAGCGGTAGCATTACTATCACGATAAGCATCAAAAGCAATAATCGCATTCCCAAAAATTACAGTATTGCTATTGGGAACCACATAATCCACACCGGGCTGTAAAGCAAAACTAACTTTATTGCCCACAGGAGAAGCTGTATCACCACCAGCTAATACTAGTCCTGCTCCTAAATAAGCGTCAGTTTGCCAATTAAGTGGTACATCATAAGAAACGGTGGGAACTACGGCAGTACTTTTACCTATGAGGGCTTGAGCACGGAAGGAAACAGGGGTTCTCAGTAGTTTATAACGAGCCGCGACAACTCCTCCCACCTGGGAATCTTTAGTAATCCCCACAGTAGGACCAACACCCACATAGCTACCATATGCAACTTGTGCTGATGCTGGTTGAATATTAGCGATCGCAATTAAGGATACACTAGCTACTAACCCTGAAACTAAATTTTGCCATTTCATGGTGATGTCACTCCTCACACTACTTTCCATAGTCATAACTCATCTTGTTCACATTTTCTATCCCTTTTCCTGGGAAAGGACTGCCGTTATAGTAAAGCTTAAGGGTAGATAGCAGTCGCTTCAAGTCGGCAAATAACAAGTAAGTAATAATATCAATTCTCCAAAATAAAGCTACGCATGAACAGCAGGGGGGCAGGGAGCAGGGGTAGAATTATTTGTAGCCAGGATTTAGAGAAATGGTATAAGTCAGGTGATTGATAATTTTATCAGTGACAAGGACTTGTCAGTTTCCGTAATCATTCCAATTCTAGAAATCTCCTTCTTACTTTTTACTTATTACTTCTTACTTAGGGTCTGCTGAATAACTGAAAAATATTGATTTATCAATGCTTTGAGACTATTTTATTGGGGAAGGGCGTGCAAGGAAATTAGGATTTTAGGTTTAAAATCCTTGCATCTGTTATTTTTTCTGGCAAAAAGAATAGAAATAAAGGGGCTGGAACTACTCCCCACTCCCTACTCCCTACTCCCTACCCCCACCAAAAGACTTTTTCAGCAAGCCCTACTTATTACTTATTACTTATTTAAGGACATCGGGGATGGAGAGCACCTTGAGTACAAATGTAAGCCACTTGTCTGGGGTCTAAATTTTTTACTTGAGTGAAATCCACTCCTTGGACTACTGCGGACTCCGATCCTAAAGTTGGAGTTCGGACAAATTTATCTGCTGGATTTGATTTACCAGAGGTGAGAATTGCCCCTTGAAAATCTGCTCCTGTGAGATTAGCTCCTCGTAAATCAGCTAGACTGAGGTCTGCATTCCGGAATTTAGCATTTTCCAGATTGGCATAGCTTAAAATAGCACCTTTGAGGCGACTAGCACTGAGGTTAGCATTCCGCAAGTTAGCATGATGTAAATCAGCACCGGATAAATCTGCGGCTTGCCAATTGGTGTTGGTTAAGTTGGCATGGGATAATTGGCTGCCGATGGCGATTACTCTTCCTAGCCTTGCTCCATATAAATCGGCTTCGTTTAATTTAGCATCTCCTAAATCTGCTCCTGTAAGACTGGCATTTTCTAATACAGCACCCCGTAAATCTGCTCCCACTAGTCGAGAGCTACTGAGATTGGCATTTACCATGCGAGCATTGAATAAATTTGCTCGATTGAGGGTGGCTCGGCTGAGATTGGTTCGCACCATCAACACACGACTGAGATTGGCATCTGTCAAATCTGCCCGTTGCATTTCAGCGCCACTTAAATCAGTAATCCAATCATCATAGGTATCCCAACGCCCATCTTTACCTGCTCCTCGAAAGCGACTACCTTTAAAACTGGCTTGACTCAGGTTGGCGTATTTAAAGTTGATTCCCCAGACATCAACTTTGTCTAAGATGATTTTTAAGTTTGGTGTTTTTGCACTATTGGTAACTAATTGAACTCGACTAAGGTCGGCATTATAAGTATTACCACTATGTACTGCTAAAATTTTGTTGATTGCTTGGATATTAACCTGCAAACCTCGTTTTTTTAATGCTTTTTCTTGGGCAGAAAGATTTTTCCTCGTCCTTAATTGGCTGGAAAGAAATTGATTGGCACGTTTTAAATCGGGGATCACCTTAAGACCCAAGTTCACTAAAGCTTGTTCAATGGTATTACTTAACCTGGGGTTATTCGCTTCTTTGACTAGTAAGTCTACTAAAAACTGGTTTGCCTGGGGGTTATCAAGGGTTCCCATAGCTAAAATGGCGCTACGTTTTTCCTCATCACTAGCCCGAGATTTGGGACTTAATGGTTGGAGTAGAGATATAAATTGTTGACTGTTACGCTGTTGGGCTGCTCTGCGATTTTGCTGAACTTGAGTGTAAACTTGAGTACTTATCAGTGTTCCTAAAACCAGAGTAATGCTAGCGATGGCAGCACCAATCAAGGTGACACTGGGATATTTCTGAAGACCCTGCCAAATGGAAGGTTTGGGACTTGATTCTGGCTGTGATTCTGGGGTGATGACAATGGAGGCGATCGCCTCTTCTTCATCTGAATCTGTCCATTGTTCTTGTCTACCGAGTTGCTCTGGTATAAAAGGAAGGGTGGCATCAATGGTGTAAGTTCCCGCCAAGCGATCATGCCAAGCACGCATGGGTTTACGTTTGGTCACACCAGTGCCATCTGCTAACCAGATTAGGGCAGTGATAATCATGAATACCCCTAAATTTGGAAAGGCAAAGCTATTACGCCAAAGAATATAAGTTAGGGATATAGGCACTGTCCAGCGACCGATTAATTCCCGTTGTCCCACTGCTAATATTCCTGGTGCCATACCCTGTTTGTTAACCACTCGGACTCCAAACCAGCGTTTGGGGGTAGTACTACCAGTTTTTGCCAGTAAATACAATTGCCATCCGGAAACACCTAGGGGAGCTAAAATAGCTAATGACCAGAAAAAATTTGTTACCCAAGCAACATTCCGGGTTCCATAACTGACCGGTAATGCTAGAGGATAAGCGATCGCTTTTTCTGTAACTACTAAGACTGGGTGCAATGGAACACGATTGAGATCGCTCTTGGAATTGGCGTATACCCCAATACCAAAGGGAACCAACCCGCTCACAACTAATAAAGTAAATTCCACCGCCCAAGCTGCAAAACGTCTAGTTGGCAAAGGCAGTAGATTCGATTTTCCCGTTGTACTGGGCTGGTTGGATTGATTAGTATTTCTCCTCATAATTGGGGTTGCCATGAAATAATTCCCTTGAAATTTTTGTATTAATATGCCACACCCGTAGGGTTTGAATATTACTTACCTTTCAAACTCTTGGATACAATAAATTTGTATCCAAGGTATAGCAATACTGCCAAGATTGCCAAACTAATGACAGCACTTACTAGCTTGAATAGGGCCTGCAACATAGTCAAGCTAGCTAAAAAGCCTACTCCACACACTACTACTTGTGCAGTTTTAGATAGACCCTTAAACCATTGCACAATTCGCCTTATATGAACATCTGTACTAGTGAAGTTGGCGGGATCAGTATTAGGAATTTTATGTACTTGATAATCTGGTACAGATGCAGAATTAATTTCTGCCTCTAGGTTCTGTAGGCGTTGTTGTAACTCTCTTTCTGATTCATTAGTCATCAGTATTTTTTACCTCAGTCAAGAAACTTATGCAATTCCAAGAGAAAACCTGGTAATGAGTATTTATTAGGTAAGAGATAGATGTTTTTTTAACCATGCATGACAGTAATATTACTAGAATGGATGTGATTGTGTTCTGAAATTACTAGGATAGTAATTCAGTAGTCAGGAGTCTGACTTAACAAGCAAGCAGAAATTATTTTGATGCTCATTTATGGAATCTTACCTTTATTTTCATTTGTTTAGATTCTATGGTTATTTACTTGATATTCACACCTGTTTAACTAAGTGATGCAGAAATTATTTTGAAAAAGTTGATACAGTAGATCCAGAAACAAAAAAATCTGGAATATCGTCTAACAAGTCAGAATATATTAATTAGTTGCGTTCTCACGACCTTATCTAACATAATTATTATGAAACCGAAGACATTATTAATGATATTTCCAGCAATATTGATGGTAACTTGGCTATTTTTTCTGGGTCAGTCAGTAACAGCAGGAATTTTACAAATTGATTCTAAACTAGCAAAAGATCCATTAATTGTGACTGGAAAATCTGGGGGGACAGTTTCCAGTAATTGTGGTAATATACCAGCCACTCCCCATCAAATACTCAGATTAAAGAAATCGTTACCATATTTGCGCTTAACTGTTGAAAGTGAAGGTAAACCTACCTTATTAATTGATGGACCTGGAGGCAAGTTTTGTGTACTTCCTGATGCTTATTCTGGAAACAAACCAACAATGTCTGGATTCTTCCCAAAAGGAGACTATAGCCTTTCCATAGGTCAATTAATTAAGGCAAACCCAAATTACACCCTCTCTATTTCGGGACAAAAGAAATAATATCCAGTAATTCCAATTTTAGATGCTTGAATTTCAGCATATGCCAAATTTATTTTTGGTTCATTTACAATTCCCAAATCCAAAATTGCATGACGATTTTGGATTTTGGATTGGTAGAATATTAATGCAGTGAAAGCAAAAATCATTATTTTATTGAAGAGATTCAATAGTTGGTTAAATACTACGAATCTTCCATAGATTGGGAAGGAACTTCAATTGCATTTACATCGATAGTACCTTCTGGCGTAAATCGCTGAATTTGCCTTTCCTGTATAAATAATTGTTCTCCACAATTAGAACATTGTAACTGTGTATTATTTAAACCAGTTACTCCATAACCACAGACAGGACAGCGATCGCTAATTAAATTCTGCTGTATCCACCAACGAAAACCAAAAAACAAGACAATTGGTGCTAAAAACAGTAACCCTACCAAAATGAGTAAGGAATTTACTAGCCATCCCAACCCTAAAGACCCCAATAACCACACAACTATAAATAAAGTGAGCCAGGGACGTAAGTTGGATAAAAGATGGGAGATATTCAGTTGAAGGTTGTTAAAACTCATTATTGTGATATTTTCCTGTTCTCACTCTAGGATAGCGATTTTGTTCCATAATCTAGAGCTAAGATTTCAAATTATTACAGAAATTAGCAACAGCCACACAATTTTGGATTTTGGACTTCGTCGTGAGCGCTCAGACATTCGGCGAGCGCTTAGTAGAGCCATCGAATGATTTTAGATTGTGAAAGATTTACTACATAAGCTTTGTTTCTTTCCATCTGTCCCAAGTATTTTTCAAATTAGTATGAAGTTGGTGTAGTTTGCGAATATAGCCATTGGCGTTTGCGAAGTGAAACCCAACTCTGTCAGTTTTTGTTGGATTGCGGTAGTTAAAAGCACTCTCATGATATTCGTTGTCAGCCAAGGAATACCCAAATACCTCAAACCCCTCAAAAACACTATTGAGGGGAGCTGGAAAATTTATATAAATAATTTTTGATCGATGTGATACCAATTCTCTACGAGGCTGCATCTAATTTTCACAGAGTGTAAGCCTGGGGCTATACAAACTAAACCTACCTTCGCAGGTTAATAATGTGCATCTTCATATGGAAATGGTATGAGACCAATCCAAAGATAACACTTAGTATGAAAAATACAAGCACTGTTGCTAATTTGCAAAAAGAATAGGAAAGATGGATGCTAAAGCCCATGCTATATAAGGTGATTTTCAATCCAAAATCGTCCGACTGAGCGCTCACGACGAAGTCTAAAATCCAAAATAGTATGAGCTAATAGCACAATGTTTACCCGAGTCAGAAAAAAGGGAACATTAAAATTACTGTGTGATACAAATATACACAACAGAAAACTGAACTATAAATAGGAATAGATAGAAAATATCTACAGTGGTTATAATATAGATAACCGAACCGTACTTTTTAGGATAAATCAGGCTTTTGGGATTGCTTACTTACTTAACCCTGATAGATTTAGATGCAAAATTAATTGTTTGATTGGATGCTAATAAAAGTCAATGTTCCAGAGGAGGACATTCACTGAAAATATATGTTTGCATATATTACTTAAATGTGCACATGCTGGGTGCGAAAGTTACTACAACATTAATGTCAAAAGCTATATTGAATTACCATAGAGTTTAATACAAGTAATAAAGATTGCACCCTGTTTATATTTTACCAATGATATTCTCTAGAAGACATTTCATGTCCAAAAACTTGTATTATGCTCTCGTGACTCAATTAAAGTATCATTACTACACTATTGCCATTGTTTAAAGGCGATAGATATTGCGTCTACCGCTACCTCTATATCCTTTATACTGGCATTTTTGTTGTCCATTTTTATGACATTTTTGGTTTCCGTATGCTGCTAAAGTAGTACTCTCGGAATCACTGAAAAATGATACTTCTTGATTTTGCAGATAGTTCAAGTTCACAGAACCAAAAACGACGGTAGTGACGAACAGTAAAATGGAAGCACGCATAGCAAATGTTTATTTTGAAACTCTCCACTTCACTGATACTTAGTTTCTTTTACTGCATCCGGACAAATCACTAAAAGTATTTTTTTTTACTTGAGTGATATTTTGCCGTTACTTATCTATATATTCAACCTGTAACCAGCCACCAGCAGAATTAAGACGACCGTAAATTGTTATCTGTTGCTTATCAGTTAAGGATTGTAGCTTTAGCTCAATATGAGCTATTAGGTTTATTAACTGGTAAATCTTGCCTTCATGTTCCCTCGGAGTGATAATCTGGAATCTGTAATTTTGCTCATCTAAGTACATGAACAAGCCCGTAAAACAATCAAGTTTATGTGGTAACACGGTATTCTCATTACCGTAATAATATTGAAGATAGAATAAATTATCACAGTCTCCACTAGAAGGGTATGTATCTAAATGTTCTAAGTAGTATTGCTGCCAGTATAACCATTGTGGGTGAGCTGGAGATAAATTAAATAAGGGAACAATTGCCATTGGCGATGCTTCCGTGTCTTGTATTAAAGCCATCTGTAGCTCTCTTGGGGGCAAATCTCTTGGTTGAAGATTCATCTGAGTACACATAGCCGCAGCCATTCCCGCAGCTTGACCAGTACCCATGACTACAGGTTGTAATCTGGTTGCACCATTGGCAATGTGAGATACGGAAATATTTTTTTCACATACTAATAAACCATTATTTGTTACCGGGATCAAACTGCGGTAGGGAATAGTAAATGGGGTTCCCGTCCAACGTCCTCCCCAACGGATAGATTTTGGTTGTAACTGAAATTGAATCCCTGGGTAATGGTGATCATTGGGATAATTACCGATGGCGATCGCATCTGGATGTAAAGCAGCAACCTTACCCTCTGGGATCGGTAAAATATCTTGTTCGCGAATGATAGTTAATCCGATTAAGCGTCGGCTTTCTCGGTAGTAGGGATGGAGCGCGAAAGCAGTCTGGGAGTTTTGGATTTGAGGAAAAATATGATTTGCTAAACCGTAACGTCTACCAAGTTGCTTTTGGATAAAATGGGCAAAATTTTGGCTATGCCAATAGCATTCTTGTAAAAATACCCGTTTCTTCTCCCTTGACTCAATTATGCGCCCAATTTCCTCTCCATAATCATTACCACAGATTGGCCAATTGATCATAAACAGACCACCGGGTAAGCGTCCATAATTCAAAAATTGATCTGCACCATAGTTATCCCAAGCACCAGTAAATAATGATTCATTGTAATTGGGTGCTGGAGGAATCTCTGGAGCAATATCCATACCAAAATCCTGGATGATTACCACCCATGTAGGGGATTGCACGGGGTATTTTTTAGTGAGAGAATTAAATGCAATTGGTGCGCTCGGTTCTCCCCATTCAGACTGTAATTCCCAACCCCAACGATGAGGTATATCTCCTAAGGCTAATAAATCCCCTAATTCGGTTCCATCAAGGGTAATTTTGGCGTTGACGGTAAAATCTGCAAATCGAACACCAGTTACACAACTTCCCTGCTTTAATACTTCTAAGGGCACATATCCAGCAATCCAGTGTAGATTAGGCAATTCTTGCACCCAATCGGCGAAGATATGTGCTCCTATACGGGGATCGAAACTAAAACAGCTAACCCAACTATTATTCAGTCCTCCTGGTTGACGGTGTTGTAATTCCTTAATGAATGCACCCCATAAACCAGTTTGAAATGCCTCTAATTCATTCCCATCTGGTGCAGGAACCCCCGCAGAGGTTAACATTCCCCCCAACCAGGTAAATTCACTTACAAGGATGGTTTTTGCCCCTCTGCGTGCTGCTTGGATGGCTGCTGCGGTTCCTCCTGTTCCTCCACCCACCACTAACACATCGGCTGTGTATGTTTGCTCAACCATCCGTCAAACCTCATCCTGTGTGGAGATATTGTGCCTGAATGGGCGAGTTTAGACAAGATAAATTATTTAAATATTTCGGATATTTCGTTTATGTAATACTATAATATTTAATTATTTAGTTAATACAGATATATGCGAATAGCATCAATGCTCTATCGCAACAATAAAAATCAAGAAAGGAAAGGCGAGTATCATGGTAAAGCATAACTTGCCCGTAGAGCCTCTTAAAGATACAGAATCTATTAAGCGGTTGGAATGTCTACTAGAACAAGAACCTTCCCAAGGAAAACTAGTAGCAGCTAACGGACAACAAATTCCCATCCCGGAGCCTGTTTATCAAGTGCTGCGTGAAGTTGTTCATGCGATGGCGTTAGGTAAGGCTATATCTATAGTCCCTCAAAACCGCGAAATGACCACCCAGGAAGCCGCTGATTTTCTCAATGTTTCCCGTCCCTATCTAATCAAGTTATTGAAACAGGGGGAAATTGATTACATCAAAGTAGGTTCCCATCGGCGTGTAAATTTTCAGGATGTGATGGAGTATAAAGAACAACGAAATTTAAAGCGTCGAGAAGGTATGAAAGAAATGACGCAATTCCTTCAAGAAGAGGGGTTTTATGATGAGGATAGTTGTGAATTAGACGAGTAATATGACTAATCCATCTGTCATTTTGGATTCCTGTGTGCTTTACCCCATGCCTTTGCGTGATACTCTACTGCGTGCTGCTGAAGCAGAGTTATACCAAGTTTATTTTTCACAGGAAATTCTTGATGGTGCTACTCGTAATCTTGTGAGAAAAGGGAGGATAACAGATGACAAAGCAGCACGTTTTCAACAAATGCTGAAGATGCATTTCCCAGAAGCAATGGTAGAAGTACCATCAGAATTAGTTGCAGTGATGAATAACGATCCAGGCGATCGCCATGTTGTCGCTGCTGCTATCATTGCTAAAGCTGAGGTAATTGTCACTTCCAACTTAAAACACTTTCCAGCAGAGGCTTTGATCCCTTATAAGATCGAGGCTTGGCATCCAGATGATTTTTTGGTTCACTTGGATGAATTATTCCCAGAGAAAATGATACAGGTCATTAGGCAACAATCTAAGGATCTTAAGAATCCACCACTGACTGTTATTGAGTTACTTAACAAGTTGGAAAAAAATAACAGAGTGCCGAAATTTACTAATAGCATTCTGTTAAGCGAATACAGTGATACTGTTTTCCAAATAGCCAAAAAAGCTTTAAATAAGCTGGGAAGGTTAGCACCAGAAGGTGTTCGATATCTTGAGGGAGAAAGATACCGGCTTTGGCAAAAAGGTCAAATATTCACAATTACTGCGAAAAATCACAGAGGTGAAATTATGCGACTTGAGAATGATGAAGTGCGAGGAAATCTTTCTTCTGAAGACATCAAGGCGTTCCAAATATTTGAGAAAGAATTAGAAAAAGAGTTCGCAGAAAAATCATAGCCCAAACCACACCACTAAATGTTACATCTATAATCGTTGAACCATGAGCAATCAACGTGAAAGCACAAGTATTTAGAGGCGTTAAGCAACTGTCTTACGAAGAACTACCCGTACCCAACCTAGAAGCAGATGAGGTACTGGTACAAGTGCGAGTCGTAGGATTATGTCAATCAGATATTAAAAAAATTCTTTATCCCCTCTACGAACCCCCGCGCGTCTTTGGACATGAAACAGCAGGAATCATCACTGCGGTGGGTGCAGATGTGAAAAAATGGCAAGTAGGACAACGGGTAGCGGTAATGCACCACATCCCCTGTATGCGTTGTGCTTACTGCATGAATGATAATTTTTCCATGTGCGATACCTATAAAAATATCGTCACAACAGCCGGATTTGCTCCCAGTGGTGGGGGCTTTGCTGAATATGTCAAGGTTCCCGGACATATTGTGGAGAATGGAGGGTTAATTCCTATCCCCGATGATATTAGTTTTGAAGAAGCCAGTTTTGTAGAACCCACTAACTGCTGTCTGAAAGCAGTCAAAAAAGCTCAAATTGCTCCCGGACAAACAGTTTTAATCACTGGTGCAGGGCCAATTGGCTTAATGTTTGTCATGCTGGTAAAATATTTTGGGGGAAAGGCGATCGCTACTGATTTACTTCCTTCCAGAATAGAGAAAGCCTTAGAAGTTGGTGCCGAAGCCGCTTTTGATGCCCGTGATCCAGACTTAGCAGCTAAAATTCAGGGATTGACCAATGGTATGGGTGTGGATGTCACCTTGTTAGCGGTTCCCAGTGATAAGGCTTTTTTCCAGGCTTTAGATTGTACCCGTAAGGGAGGAAAAATTCTCTTTTTCGCTGAATTCCCAGATCAAGTGGAAATTCCGATCAATCCCAATATTCTTTACCGACGGGAAATTGACTTGATGGGTAGTTACAGTTCATCCTATCGCTTGCAGAATTTAGCTGCTGACATCGTCTTTAATCATCGAATTGATGTCAAAGCCCTAATTAGCGATCGCTACCCCTTAAAAGACCTATCTCAAGCAGTAGAACAAGCGATCGCACCGACAGCAGACACCTATAAAATTTTAATTTATCCCTAGGGCATTAGATTGAGAGGGAGAGAGGGAGTGTGGGGAGTGATGTTTTTTAGCTCATCATTACCTCACCTCCTCATAACCTAGAAATTTATGAAAGTTTTCTGATTAAATCAATAACTCGGGTTATATAGGATATCTATATATAACAAATAAATTTTAAACAAGCTGGTACCAATTTTAAAAGTAAACTATCCGTTGTTAAAAATGATTGCAACAGATGGAAAGCAAGAAAAGCGTATGTAGCAGTTCTTTTAAAATCCAACCCCCTGTATCCCCCCAAGGAATCTAAAATCCAAAATCTAAAATGGTATTATTTAAAATTTTTTATCGATCTGACAAAATACAGAAAATAGTTGAGAATGTAAGCGCCAATCTAGTTTACAAAAAACTACTCGATTGTCAACAGGTCAGAGGATTACACATTCATGGGTCGATTTGAGCAGCGATCGGAAAAATCACATAAAAAAGGCGATCCCTTGGGAGACGCAGATAGCGCCTTGAGGATTGTAACAGAAGAATTACAAATTATTCAGCGAACTTTACTCAAGTCTTTACAGGAAGATGTAAAGCGGCTACAAGGAGAAAAGACCCGCTTGACAGATGATATTCAACGCTTGCAAACAGAAAAAGATGACTTGCAAAGAGGTCGGCAAATTAACGAACAACAAGTTTTAGTGCGCCAACTAGGACAAGTTTTAGCCAACCACATTTCCTCTCAGTTAAATAATTCCCTGGAAAAGTTAGCAAATCAAGGAACAATATCGACTCCTGAGAAAAATGAACCCAGCCAGCTACCCCATCAACAGGAGAATATTGAGAAAATTATCGGTAGTTTAGACAACACACTAACTATTACAATTCGTTCCCTACAACAAGAACTAAAAAACTATCAGAATAGCCTTTCCCAGCAATTGTCCCGAATGCAAAATCAACAGCAACAGGGAGAATTAATTTTGGTTGAGTTGGTGAATCGTCTTCGCAAGGAATTAGAAAAAAATGCCTTAGCCTCAGATACTAGCATTTTTACTGAAATACAATCCCCACCATCCCTAGGAGGTTCACCAACAGTTATCCAACCCGATTTACCTTTGGGGGGTATACCAACGGTAATTCAAACCGATGAACTACCACTGACACCGACAACGGAAACACCACCACAGACCCCATCAAATCCATCTTTGGGGGGTATACCAACGGTGATTCAAACTGATGAAACCCCACCGACATCGACAACGGAAACACCACCACAGACCCCATCAAATCCATCTTTGGGAGATATACCAACGGTAATTCAAACCGATGAAACCCCACCTACTAGCATTTCCACAGATCATTGGTCATCTCAAACAGTAACTCCAGAATCTACATCACTTCCAAAAAGTAACAACCAGGAAAGTGACTCCTCCAGTATTACTCCTCCTACAATTCCTCCCCATCCAGCAACAGCATCACCACCGGGATTTTCCCAGATAATGGCAAGTTTGTGGCAAAAACCCCAAGGTTTATTCCTAATTTTGTTGTCAACCCTTGTATCTGCCCTATACAACGTTGCTATTCGGGTGATGTTTCAACCAGTGTCCCAGATTTTTGGAGTTTTTGAAGTAGAACAATTAATTTCACCCACTTTGGGCAATTCCTTATTAATCTTAATGTTGAGGATGCTGGTAGTAATGCCATTAATATTGGTGTTAGCTCCGATACTTTATCCACGGGTATGGCGAGATTTACAAAATTTGGTTGATTCTTTCAAAAGCAACAGTAATAACAACAATGGGAAAAAGACGTTGGTATTATCAATACTCAGTGGATGCTTTTTATTCTTATCTCAGGTACTAATTTATATTGCCATTGGTCAAGTATCTGTGGGTATGGCGATCGCCCTATTTTTCATCTATCCCACCATCAGTTCCTTGCTTTCCTGGTTCCTCTTCCGTGATTTTCCCACTCCTTTCCGGGCAATTACCATCAGTACTATTTTCCTGGGTGAGTTGTTAGTTTTAGCAGGGGTGGCAACAACTGATACAGGTGATCTGTTTTTGGGTAGTATTAGTGCCATAACTGCGGGTATAATGTTTGCTTTTTATGTCGTTTTAACCCGTATATGTGCCAGTAAAATACATCCTGTAGCATTCACACTAGTTAATTTTGCTACTATTCTTCTTTTCTGTTTCATTGGTTTAATGGTGTTACCATTTTTCCCGATCAATAGCTTGAGCCTTCAGATAAACACCAATAAAATTTTAGAAATAATCTTAACTGCCTTTATTTTAGGAATGCTGACCCTTTGTGGCTATTTATTTAATAATTTTGGTATTCGCAAATTAGGCGCGTCCCGTTCTGCTCTTATCGGTGCGACTGTCCCCGCAATTACGGTAATTTTTGCTGGCTTAATTATTCAGGAAAGTTTACAGCCTTTACAGATCCTAGGCATCTTATTACTCACTTTTGGAGCAGCAGCTGTTAGTTTTGAAAAAATTCGCACCCATCAAGTCAAATCTTCTCAAATATAAAAATTTATACATGTGCTCTCCACTTCCTAAAATATGTATGCATCAATACATATTTTTTACACTCACTATTGTTAAGATTGGACATCCATTACTGAGTTCCCCATAAACTTAATGAAAATAGTGATATACATAACAATAAGTTAACTAAGTTTTAGCTACGTAATTCACAACAATATGCAAGTAATATAAACCACTATAAAGAAAAATTATTACTCATTTTTTTGAAAGCAAATAATTATTTCTAACATAATGTATATTTTTGTTAAAAAAAGATACAGTATGATAAATCACCTAAATTATTTGCCATTTGCTATTCCCAGAAAAACCCAGATATACCAAGCTCATACCCTACTATCTCTACTAAATGAGGTGAATAAATAGCTACATATTTAGAAGTGCTAAATTATGAACAAATTTCTCCTACAGGTATGTGTATGATAAAACACATTAATATCTGCGAACACTACTAGCCATAAATGAATTTGTAAACCATAATGAATTATTTTTAAGTAGAGACAGAAATTCAACTCAGGTGTATACTATTTACTTTAATTTGACTGACAAAGTTGTAAAAGTGATATTTAATTGTCTGTAATATGAGTAACGACATAGATCTGATCAAACGCCTTGGTCCCAGTGCAATGGATCAGATCATGCTTTATCTGGCTTTTAGTGCTATGCGGACTAGTGGGCATAGACACGGGGCATTTTTAGATGCAGCGGCTACAGCCGCAAAATGTGCAATTTATATGACCTATCTTGAGCAGGGTCAAAACCTACGCATGACAGGTCATTTGCATCACCTGGAACCAAAGCGAGTCAAAGCCATTGTTGAAGAAGTCAGGCAGGCATTAACAGAAGGGAAATTACTGAAGATGCTGGGTTCCCAAGAACCACGGTATCTAATTCAATTCCCCTATGTTTGGTTAGAAAAGTATCCTTGGGTGCCTGGACGTTCCCGGATTCCTGGAACTAGTTTGACAAGTGATGAAAAAAGACAAATTGAGCAGAAACTGCCTGGTGATTTACCAGATGCTCACTTAATCACATCCTTTGAGTTTCTGGAATTGATCGAATTTCTGCACAAGCGATCGCAAGAGGATTTACCACAAGAGCACCAGATGCCTTTGAGTGAAGCCTTAGCAGAGCATATCAAGCGACGGTTGCTTTATTCAGGTACAGTACTCCGGGTTGACTCTCCTTGGGGAATGCCTTTTTATGCCCTAGCTCGTCCTTTCTATTCACCAGTAGATGAGCAAGAACGTACCTACATTATGGTAGAGGATACTGCTCGGTATTTCCGCATGATGAAAGACTGGGCGGAACGGAAGGGGAAAGTCATGCGAGTTTTAGAAGAAATGGATATTCTTCCAGAAAAACTAGAACAAGCAATGTCAGAACTAGATGAAATTATCCGTGATTGGGCAGATAAGTACCATGAAGAAGGCGGAACTCACATGATTTTACAGATGGTGTTTGGAAAAAAAGATGACTTGATCTAGTAATAAGATTCAAAAGTGAACCAGAATTACATAAGAGTTTTCCGCCGCATTAGAGTGTGTAGGGGTGCTTTGAATCACCCCACCCGGATACATCTGGGTGACAGCTAATCAGAAGCAAAGCATCGCGGTTTGAATCCGTCTAGTAAGTAGTATCCTTTTAGAATCCCCTCGCCTTTAGGCTGGGAGGGGCAATCAAAGGGATGACTATTTTTGTTCTGTGTTTTCTGGGGTTGTTTCCGTATTTTCTGGAGTTGGTTGAATTTCAAAATTAGGAACCACTTTTTGCGTTTCCTGACCTGCTGGGATAAAAGAAGGTTCGGTATTGCTAATTAAATCACTGGCATCAATACAAGTATCCATTGCTTTGATCGGCTCCAATTTAATTCCTGCTCGTAAACCGACTACACAACCAGCAAATCTAACTGGTAGCAAACTCCGACCACAGTAATCCAAAGCTGCTGACTTAACACTTTCTTCAAGATTATGGCTAATACCATTTACACATTGAGCCAAATCTTTGGGACGACGTGCCTTTTCACAAGTATTAAGGATATTTTCAGGCGCTAATTTTGTTTTTTGCTCAATTTTGATGACGCAGGCAGATACATCTTGAGGATATAGGGCATCAGCACAGGCTTTAGAGGCATTTTCCTCTGTAATGCCGGTTTTTAGCAATTGATATGCACAAAGGCGATAATCCCTAAAAGAAGTCATAGCTGCTTGTGCGGGTACATATGTGGTAAACCACGGCACCATTGTGAAGGCTGACAAGCATATTCCTTTAAAACTAACTGACAAGATATTTTTTTGATTTAACATTTTTCCGTTCTCCAAACACCCAAGGTGATTATGCTATCTCATATTACTTGAGAGAAATGGCAAACAAAATACTTTAAAAACAAAATACTTTAACAATACCCTTTAAATATTTAAGTAGGTTGGCGTAAAAAATTATCGTTTGGATAAGGCAGGGGGCAGGGAGCAGGGAGCAGGGGGAACAAGGGTTTTAGGCTTATTTACTATTCTTCACATAGTTTGGTTTTATTGTGCCGACTTACTTACAATAATAAGCACCTAATTTATTATGCAAAATTGGCAATGAATGCTAAAATAAGCTATTTGGGTAAAGTTTAAACAGGATTAGTTAAGGAATCTCATGTCCCGATATAGAGGACCTCGTCTTAGAATTACACGTCGCCTAGGTGAATTACCAGGATTAACTCGTAAAAGTGCTAGACGTGCTTATCCCCCTGGTCAACATGGCCAGAATCGCAAAAAGCGTTCTGAATATGCTATTCGTCTAGAAGAAAAGCAAAAGCTCCGTTTTAACTATGGTTTGAGCGAGAGCCAATTACTGCGTTATGTCCGTAAAGCAAGACGGGTAACAGGTTCTACTGGACAAGTTTTGCTGCAATTACTGGAAATGCGCTTAGATAACACTATTTTCCGGTTAGGAATGGCTCCCACCATCCCCGGAGCCCGTCAATTAGTGAATCATGGTCACGTGACTGTTAATGGCAAAGTAGTGGATATTGCTAGCTACCAATGCCGTCCTGGTGAAATGATTGGAGTTAGAAACCAAAATAAATCTCGCCAGTTGGTAGAAACAAACTTGCAATATCCTGGTTTAGCAAACCTTCCCAGTCATTTGGAGTTTGATAAAAATAAACTGGAGGGCAAAGTTAACGGTGTCGTTGAGCGTGAATGGGTGGCGCTACAAGTTAATGAGCTACTCGTGGTGGAATACTATTCACGGATGGCTTAAGCTCAGATTTGTGGAGACGCAGTATGGCGCGTCTCTACATTTAGGAGTGTAGACGCTCGGAGAGCGGTAAGCCACTGCGTTGGACGGGTTCCCCGGCTTAAAGCAAGTGGCGCAACCCGTAGGGCTTCCCGAAGGGTAGGAGAGAAGGAGTGAAAGAAGTGTGGGGAGTAGGGAGTAGGGAGCAGGGAGCAGGGAGCAGGGAGCAGGGGGACAAGGAGAAGAAATTTTGATAGTTAACTGTCAACCGTCAACCATCAACTAACAACTACCAACTACCAACTACCAACCATCAACTACCAACTACCAACTATCAACCATCAACTAACAACTACCAACTACCAACTATCAACCATCAACTAACAACTACCAACTACCAACTCCTAACCCCCGATTTGTGACATGGTACGGGTATAAATTCCTGTACTATTTCCAGAATCTCGCTGTTTAAAATTAATTTCTGGCTTGATTGTTAATAAATGCTTGATCTGCTGGCGTAATTCAGCAGTGCTCACCCCTCCATTCAGAGCACCCTTTAAGTCAATTTGACCAGTTTCATTTAATAAACAAGGACGCAGCCAACCATCGGCACTGAGGCGCATTCGATTGCAGCGATCGCAAAAACATTCTGACATTTGACTAATAAATCCCAGTGTTCCCTTCGCTCCTGGAATTTGGAAAATATCTGCTGGGCCGTTACCACGAACCTGAGATTCTGTCAATCCCCAACGGTTGCGGATGCGTTGGCGTAATTCTTCTGAAGAGATCCAACCGCGATCGCTAAATAAATCACCGTTACCTATGGGCATAAATTCAATAAAGCGGACATGCCATTGCTTGTCAATGGTTAATGCAGCTAAATCAAGGATTTCACTATCATTAACACCAGGAATTACCACCACATTCAATTTTAAGGGATTGAAGCCCACTTGATAAGCAGCTTGAATCCCCTCCCAAACGGCTTGCCAACGTCCTCGACCACGATTACCGATAATTAGGTCAAAAGTATCTGCGTCGAGGGAATCAAGGCTAATATTAATCCGTTTTAGTCCAGCATCATAGAGGCTTTGTGCTATGGGAGCAAGTAAAAAGCCATTGGTGGTCATTGACATATCTTGAGTTTCGGGAAGAGAAGCAATGTTTCTGACCAACTCCACCACCTGAGGACGTAATAAGGGTTCTCCCCCAGTCAAACGAAAGCGAGTAAAACCAACGGGGATAAATACCTCTGTAATTAGGGTAAGTAATTCCTCATCTGTTAATAAATTTTGTTTGAAAATGTAATCTAACTCCGTCCCTTCTGGCATACAGTACTGGCACCGGAAGTTACAGCGATCGATTAAACTAATGCGGAGGTAATCTACCTGGTTCATGAGAAATATTTTAATTATAAGAAAAGTATTGGTAAAACTGATTGTGATTGCGATGCACAACAAATGTTTAACACCTACGTTGATGCTGGTGGTAATTTTATTGACACCGCAGATTTATACACCAATGGAACCAGCGAAACTTGGCTAGGTATACCTGTTCTCATTGCACTCTCTATAACCGAAAGGAGAGAATAGTGATACCCCACAAATGATTCACGCAACAAAGCCCAACAGCTCTATTAATAAATTTTATCGAATAAAAATTGATGTTGTTTTGATTAAGCGTCAGTGAAATTATAGAGAATACTATCCTTCATATGGAGAATATCATCTTTCAGGATGTAATATTTTCAAAGATATTTTAGTAAATAACTCTTAGTTAACTATCAACTTTCCGAATTTGGAAAGCTTCCGTAGTAAGCGCAAGTTCATCATCATAACTTTACTGCTG
>NZ_FYBH01000187.1 GCF_900185595.1 Calothrix rhizosoleniae SC01
GATATATTTGAAGCTGCAACTGGTATTTATCCAGATCCACAGGGTATGGCTTATATTCTTAAACCTAGTGGTAAAAGTTTTGAAGTAATTGCCAATGTACTTCCTGAGGAATGGGGAAAATTGGGGAATAACTAAAACATCGATAGTATTAATCTTGATCGTTATTGAGGAAAATATTATGTCATTGATTCATTAGGATAAGTCTATACTTTCACTGCATTTAAAAGAGATCGTTGAAGACGTTCAGGGGAACCATCCTGTAACCCTTAGCAGGATTAAGCGCGATCGCGGTTAGTTCCCTTCTTGTCCCGATGATGACAAAATTAGGCAGACCTTTTCTGAAGGCAGCGATTAAGAATAGTTTATTTCTCAACCCAGAAAGTACGGCATTGCCAGTCAACCCTTCAACTACTGAATTAGCTCAAATCTGTCACCAAGCAGCGATCGCGAGTCAGTCAGAGGCAGTCCCGATGAAAAATAATTTGCACCACCAATTATCTAAGTATAATTTTTCCTTCCCCCTGCTCCCTGCCCCCTGCCCCCTCCTGCTTAGAAGTCAGAGGGTAGGGGAATAGGCTTCGTCATGAGCTCAGCGTTTGATTGAGCGCTCACGCCGAAGTCCGAATGGGAGCAGGGAAGACAAGAAGACAAGAGGAAAAGATAGATTAGAAGAAAAAGGGAGCTTTCACAAATAAATTTGGGGGCTTATATCCTTTTCTTTTTGGTCAAAATACCCATTCACAGCTTATAATGAGAGGGTTTTTTTACAACATACCTGATTTTTCAAACATCCTCTAAGGATTAACCTCCAAAGTTTCCCAATCACCCAATTCATTCTGACTATAAAGCCAGCGATTCTGTGGTTCCCCTCTTAATTGCAAATGGTCAACTTGTAGAGGTTCAAATAATAGCAAACAAAAATTATCTAAAGGCACAATAGGATCTGGAGGCGGTGGTGAAAAGGTCTGAAAATTAGCTCGTTTTTCTCTTGGATGTGCCCAAGCAAATTGTACCCGAGCATTATCTGAAATTTCTTGCCAAGTTGACTGACGGGCTTGCTGAAAATCTTGGCCATAATTGTTACAACCAATCAGGGTAATTTCCCCACTTAAACGAAATTGTTCGCGGGTTTTAGGGAAATACCAACAAATTTCTCCCCCAGATTGTTCTTGAATTTCTGTAAATTTTTGGCTGCGGCTATCTGTGATAATTTTTAACTTATTTGTCTCCCCCCAAAAACCCCGAAAAACTACAGTGCGATTTGCAGGGCGACCATTTTTTTTCACAGTCGCTAATTGGAAGTAACGGGCATAAACCAGACTACGGTTAAGGTGTAGGGCACGACTAATTAGCGATCGCCAAGGAGCAAGGGACATTAGGTTATCTTAACATTTCATACGGTCATATAGATAGCGTAAAATGGTCTATTTGACAATCTTTTACCTTACGTATTCTTGGCGTATAGTCATAATCTGTTGAGAAAAAAACAAGATCCTGAATTAGAATTATGGTTCGAGAGCTTGAGAGAAACCGCCAGAGTGTAACAAAATTTCCAGAAACTGCTCCAGCAGCCAATCCTGTGTTTTTTAGAACCTATAGCCGTCGTACTAAAGCCGGTTTGCGGGAAACATGGTCACAAGTGTGCGATCGCACTATCCAAAGCTTGGTAGAGTTGGGCAAGCTAACTAGCCAAGAAGCAGAGATTATTGGACGAACCCAGCGTCAATTAAAATCCCTGGTGAGCGGGCGCTGGTTATGGGTAGGGGGCACGGATTGGATTACCAAGCCTAGTAACTTCTCCGGGGGTTATAACTGCACTTCCACAAACCTAGTAGATTGGCGAGCTTTTGCTTTAATGATGGATTTGGCGATGATGGGAGCAGGAACTGGGGCGGTCCTGGAACCAAAGTATATTAATCAACTACCATCCATCCGTAATCTTTTAAATATCACCATGCAAGGTGAAATTGGTTCCATACCCCAGGATTTGCGTCGGGAGGAGACAGAGGTCAAAATTGAAGGCAATACGGCGACTATCTACGTGGGTGATAGTCGCCAAGGTTGGGTAAAATCCTATCAAACCCTGTTTGAGTTAGCTGCAAGTGAGGACTTTTCTGGGGAAGTTCAAGTTTTTGTGGATCTCAGCGATGTCCGTCAAGCAGGAGAAACCCTTAAGGGTTTTGGTGGGGTTGCAAATCCGGTGAAATTGCCTGGATTGTATAGCCGTTGTGCTGGGATTCTCAATAAAGCTGTGGGGAGACAACTAAATTCTGTCGAATGTTGTTTATTGATTGACGAAGCATCTGTAACAATTGTTGCGGGCAATATCCGCAGAAGTGCGGGGATTCGTCAAGGAATTAGCGACGATGATTTATTTGCTGATGCCAAGTCTAATCTTTGGCAACAAGATGGGGAAGGTAACTGGCGCATTGATCCAGAACGGGATGCTTTACGGATGGCTAACCATACTCGGGTGTTCCATCAAAAGCCTACCTTAGAAGAATGTATCAATGCTGTTCGTAAACAATATTACAGTGGAGAAGGCGCGATTCAGTGGGCTGGTGAAGCTGTAGCCAGGGCAAATGGTGATTTGTTCTCCTCTTCGGGGTTAAAGGTTGAATTTTTACAGGCTTACGAGCAAGGTAAAGCTAAGGAATGGATACAAGAACGCCATCTCAATATGGATGCTCAGGAATTAGAGCATCGTTTGGGTAGGTATGGACTCAACCCGTGCATTACTGGTGATAGTTGGATTCATACAGAACAAGGTGCGCGACAAGTTAAAGATTTAATTGGCACACAGCAATCTGTTTATGTTGATGGAGAGCTTTTTAGCACTACGAAAGATGGCTTCTTTTTTACTGGGGTCAAGCCAATTTTTAAAGTTATAACTCAAGAAGGTTACGAATTGCGCTTGACTGGCAACCATCAACTACTTAAGGTAACTGCTCAAACACAGAAAAAACAATACACCGAATGGGTAGAAACTCAAAATTTGAACCCCGATGACTATATTATGGTTCACAATCATCGAAATCTACTGCCTTGGGATGGTGTGGGTAGTTTTGATGAAGGATGGCTGTTAGGAAATTTTCTCGGAGATGTCTGTTTTTCTGCAAACCAGTCTAATTACTCCTATCAAGCTAAACTGAGATATTGGGGAGATACTCAAGTTGAAATGAAAGAGTATGCTTTAGCCTTGGTGAATAATCTACCGCAATCCCCTTGCTACTCACAAAATCTCCAAGGATGTTATAACAGCAATAACAAATACTACGAGGTAAGTTCAGCAAATTTGGCAAAGCTGGCGAACTCCTTTGGCTTATATCAACATCTGAAGGTGATTACTCCCGAAGTTGAGCAAGCTAGTTATGAATTTTATCGTGGCTTTCTTAGGGGTTTATTTGATGCTGATGGTAGTGTTCAAGGAACTCAGCAAAAGGGTGTTAGTGTTAGACTGGCACAAAGCAACCTGGAAACTTTGAAAATTGTTCAAAGAATGCTGGCACGATTAGGCATTATTTCCACTATTTATCAAGAACGTCGTTCAGAGGGTTATCGTTACCTTCCTGATAGTAATCGTGAACTTGCTCCTTATTTTGGTAAAACGCAACATGAGCTAGTAATATCCAATGATAATCTGTATGTTTTCCAGGAGATTGTTGGATTCCAGGAACCTAAAAAAGCTCAACAAGTACAAGAATTACTGAGCAGATACAAACGAAAACCAAATCGTGAACGGTTTACTGTAAAAATCAAAGAAATTATACCTGATGGTGTAGAGGAAGTTTTTGATTGTACTGTACCAGCAGTCTCGCGGTTTGATGCCAATGGAGTTGTTGCTCATAATTGCGGTGAAATTATTGGCAGTAATTTTCACTGTGTTAGTGGTGATACCCTACTGATCACTAGGGATGGAATGCACAAAATTAAAGATTTAATTGGGTGCGAAGTGGAAATTTGGAATGGTGAAAGATGGAGTAAAGTTAAACCATTAAAAACAGGTAATAATCGCAAACTCTATCGAGTTAGATTTGAAGACGGAACCTATTTGGATGCAACCGAATATCATCGCTTCTTTGTAAAAGATAGGTTCAACAAAAACTACAAAGAAGTCCAAACAAAAGACTTGATGGATGTTAGTAAATATGCCATCCATACCCAACCTTTTACTATTGAGTATACAGATGGGATAGGCATAGATCCCAGTTATGCCTATACTTTGGGTGTAGCTGTAGGTGATGGAACTACAGACCAAAAAAATAATGCCAAGATTAGGTTATATAATCAGAAAGCCGCTTTAGCAGTAGTTGGGAATAAATCCCCAGAAAGAGAATATGATTATTTGCCAGTTTTTACAGATGTAACTGAGATTGGGTTTTCTGGAGAGTTGTTAAAGTCATTAAAAACAAATCCAGAAGCAATAAATATTATAGCTAGTTGGAATCGCCAAGCAATTCTACATTTTATCGCTGGTCTGGCGGATACAGATGGCTCAAATACTCACAGTAATGGAATTAGAGTATATATCTCTGATTACGAGCGTGCTTATCGCATCCAGTTATTACTTACCAAGTGTGGCATTCGCTCATCCTTAAATCTTTGTGCCCATAAGGGTGCTATAACTAATCTGGGCGTGAGAAGTAGAGATTTATATTACTTGCAAATTACCAACTGTGGTGAAATTCCTTGTCAGCGTTTGGATATCAGTAAAGGTCAACTACCTAAGCATAAGGGCAAGTGGCAAATTGTCAATAATGTTGAAGAATTACCAGGACTACACGATACTTACTGTTTTAACGAGCCTGAACATCACAAGGGAGTTTTTGGCAATACCCTGACTGGAAATTGTAATCTTAGCGAGATTCACTTAAATCAAATCGATCCCCAAAACTATCAAGAACAGGAGGAAGCATTCACTGCTGGGGCTTTATCCGTAGCCGTATTGTTAAATCATAAATTTGTAGAACCCCGTTATCAATCCAGCCGGGAATTAGATCCAATTGTTGGTGTATCCTTCACTGGTTTATTTGATTTCTTTGTCCATGCTTTTGGGGTAGATTGGCTGCGTTGGTGGGAGCGAGGTAGACCAGAAACACCAGAAGGTTTAACCTTTAAACACAAGGAGCAAGAATATCTCAGTCGCTGGAAAGAGATTGTGCATCGCGTAGTGTGGGATTATTGTACTCGCCACCAGATCAAACGTCCCAATCGTTGTACTACAGTCCAACCTAGTGGCACGAAGTCTTTGCTAACTGGAGCTTCTCCAGGATGGCATCCTCCCAAAGCTCAAAGATTTCTCCGTCGGATTACTTTCCGCAAAAATGATCCAGTCGCTTTGGCTTGTTTGGAATATGGCTACAATGTTGTGCCTTCCCAAACAGATAAGGATGACAACGGTAATTTACTTGATGATCCCTTAGATCCCCGATGTACAGAATGGCTAGTAGAAATACCCGTAGCCGTACCTTGGGCTAATTTACCTGGTGCTGATGAAATTGATATCAGTAAATTCAGTGCTTTGGCTCAAATGGACTTCTATATGCAGGTACAGAAGTTTTATACAGCTCATAACACCTCTGCCACCGTAGAATTGCGAGAGAATGAAGTAGAAGCCCTAGGTACTCGCATTTATGAAGCCATCCATAATGATGAAGGTTACATTAGTGCTGCACTATTAGCCCGATTTGACGATTTGCAAGCTTTCCCTCGTCTGCCATTTGAACCAATCAATCAGCAACAGTATGAGAAGTTAATGGAAGAAGTGGAAAAACGTCGGCAAACCGATGATTTTCATGCTGCACTCAGTCATTATGATACAGGTGAATTACTGGAAGCTGGCCCTGCTGGCTGTGATTCTGATAAGTGTATGATGCCGGAAGAAACTGTCACGAAGAGGCAGGTGAGCAGGGAGCAGGGAGCAGGGGAGAAACCCCATATATAAATATAGAGAGCAGTGGGGTCTTGGGGTCTCCCCAAGTAGAGCGACTTTGGAGGGTTTGAAACCAAGTTTTCGCTACGCTCCACAGCAGAGGAAAACAGCATTTCCCCTGTAAGACTGCACCTTTTCCCCCTGCTTCTTCTGGTCCGGTAACCACAGAGTTGACTTGTACTTTCTCAACAGCAATCAGGTGGGCAATGCCCACCCTAACCAGCTTTGGCGAAACAGGTTAGGATAAATTAGTGACCAATAATTTTTTAGTGGCAGGAGGTTATTTATGTTTTTAACTGAGTTACAACCACTATTTCAAGAATTTGCCCAGCACCCAATTTCATTTATGGGTGGTTTAGTATCTGGTGTGCTGCGACTCAATTTGAATGATGATCCTGTCAAAACTTGGCTGAATCAACAAGGTAGTTATAATACTAATATATCCACCACAACTGAGGTACAGAATGGCAAATCTAGTGGGCCTCAATCAATAGATATTGAGTAGTATTTAAGTATCAAAATTGACTTTACAAGCTCCCCGATTTTTTCCAGAAGCCGGGGAGCTTATACCATTTTGGATTTTAGATTTTAGACTTCATTGTGAGCGCTCAGTCGAACGATTTTGAGGACAGTGTGGTCTTGGGGAGCCAGCGTTGTAGACGGTAAGCCATTGCGGTGGACTGGTTTCCCGGCATAAAGCAAGTGGCGCAACCCGTAGGGGTTTCTCGTCGCAGACGACTGGCGTTGGTTTCCCCCATGAACAACTGTCCGGGATTGTGAAAGAGTTACTACATAAGCTTTTCTTTCTTTTTATCTATCGCAATTATTTTTCTCTCTTGGTATTAACTAGCAACTTTAGGTAAATATATACCCTCAAGGTCTAGATAGATGAACAAAATAATTAGATAATTATTATTGATACAGAAACCTGAATGAAATCACTCTGAATACTAATGTATACCAGTGAAGCGGTCAAGTCTCCTTATAAGACAGACACCAGAACTACTAATCGAATTCTCATAGTAGAAGACGAAGAGTTGATTAGAGAAACAATTGCTTTGGCATTGTCAGAAGAAGGTTATATGCCAGTTACAGTTGATAATGGTCGAACAGCTTTAGATTATCTTACGAATTCTGAAGCCAACTCAGGAGAAGCTAAATTTGATTTAGTTGTTCTTGACTTGATGTTGCCACAAATCAATGGGCTGGATATTTGTCGCTTACTGAGACATCAAGGAAATACAACCCCTATTTTGATTTTAAGCGCTAAAGGTAGTGAGACAGATAGGGTACTGGGATTAGAGGTAGGAGCAGATGATTATCTGACCAAACCCTTTAGTATGAGGGAACTAATAGCCAGGTGTCGTGCTTTACTACGCCGCCAACGCTTAACTGCCACCCCAGACCCAATTTTAGAATATAAAGAGATTAGTATGTATCCCCAGGAATGTCGCGTATTGGCAAGGGGTGAAGAGGTGAATTTGTCACCTAAAGAATTTCGTCTGTTGGAATTATTTATGAGTTACACCCGCAGAGTTTGGTCACGGGAGCAATTATTAGATCAAGTCTGGGGCCCAGATTTTGTGGGAGATAGTAAAACTGTGGATGTTCACATTCGCTGGTTACGAGAAAAATTAGAACAAGACCCCAGTCATCCCGAATATATTGTGACGATACGTGGTTTTGGTTATAGATTTGGATAATTGTTAGATTGTTATTTGATATATAGTAACCAGCTATTATGTGGATATTCACATTCGCTGGTTACGAGAAAAGTTAGAACAAAAACCCAGTCATCCCGAAGAAGTTGTGACTATACGCAGTTTTGGTTATGGATTTGGATAATTGTTAGATTGTTATTTGATATATAGTAACCAGCTATTGTAATGCAGCTAATATTATTTTTAACTGGTTTAGCAGTCGGTTTAGGGTTATGGATGTGGCAAAAGCTACAAACTGAACGTTACTTAGGAAAAGTACCGAAAAATTTTGCACCCCGTTCTTCTGGAGGAGAACTACCTTTAATTCATCAATTGCAACATAAAATTACTGTTTTAGAACAACAAAAGCTCGGTTTACAACAACAGCTGCACGATTACCAACAACTGCTAGATTTAGCACCAATAGCATATTTGCATGTGGATGAAGACAATCAACTTCTGTTGTGTAATCACCATGCAAAACAAATGCTCAGTCTACAAAGATGGCAGTCTGGAAAGTTAAGGTTGTTATTAGAGTTAGTACGTTCTTACGAATTAGATCGGTTAATCGAACAAACTCGCAAACGCCAAGAATTTCAATCTGCAGAATGGGTATATCACCCATCTTGTGATCACGACGCGACTGGGGTTAATATGGAATCTTTAGCGATTAGAGGCTATAGTTTCCCTTTAGTGAATGGAGAAGTAGCTGTTTTTCTCGAAAATCGCCAACCCTTATTGGATGTTCATAAAGCTCGTGATCGTGCTTTTTCTGATTTAGCTCACGAACTGAGGACTCCCCTGACATCCATTCGTTTGGTGGTGGAGACTTTACAAGATCGCTTAGATGCTCCGTTTAATCGCCTGGTGAATCGTCTGTTACAAGAGGTTGACCGGCTAATTGATTTGGTTCAAAGATGGTTAGAATTAACACAACTCGAAACAAATGCCAGTATCACATTACACCGTCAGCCTGTTGAATTGCGATCGCTAATTCTCTCGGTTTGGGAAACTTTAGAGCCATTGGCAAAGCGCCGTCAAATTCACATATCTGATACTAATTGTGAAGAAGTATGGATTAATGTCGATAGTTCCCAAATGTATCAAGTGTTTCTGAATTTACTGGATAATGCCATCAAATATACCCCTGATGGGGGAACCATTCATATTAACACAGAGACTATGATAAAAAATAACCAACCATTACTAGGAGTTAACATTATTGATTCAGGAAAAGGTTTTGCAGATAAAGATTTACCTAATGTATTTGAAAGATTTTATCGAGGTGATGAATCCCGTGTCCGTTTACAAGAAAAAGCAGGGAATGGAAATACATTGATTGCAGGAAGTGGTTTAGGTTTAGCCATTGTCCGCCAAATTGTTTTAGCCCACGAAGGTTTTATTCAAGCTATGAATGACCCCCAGACTGGTGGAGCAAAGTTACGAATACTACTTCCTCAAAATGAGGTGGCAAATCATCTGAGCTGAAACTATAATTTAATCAATTTTATTTAATATTTTTTATCTATGTTTGAAGTTAAAACATTAAAATCACTCCTTTACGACGAAAGTTCTGGAAGACCCCAGTTAACAAAAAAAATTAGAGCCATAGAGCAGGACATTTTACGCATGGGAGCTTTAGTAGAGCGTTCTTCCCGTCTAAGTCATCAAGCTCTATTTGAACGGGATTTACATTCAGCCGAGCAAATTCCCCTATTAGATAAACAAATTGATCGCTTTTATAAGCAAATAGAGGTTGATTGTGTTGCTATTATGACATTACAAGCACCTGTAGCCCATGACTTACGCTGTCTGAGTGCTTTTATGCAGTTAGTGCGAGACTTGGAACGGATTGGTGATTATGCCAAGGATATTGGTGAAATCGCAGTCAAGAATTTCCCTTATCCTCCCCATCCTTGTTTGCCGGATGTTGCTATTATGTCTCATCAAGCCCAAAGTATGTTGGCTACTAGCTTGGTGTCATTAGCGGAATTGGATGGAGCTGGTGGTAGAAGGATGAAGGAATTAGATAATGATGTAGACGATTCTTACGAGCGTTTATATCAAATCTTAGCTTCTCAAAGCGATATCCAAGGAGCGGTGGAACCAATTTTGTTATTGGGGTTAGCAATTCGTTGTTTAGAAAGAATGGCAGATCACGCCACAAATATTGGTCAACGAGTAGCATATATAGTGACTGGTCAGCGTTCTTGAGTCAAACAATTTTGGATTTTGGATTTTGGATTTTGGATTGACCCCATGTCTAAAGTCAGGGGCTTGAAATAAGGAATTATTGCGCCTTGTACTTATGCATCGCGGCACAATTATTTTTCCACAAATAAATTTGAGGGCTTGTATCCTTTTCTTTTTCGGTCAGAAAATATATTTCAGGCAACTCTTAGGAAATTTCCAGAACTAAAATTACTAAGGGACTACAAATTAACCTGCGCCATTGTCACTGGTAAAATTATTTTCAGAAATCACCTTATAAATCTCTAGCAGCTGCCATAGTTAGCAAGGGAAGACTTTTCAATGGCACTGACATGATAAATGTTTTTTCTTTATTCCTGAATAATAGTACTAATCTCAGTTGAATGCAATACAAAAATTGCCAGTGAGGATAACAAATTTTTACATACATCACCCTGAAAACCGCGCTTTGCCTTTCTTTCCCTCCCTGCAATGAATTACGGGCTAATAAACCAACAAACCACCACCTACGAAGCTATCCAAGAACTCAGGTGTATCGTACCTCCCATGTCTCCCGTGCCTGATATTTCCATTATTAAGAGCGATCGCCTCTCCGATGAAGATGGCTCATTTCCAGGTTCACCGGACTGGTTAATTGAAATTCGCTCCCCCGATCAAGGTACCTTAGAACTACAAAATAAAATCCTCCACTGCTTGAGTAATGGGACTCAGCTTGCTTGGCTGATTGATATTCAGCGACAACAAATCTGGGTTTGGGAAAATCAAGAATTACCACTGATTTATGCTGGAGCTGATACTTTGCCCACCCTTGGCAATATTTCAGGGTTGACTGTTGAAACCGTGATAGCAATGACCAAGCAACGATAACTTTCTAATCAAACAGAACTGATATCATCTGTTGCTACCAAATTCCACAACGCATCAATACCACTACCTATATATTCGCTATCTTGGTGCTGGGAAATCCATTCGACCACAACAGTAGTAATATCGCTACAGTCTTTACCCAACTTGCCCAAGGCATTAGCAGCATGTCTACGCACCTTAGACTCCTCATCCTCTAGCTGTGCTAAAAGTGCTTCTACTAACTGGGGCACCCTATTACCCAAGTTGCCCAAAGCGTGAACAGCATGTATACGCACAAAACAATTCTCATCTCCTAGACGTTCAAAAAGTGGTTCTACTACTTCAGGTGTCCCATTACCCAAGTTTCCCAAGGCATTAGCAGTATTCCAACGGACATCAGAATCCTCATCCTCTAGCCGTGCTAACAGTGGTTTTACTATTTGTGGTGTCCCATTACCCAAGTTGCCCACGACCTGATCCTCATCCCCTAGCTGTGCTAATAATGCTGATATTACTTCTGGTGAACCATTACCCAATCTGCTCAAGGCATAAGCAGCAACTCTACGCATATAAAAATACTCATCTACAAGTAGTGCCAATAGTGTTTTTATTGCTTCCTCTTTTTCTCCCAAAGTTCCACGATATTCCTGCAATCGCACTTGCAACGGCACTTGCTTCATCCATTCCCCTGAATTTTTCAAAAGTTGCAGTGCTTCAGCTTCAAACCTACTTTCATTCAAACTGCAAAGGCTCTTAAAAACCTGCGTGCGGATTGTTTCACCAACCTGCTCATCATCACTTATTTCCAAACCCACTAATTGCTGTAAAATATCTGTCACCAAAACATCATTAGCAACTTCTAAATCTTCCGCCAAACAGCTAGCTGCAAAAAATAGATTTCGGTGCAGCCATTGTTCATAGAGTGTAGATTGCTCCAAGATATGCTTAATAGTTTTAGTCGCTTTTTTCGGCTTTTGCTGGGCAATTAACAACAGCAAAACCTCTCGCCAATGGGCATCACAAAGATACCTTTCAATATGCTCCAACACCACCTCAAATTCTTCATCTTCCTGACGGTAGCGGATATCCTCTGCTGCTAAATATTCCTGAAATGTCTTATGGACAAAAGCATAACAGTCTTGCCCTTGTTCATTTAACAAACCTGTCCGTTCCCGAATATGATCTATAAACCGTTGCGCTTCTGATTTAGCTTGATGTCGCTGTAGGCGTTTTTGTTCGGCAATAAACTTGCTTAATTGCTTAATCAATTCATCTTTATCAATCAGTGTTCCCCCTTCTTTATCCCCCGTACCTCCTTGGGTATGAATCCAGTAAGCAAGCTGTTGCATTAAGCGGGGAATATCATCCCGATTTAGATATTCAAAAGGCAATTTATAATTCAGTTCTTTACCTGCATCCCAATTAGTTAATAGGGTATTCATCGCCCGTTCATAAAGTTTGTAGCGTTGTCTGGGAAGATGTGCCTCATAACGATGAATTAGGGCAATAATTGTTAAGAGTAGTGGGTTACGGGCTAATTCTTGGATGCGCTTTTGCTCTGCTAAAGCTTTTTGCAAACTTTCTTGCCTTCTTGTGGCTTCTGTTGGATCTTGAAAGCGGCTTTTATACCAGTTCTCAGTGAATCTTTTGATTTTGTCATCATCAAATAACTGTAACTGATAGTGGGGAAACTCGTCTGTGCGGAAAAAGTCCCGGCGATACCCTGCTGGGCGAGACGTAATAATGGTTCTATTGGATGGAAACTGCTTTAAAAAATTATCAATTCGCTGAACAATTTCATATCGTCTTCCTGGTTTTGCTACCTCATCCAAGCCATCGAGTAAAATTAAGGCTTTACCATCTTCTAGCCAATATTCAAAGAATGCCGATGGTAGCTGTTTCACCTGCAAATTACTAATTGCAAACTGTCGGATAAATTCTAAAATACTCAGACTATCTGCATATCTAACTAAATCTCGAATTTTAATTAAAATTGGCAAGAAATTTTCTTCGGTTTGTAAATCTGTCCTTGGTTGGATTTGATTCTGAGCTAATGTGACAGCAAAATAGCTCATCAAAGTCGTTTTACCCGAACCTGGTGTCCCCAGCAAAACAAATTTATGAGATTTAGTTTCAGTCAAGAATTCTTGTGCGGAAAACTTTCTGCCCTTACCTCCTCCCAGCCTGAACATTTGACGTTGCTCTTGTAATAATTCTACTTGACGTTGATTAATATTTTGGGAGTTGGAACCTGCTTCTATAAATCCCAAATCCTGTAGAGAATTTGTCGATGCCATTTCCACCACATCAGGCATCACAAATATTTGTGGCAGATGAACTCCTGTCTTATCTGTCTCCTGTCCTTCTACAGCTATGCCTGCAAATTTAACATCATCAAAGTAGTAAGATATTTGTTGGAGATAATCTGCTTGGGCAATTTTAATCTCTAAATAGGCGGTAGTTTTGACAAAATAAGTCTCTATAAATTTTTTTAGCCAATTATTAATACTGTTTTCAGGAAATTGCCATTGATGATTATCTGCTTTGAGATTGTGCCAAATTTCAATTAATAAATCTAAGCTAGGGCTTGTTTTATCTTGCAGGGGTTTTTGTAATTCTGACAGCACCGATGCATTTTTAAAAAACCTGGTTAAAATATCTTGTTGTTGCTTATCATCACAGGAATAAAACAATTGCTGTTCATAGAGCTGCTTTTCATCCCATTCCTTAGCAGCCATAATCCCAGCCTTTAAAGCTTTTGCAAAATCATCAGGATTGCAAGCACTATTAATTCTAGCAATTAGTGGTTTGGCTAGGGGAATTACTACCTTGACTATAGCGCCGATAGTTCCTAAATCTAAAGGCATATTTTTGCAAACAGGGTTTCACAATGTATTCTATCTTACCTTTAATGTTTGCAACACATAAATTCTTCGTAAGGGCACGGCACCATTAAGATACTTTTATATATTGAAAGATTATGGATGCCGTGCCCCTACCCATCTGTCCTATTCTTTTGTCAAAATGGTATCACCTACTTTCGCCGCCAATCTTTAATATTCCACGTCTCCGCATCCCAAGGAGTTAAATCCACACCCACAAGACTATTGCTCACCGCACTCACATCTGCACGAGCAACTACAGGAATTAGTACCACATCTGCAATCAACAAATCATTCATCTGGATAAATAACTGCCGACGTTTCTCAGGATTCAACTCAGTTGTGGATTGTTTCCAAAGTTTGTCATATTTAGGATTACAGTAGCGTGGATAATTTTGCCGTGTCCAATTATTGCTTTTCTGAGAAATTTGATCGCAAGTCCACCGCCTCAAATATATCCCAGGATCTGGATTAGTATTACCAGTAGTAAACATTTCCATGTCTGCATAGAAATGACTAATGGTGTCTGGGTTCGCAGGATCATTGGAGAAGAAAATACTCCCATCAATATTTTTTAGCTCTACATCTACACCCACAGATGTTAATGCTTGTTTGACTACTTCCTGGGTTTTTTGTCGCACAGGATTAACGGAAGTTTGAAACACAACCTTCATTTCTGTGCCATTTTTATCTCGAATACCCTTACCATTACTATCTTTCCATCCCGCTTCATCCAATAAAGCAGCTGCTTTTTTCAGGTTAAATTCGTAGGTATTATTCGGAGACTTATAAATATCCGGTGCGACAAGAATATTTGCAGTCGCGTTACCAGTAGCACCGTATAATCTTTGAGAAATGTTATCTCGGTCAATAATATAACTAAAAGCCTGACGCACTTTCTTGTCACGAAAGAAAGGATGGGGAAACTTGAGACTAGAACGTTCTCCATCTGGAGTTGCTTGATTGGGATCGGTAAAATTAAGTAAAATTCGCTCTACACTACCTCCAAAACTGCTTGCTAGTTTCCCCTTACCTGATGCTTGCAACTGTTTGAGAATTGGTGCTTCTACCTGGATGTTCCAACCATAGTCTGCATCTTGTGTCTGCAACACTGCTCTCGCTGCGGAAGTTGCATCCCCACCACCCTTCATTTCTACGCGCTCAAAAAACAGCTTATCTGCTTCCCGAAAGAATTTATTTGGCTCAAAAACAACAATATCCCCAGGTTTAAATTCTACTACTTTGTAGGGGCCAGTACCCACAGGCTTTAAATTTGCTGGAGCTTCCCTAGCATTGGCACCATTATATTTCTCAAAAATATGCTTAGGTAGTACCATGCCGTTTTCACCTACGAAAGCTACTGACCAATCTGGGTTAATGTCCTTAAAATTAATTTTAACGGTATAGTCGTCAATGGCTTCGACACTTTTAAGTAATTCTGTAGTGGTACTGGAACCTGTTTCGGGGTTAGAGAAAAATTTGTAAGTAAAAACCACATCTGCTGAGCTAAAAGGTTTACCATCAGACCATTTCACACCCTGCTTGAGTTTCCAAGTAACAGATTTACCATCTTTGGCAATTCCCCCATTTTCCAAGGTAGGTATTTCTGCGGCCAGGAAAGGTATTAATTTACCATCTTTGTCATAACTTGCCAGAGGTTCATAAGTAATGCGACTACCTTCAAAATCTTTGGTTCCATTGGCTAAGTGGGGGTTGAGGATAGTTGGTGCTTGCCAATATAGCAGCCGTAGGGTTTTATTTGTAGCGGAGTCAGCAGAATTTGCCCCAGGAGGAGAATTTGGTGAAGAACAGGCTGTTAAAAATAATATATTGATTAACGACAGCAGAAAAATGTTACCTAAACTGAATTTATTCCCATTTTTTTTTCGTAATGCACTCAATAGTAAATTGTTCATGAATCCTCACACACTCCTCTAATTTGGATATTGGGCTCCAAGGTAGAGCCAATTTTATCATCCGTGTCAAGAAGAGGCAGGGGAGCAGGGGGCAGGGGAAAGAGGGAAAGAGGGAAAGAGGGAAAGAGGGGAAGAGGGGAAGAGTGAGGTAAAAAATACAATCGCTTCTAGGAAAGTAATCTCAAATCTCAAATCGCAAATCCAAACTTCACACATAATGACGGATTTAAGAATATCTTTGTGCTGCAAAGAGTAACATTTTTGCTAATATTTCTTGTCTTTGCATAGTTGATAAAGCAAAACCAAGAATAATTATATAATTTGGTTTTAAAAACTTCTTTCTTTAAGCGATCGCTTTTCAAAAATCTTTAGAATTATGCTGATATTCTATTAATAACTAGTTATGAGAATACTATCGAAAGTTATCTTGTGTTATATCCAATAATTACAAAAAAATTAAGACTAATTCAAAACATTATTTTGGATGGCTTTACTCTCTAATGCAAGGGTAAACATCGATAGATACTTATACTTACCATATATTTATTGCTGTTTTTTGTTTACAAAAAATAAGTAATAGTTTTACATGACTCTCATTAAGAACATAAATATATTGTTGCTATAGCTAATCTGCTAGAGAATAAATAGCTAGTTTTATGGTTGAATATTACAAAAAGTTTACACTTAAAAACATAAATATATTTAATAATACAAAATTTTTGTTAAATATGGTCAGAGAACATAGTAATTTGCCTAGTAGAACATTGTAAAATTAGTAAAGTTTTTGTTTTTCATTAGTATGGAAACGTAATTATATTTTTCAGGTAAATAGGTAATTAGATACAACAAAAATGGAGGCGAACGAATGCATATTCCAGATAGCTTTGTTTCTGTACCAGTGGCAATATCCACTAGTGTAGTTAGTGTAGCAGCCCTGACAGTTTCCTTGAAGCGATCGCAAACAAATTTAGGTACCCGTCATGCCCCAATTTTGGGTTTAACTACCGCTTTTATTTTTGCAGCGCAAATGATTAATTTCCCAGTGGCTGGAGGTACTAGCGGTCACCTCTCGGGAGGAGCTTTAGCCGCAATTATTTTGGGTAGTCCTTGGGCAGGGACGTTATGTATCGCTACAGTGTTAATTATTCAGGCGGTGTTATTTGCTGATGGTGGAATTACCGCCTTGGGAGCAAATATTTTGAACCTGGCAGTAATTGGGGTCTGGGTAGGATGGTTGTTAACCCAAACTTTACAGAGATTATTTGGCGGTTCTAGGGCGCGTTTACCTTTGGCTGCAGGGATTGCAGCAGGTGTGAGTATAGTTGTAGCTGCGATCGCTTGTGCCATTGAATTGGCGATTTCAGGAACTGCATCTCTGGTGGTTTTACCAACTATGGCAGGGGTACATATTCTGATTGGGTTAGGGGAAGGCTTAATTACAGGTGGTGTAATTGCTTACTTGGCTAATGCCAGACCAGATTTATTACCAGGTGGGCAGCAGCAATTCCGTGGTTGGCTGACACCAATTGTGACTATTTTCCTGATTGCTGGAGTCTTATCCTTAGGGGCATCAGCATGGCCCGATGGCTTAGAAAAAGTGGCTGGGGATTTAGGATTTCTCAATTTAGCCGAAAATGTGAGGTTAGCTGTGCCAACTCCTTTAGCTGACTATGAAATTCAGGGTTTAGGTTCCATCGGTACAAGTATCGCCGGATTAATTGGAGCGGCATTTTGTTTTATAGTTGCATTTGGTTTAGCAAAGGTGGTGAAACCAAAAAATGCCTAAACTTTCCCTACCATTACGCTTGCACTTATCCTTAATCGTAGTTGTGGGAGCAGCTTTATTAAGGTATCATGCCTGGTTATATTTGGGTATGTATGCAGCGATCGCTCTAATATGGGCTACCATATTGCAAGTTTCAATTGGTAACTTGACCAAATTATTAGGGGTAGAATTAATTTTTCTGGCATTCCTAGCATTACCAATGGGATGGGAAAAAGCCAGTTTTTTATTGATGCGTTCCCTAATTTGTTTGGTAGTGATGAATAGTTTTGTATTGACATTACCCCCCCATAGTTTTGGTATTGCCCTCAAGAGTTTACCTTTACCAGTACCCTTCAAAGAAATTTTATTGTTAGCAGGGCAATATATAGAAATATTAGTGAGTGAAGTACAACGGATGCAGCGAGCTGCACAACTCAGGGGTTTAGGGGGAACCGCAGGTTGGTTGCGTTATGCTAGTGCTGCCATGATTGGTAGTCTTTATTTACGCAGCCTGAATCGAGCCGAAAGGGTATATGCAGCAATGGTTGTGCGGGGTTATCAGGGCAGTTTACCTATAGATTCCCCATTCAAAACCCCAGATTATCTAGCTATTTTAGGAGTAGGTGCTTGTGCTATGAGCATTACCATTGCTTCCTATCTCCAAGTATTAAATCCCTAGTGCCCCTATTTTGGATTTTGGATTTTAGATTGACCCCATCTTTACCATTGATGGGAAATAGTAGGTTTATTTCTGCCGAGTTGTACTAGTTTTGAGTGTTGTATTTTGAAATCTCTAACATCTAACCCGCAACTTCTAGGGGAGAAGCCCCAAACTAATGTAATTACAGTTGAAAACTTAACCTATGCATATCCCCATCAGAAGCCTGTATTACACGACATTTCCTTTACTCTTAATCCGGGCTCCCGTGTTGGCTTGATGGGAGCAACTGGTTCTGGTAAAAGTACCTTGCTGGAAAATATTATTGGCTTAAAACAAGCCCAACAAGGAAAAATTTGGATTCATGGTATTTTATTGGAACCCAAAACATTACCACAACTGAGAAGACATATTGGTTTTGGTTTTCAAGATGCTAATGATCAACTATTTATGCCTACTGTCTTAGAAGATATTACTTTTGGACCTCGTAATTATGGTATTTCTCCAGCAGTAGCAATAGATAAAGCGCGACAGTTATTAGTTGATTTTGGTTTAGAAGCCTATGCTCAACGTTCCGTACATGAACTTTCTGGAGGACAAAGGCGATTAGCGGCTCTAGCTGCTATTTTAGCCCTAGAACCCGATCTGCTCATATTAGACGAACCAACTACCGGACTCGATCCAGCATGGCGACGCACATTAGCCCAAATATTATTACGATTGCCCACACAAGCAATGTTAATTGCATCCCATGATTTGTTGTGGTTGGGTAAGGTTACTCAACGAGCCTTAGTTCTCACCGGAGGTTCGATTCAAATAGATACAGATATGCGATCGCTATTGCAAGACTCCCAGACATTGGAACAAGTGGGTTTACCCATAGATTGGTGAGTGAAATAAGTAAATTTTAACTGATTTCGCGTAATTCCCCATGCTTCTATAAGCTGGGGATGTAAGCGAGCCAAATCAGTCAAGCAACTGAAAAGGGGGTGATTACTGATGGCGTTACGTAGAGGAACTTTCAAGCTATATCCGACCAAGAAAGTGAATGCAGTATTGCATTATCACCGGAAGCTGCATAAAGACCTATATAATGCCGCAGTATCTAACAGAATTACTTCTTACAAGAAGTTTGGTAAAACGGTGTCTTACTTTGAACAACAGAACTGCTTACCTGACTTCAAAGATGTTTGGACAGAATATAAAGTCATCAATTCTCAAGCATTACAGGCAACTTTGAAACGTGTTGACTTTGCTTTTCAACGCTTTTTCAAAGGACTTGGAGCATATCCTAAATTTAAATCGATTAGACATTATTCAGGATGGACTTACCCATCATTCACAGGTTGGAAAGTTCATAGCAATGGGGATAATGGTTACTTGGAATTAGCCAAAATCGGTCAAATTCAGATGCGTGGCAAAGCTAGACTTTGGGGACACCCTAAAGCTTTAGATATTGTTCATCGTCATGGTGAATGGTATGCTTCCATAATTTTAGAAATTGATGATACTTTACTAAAAAATAGCCGTCCTTCGGAGAATGGCACGATTGCGATTGATTTAGGTTGCAATGACGCTATTGCCTGGACTAATGGCGAAGAAAATGGATTGGTTCGCGCGCCTCGATTCTTGAGGTCATCTGAACAAAAAAATAAACAATTAGGTAAAGCAAAGCGTCGTAAACGCGCACCTAATTTCAAAAAGAAAATAAAAGCTTCTAGAAGGTGGAAAAAAACTCAGAATCAGGTAAGCAAGTTGAATCGAAAAGTTGCTAACCAACGTCAGGATTTTGTTCACCAGGAAACTACACGGATAATTAGCGGTAACAGCACGGTAGTAACCGAAAAACTAGAAGTCAAAAAGATGAGTGCCAAAGCTAAGAAAGGCAAACGGAAAAGACAGAAAACTGGTCTAAATAAATCAATTCTTGATGTAGGGATGGGTATGATAAAAGATGCCCTAAAAGCTAAATTATCAGATATTGATGGTCTGTTTGTAGAAGTTCCTACTCGTAAAGTCAAGCCATCACAAACTTGCCCTAAATGCAGACATCAAGAAAAGAAAACTTTAGACCAAAGAACCCACGTTTGTAACAACTGTGGATATACTCAACAGCGTGATATCGCCTCAGCAGAAGTCATGCTGCTTTGGTACTCAAATAATCTACAGGGGTTAGGAACTAACCTCTTAGACGTAGATGATTCTAGCTCTATTTCACCTACTCGTAAAACTGCGGGAACCATGAAGCAACTAGGTCGTGTGAAACGTCAAAAACCTCAACTTACTGATGGGGATGTAGAAACCCCATCTTCAACGAAGTAAGATGGGGTAGTTCATATGGTTTTCCACGAACAGAAATTTCTGCACAAAGAACTAACCTAAGAACAACCGGATCGACGCAGAACAATGACAATTTCTAAAAAAGTGGCAGATATCTTGTGGACAGCAGCAGAGAGATACTTAGCTTCTCTATCAGAAGAGGAACGAAATCAAATTTTGAGTCGTGCAGCGAAGGATTGGGATCGATCCGCCACGGAACAGACCACTTCCTCAACTAATTCGTGAAAGATAGCAGTTAACTCTTCTCTGGTAACTACCTCCCAAAATCCCTGAATCATAGCAATGCCACGCAAAACTTCGGTTCTGCTGGCATCTGCTACTACATTTAACTCTGAAGTTTTGATTAAATTTTCTAATTTTTGTTCTTTTATTGTTATCGTACTGTCAAAATCGGGGTCGTTTAGTTGCTTCAATTTCAGAATTTGCTGTTGCAACTCTAATATCTCAGCTGGTACGACTTCTGTATTTTCGACGGGCATATTATTGGCTATACTTTCAGCCTTTGTCTTTAACGCTTGAATTGCTGCATCAATAGCATTTTCTAGGCGAAAATAGGTGCGTACGTCACATTTTTTTACTTGACGTGGTTTTGGGTAGGCACCTGGACACTTTAAATGTTCGTAGGTTTTGCCTTTAATTTTTGTCGATCGCTTTTCCATTGTTGCACCACACTTTGCACATTTACATAAACCCACCAACGGATTTGTAATGTACCTCCGTCTACCACGGGGATGGGTAGATAAAATTTGGGCTATGTGTTGGTGTTGAGCGATGGATATAATCCCTTCATGGTTTGACTGTAGGATTAATTTTTTTTGGGAGTCGAATGGATAATAACAAATCATGCCACATAATAGGGGGTTTTCTAGCCATCGACGGAATGAAGATACATCTCTGGGAAAATCTTCAAATTTATACTTACCAAATCGCTCTAGCCCATATTTCTCAGTTAGTCTTCTAATGGTTTGAGATAATTCCCCGGACTCAATGAACATTTCCACACATTCACGAGCCACATCTACATAGGTTTTATCTGTATTTCTATATTGCTTTGTATTGGGAATAACACTATCACCGTTTTTAATAAAACCGAATATTGCTTGGTAAATTTTCCTCTGCTCTTGAAAATATCGATGTCCTTGGATGGCGTTATATCTATTTTTGTCTCGCACCTGTGCAGACATAGCAGCTAATATTCTACTGGTAAATAAACCCTCTGGAGTATCCAAATCCAAACTTCCACCGTCGAGAAATATCAACTCAACCCCAAATTTCTGTAATTCTTCCCGTGCAACTTCCCAACCTAAAGCCGATCGCGTGAATCGATCAAAACAAGGTACGATGATCTTATCAACTTGACCCGATCGCACCAATTCTAAAACTTGGTTATATCCTTGGCGCTTCTCGCTAGCACCGGATTCTATGTCCCAATGTATTTGCTCTTCAGTCAACCCATATTGCTTTAATCGTTCAATGTAACGCTCCAACCCATGACCCTCTGTATGCTGTCTTTGAGTGGAAACCCGGCAATAACCCAATGCTCTTGATAAATCTCGCATTACAAGGTGCAAAAAGATGATTTACCTAATAATATCAGATTTAGCGGTAGTTAGCGAAACCGCCACATACAACGTCACCTAATACGTCATAAGATACGAAATCCAAGTCTTGGTAAGCACCGTTTTCTTCCAAGAAGTTAATGGAGGTGATAATACCACGACCAGCACAACCAACACCAGGTTCTGGACCACCAGATTCAACGCAACGTACGCCACGGAAACCGGTTAACATTACTTCTTCGAGTTCTAAGTCTTCAACTGCACCACGTTCTGCTGCTAAGTGCAGCACAGTGGTTTGAGCCTTAGAGTGAAGCATTAAACGAGTAGAGTCAGCTTTGGGGTCACAACCCACAATCATAATGCGCTGACCCATTTCTGCCATAGCAGCCAGGGTATTTTGAGAGGTGGTAGACTTACCAATACCGCCCTTACCGTAGAATGCTATTTGTCTAATGTTCTCGTCGGTCATGATTAATGATTCTCCTGCAATTAGTTTGGTTGGTGGGTCTTTGAAGTTTGTGTGAGTCGTCACCCCTGTCGAATTACAGTAGTGACCGGATTGTAGAACTACGCCGGTGGCGCTCGTTCTACAGCCAAAAGAAGGTCAGGTGTTAACATCAATTACCTCGTTAACTTGTTGGTGGTTTGTGTTAGGAACTAATAACCTAACAATAGATATTTACTTGTTTAAAATAGCGCCCTTTAACTTAGATACACGCTCAATTGCTGCTTTTGCGTCTTCTGCGGATACTCCAGCACCAGTCATAGCATCAGTTAAATGCTTAGCGATCGCATCGAAGTGTGATTGTTGTAAGCTCATACCTGTGTGGGTTTTGTCCATGGGACGACCAGCATAAGCCTTAGGACCATCCAAGAGTTGAGAGAAGAAAGCAACTTGATGACCGCGTTGCTTGTTCATATCAGTCTTAGCGAAAAAGCCACTGATGCTACTGTCTGCCAAAATAAGTTGGTGAAAATTATCGACGACTTTTTCAATAGTGGGTTGTCCGCCAATTTTCTCGAACAGTGTCATATCTTTAGGTCCTGTGAAGCGAGTTGTGTAGTGTTCCAGTACTAAACCAATGGTCCAACGGCTTCAACTACAAGGTCTTGGCTGATACGCTCTTTGAGTCTGGCTTCAATGGCTATCTTCAGGGTTGCTGTGCTGCTAGAACAAGAGCCACAAGCTCCTTGCAATAGAACTTTTACGCGATTACCTTCTACATCGTAAAGTTCCACGTCTCCACCGTCAGCAATCAGAACGGGTCTGACTTCCTCATCTAGTACTTTTTGAATGAGTGCTATTCTCTGCACTGTGGTCAGTGGTTTTGCAGGGGACTGACCACCATTAGTCTTTGTAGAAGAAGTGAATACAGGCGTAGATGCTTGTTTAACTTCAGCAATGATATCATCAATACTGGCTAAACAGGAACCGCATCCGCCACCAGCTTTGACATAATTTGTTACTTCTTCTGCGGTATTGAGGTTATTTTCCAGAACTATCCGGCGAATTTTATTGTCACTGATGCCGAAGCAAGTACAAATTAAAGCACCTTCGTCATCATCTTCGTGGGTTTCTGGTTTAATCCCTCTATAATTAAATATAGCAGCTTCCAGTGCTTCTTGTCCCATAACTGAGCAATGAATTTTGGCTTCTGGTAGTCCACCTAAATAATCGGCAATGTCCTTATTGTTGACATCAAGTGCCTCATCTAAGGTTTTACCCTTAATGATTTCTACCAAAGCCTCTGATGAAGCGATCGCACTGGTGCAGCCAAAGGTTTGAAAACGAGCATCAACAATTTTATCAGCATCTACATCTACTTTGAGGTGGAGCCTAAGAGCATCTCCGCAAGCAATACTACCTACCTCTCCGGTGGAAATTTTGATTCCTGGTTCGCCCTTATCTTCCAATACCCCTTGATTTTTAGGATCGTAGAAGAGTTCCAATACTTTATCTGTATAGTCCCACATGACAGAATTTTAAATTTTAGATGTTGGATTTGGATTTTGGATTGGGGGAGTGATGGAGGGAAGGAGTGAGGGAGTGATGGAGGGAAAGAATTAAACCATCAACTATCAACTATCAACCATCAACTATCAACCATCAACTCCCAACTCTCGAATTAGCGATGAGCAAGTACTTGCTCTTGTTCTTGTAACCAACCTGCTTCATCGCTCTTAAAGGGTGAAAGGGCACGCAGGCGTTCTACAATACCGGGCATAACTTCTATCACTGCATCGATTTCAGCTTCCCTGGTATAACGACACAAACTAAAACGAATAGAACCATGTAAGGTGGTGTAAGGTAAACCCATTGCTCGTAAAACATGGGAAGGTTCTAAAGAACCAGAACTACAAGCAGAGCCGGATGATGCACAAATACCCTTTTGATTCAGCATTAACAGAATTGCTTCACCTTCAATGTACTTGAAGCCAATGTTAGTGGTGTTAGGCAATCTCTGCGTTATGTCGCCGTTGACTTCACAGTCGGGGATTGTAGCGAGTAGGGCTTGTTCTAGGCGATCGCGCATTCTTTTTTCTCTGGCTGTTGCTTCTTCCAAGTGCAACAATTCCAACTCAGCAGCTTTACCTAAAGCAATTACCCCCGGAACATTCTCCGTTCCCCCACGACGACCCCGTTGCTGTCCTCCACCAATTATCATGGGACGAAATCTCACACCCCGACGCACGTACAATGCACCTATGCCTTTGGGAGCATGAATCTTATGACCAGACATGGTTAAAATATCAATCTTACTGGTCTGCATATTCATGGGGATTTTACCCACTGCTTGCACTGCATCCACATGGAAGAGAGCGCCTTTATCTTTAACTCGCAACCCAATTTCTTCGATCGGGAACACCGTACCGGTTTCGTTATTGGCATACATAATGGATACCAAAGCCGTATTACCAGTTAAAGAGGCTTCTAACTCGTCTAAATCCAACTGTCCCTGGCGATTGACTGATAAATAAGTGACGGTATAGCCTTGTTTTTCTAACTGTTTGCACAGAGTTAATACTGCTGGGTGTTCTACCTGGGTGGTAACAATGTGGCGTTTATCGGGTTGTGCTAATAGTGCGGCGCGAATTGCAGCATTATCTCCTTCCGTACCACCACTGGTAAAAACGATTTCTGATTCATTTGCACCCAGCAGAGCCCCTACTTGTTTTCTGGCTTCCAGAACAGCTTTACCAACTTGACCACCGAAGGTATGCATACTGGAGGGATTACCATAATACTCTGTCAAGTAAGGTAACATTGCCTCTACCACTTGTGGGTCAACCTTAGTGGTAGCATTATTGTCGAGATAAATACAGTTATTGTGCATTACTTTTAGATTTGAGGTAACAAGAGTTGAAGAGTTGAAGAATGAAAATGGAGTAGTATATTAGAGCAATTTTTTCTGTAGCTTGCTTTTGTCAATTATGCAACTCCTTTCAGTTCTTGCTTCTCTCATGATTCCACTCCCCATACTCGACACTGGCGCTCTTGTAACTGTTCGGAGAATTTCTGAGAATATAAATTAAACCAGTTCTCCCAATAATCTTGTTTATTTGTAAGCTTTGCTAGTACATGGTTATAAGCATCAAACCAACTTTCCCAATAATCTGTAGACTGTTTAACGCAACCATTACAGGTAGGGCAACCAGCTTGACATTGAGGTACCGTATAAAGACTACCCACACAGTTTGTGCATAAATTGGCATCTATCCAGAGGCTGTTATCAACTACCTTGATGGCACCAGTGGGACACGCGGACTGACAAAGATTGCAGGAAATACACTCACTGGTAATCTTATAAGTCATGACTATCCTCCTTGTGAAGTTTGCGATCGAGGATTGGTAATGAGTGGTGGGGTGAGAGAGTGGGGGAGTGAGAGAGTGGGGGAGTGAGAGAGTGATGGAGTGATGGAGTGATGGAGTGATGGAGTCACATGATACCTGAATGAGCGAATTTAGAATTATTTTTCTGCATTCTGCATTCTTCATCAGTAATCCTTCCCTCTTTCACTCTTTCCCTCTTTCCTTCTTTCACTCCTTCCCTCTTTCACTCTTTCCCTCCTTCACTCCTTCTCTCCTCCTTACTGTTCCTTACTCCATTGTTGGTAAAACTCTAAAGCAACCTTCTCAATCGCGTCATAAGCTTCAACAGTTTGGATACCCGCTTCATGCAATTGCTCTTTGGGACATTCCCCAATTTTGGCAACTAACACTGCTGTACAATCACTAAGTGCTTTAATGATGTTGTCGAGAGTTGCATCTTCTCCATATCCACCTTGGCAATAGTGGTCAATCTTACGATGGGCGATAAACTGGGCTGTGTTACCGTCAACTTCGTAAATTTGGAATTCCTTGGCATGACCAAAGTGTTGGTTAACTAAGCCACTACCTTTGGTAGCAACTGCAACCAGGAGTTTTTCACCACTTAGTGTTAGGTTAGTATCTTTAGTTAGCTCTTTTGCTGCTTCGAGTTCTTTGCGGAACTTTTCGATGCCTGCGTGAACTTCTTGGCGTTTGGCAGCATCGTATTCTGGAGTCATTTCCAAGAAATTTTCTTTGCTAAATTCTTGGCTCCGATCCTCACCTAATAATCCTACCGCATCTGCCCGACATTGACGACAGTGGCGCATCATTTTCATGTTACCAGCACATTTATCTTGTACTGCCTTCAATTCTGCGGTGGTTGGTCCACGCTGACCAGTCAATCCAAAGTGGGTACCATGCTCCGGTGCGCTAATTAGGGGCATGATATTGTGGATGAATGCACCTCGTTCACGGATGGCTTTGTTGACTTCAGGTAAATGATGATCATTAATACCTGGAATCAAAACGGAGTTAACTTTACATAGTATATCCGCATCTCTGAGGGCTTCTAATCCTGCCATTTGCTTCTCATGCAGAATTTTCACCCCTTCGATACCCCGGTAGCGTTTGCGCTTGTAGTGTACCCAAGGATAGATTTTTGCCCCAATTTCTGGATCCACCATATTAATGGTGATGGTAACGTGGTCAATATTTAGTTCCTTAATGCGATCAACATATTCAGGCAACATCAAACCATTAGTTGACAGACAAAGCTTAATATCAGGTGCTTGCTCTGCAATCAACTCAAAGGTACGGAAGGTTTTTTCTGGATTCGCTAATGGATCTCCAGGACCTGCAATTCCCAATACTGTCATTTGGGGAATCTTGCCTGCAACTACTAAAACTTTCTTTGCTGCTTCTTCTGGTGTTAATAATTCGCTAACTACTCCTGGACGACTTTCGTTAGCACAGTCATATTTTCGATTACAATAGTTGCATTGGATGTTACAAGCAGGCGCTACCGCAACGTGCATCCTGGCGTAGTGATGATGAGCTTCCTCACTATAACAAGGATGGTTAGCAATCCTTGCTTGTATTTTCTCATCCATTTCCACGGTGGCGCTGTCGTCGCTGTTGCAACCGCCGCAACCACCTGATTGAGCCTGGGCTACTTGAGATTCCGTGACTTCTGAGGTGACGATTCCTTTAACGGGTGGTGTCATTGAATTTAGCAAGGGTCGGTGGGCTGACTGCCACTGTGGAAGATGAACAATTTTAGATTTTAGGTTTTGGATCTTAGATCCCATCCAAAATCCAAAATTCAAAATCTAAAACTCCTTGACCCAGGAATTAAAGCCGCGTCTTGTACCCACTTTAATACTCAGTTAATCTCAACTCATAATAGATAGGCTGGTGTGGCAACCTTTGAGAGTCTGTGATTTTGTATGAGTACAAAGTGCGACTTCTATATCCAAGGGCATGGTGCTATCTCATCTCTCCACTCACTAATTGCTCTGTTGTTGTTAGTGCTCTTAGTGATTGGCGATATAAGTTTTATATCAGGCCCTTGACAAATATTAATATATGTGAGTCGGATAATATTTATTGAATTTATTAAAAATGTACTCACAGCTTGCAAGGCTTATCAATTAAGAATTTATTTTTTTTTAAGGGTTGGGGTACTAGTATTTTGTGGTGGGGGTACTAGAATTGAGAGTCTAGGGTACATGTATTGCCAATAATACACTAAAACTTAACTGTGGTGGGGGTTTGATAAAAATCTTAACCTATATTTGAGTACTATAATCGCCACTCAGGCACGGGATTAACGCGCCCAAAATCTGAATCAATGCAGTTGTGTTTGGGGAAATATAAAGAGAGTTATGGATGACTACTCCATATATTAGGGACATTCAATTCTGTATCCAACATATCACTTGATTTTTGAAAAAAAGTGTAATTTATGTTTTTTAAGTTTTGGTACGCTGATCACCCATCCTAAGCTAACTATTGTTCATCTGAGTTGATTATAGCATAAAGATGAGAATAATTTGCAAAAAGCATCGCGGATTTATATTGATCGAAGGATGACACGGATGATTTATCTCCCTGTGCGAGAAAGGTAGTTCCAATAATAATGATGTATCAGTTGTATCTAGGTTAAAGTTGACTAAAGATATTTTGATATCAGTTATGAAGAAGCAAATTTTAGCTCTATTTACAGTGTTAGGTTCCCTCAGTTTTTGCCAAGTAGCACAAGCTGCAAATGCTGACCATGTCAGGCAATTGTTAGCTACTAAGGAGTGCGAAAGGTGTGACCTGAGTGGAGCCGGTTTAGTTATGGCTGATTTATCAGGAGCAAATTTGCGTGATGCTAATATTACGGGTGCTAATCTTAGCCGTGCAAACTTAAGTGGAGCAAATTTAAGCAGAGCAAATTTAAGTGCCAGTAGTTTATTTGGTGTTAATTTAAGTGGAGCCAATCTCCAGGGAGCCAATTTAACTAGTTCTGATTTGAGAAATACATATTTAGTTAACGCACAATTAACTGATACTAATTTGACTGGGGCTAACTTGGAAGGAGCAACTGGGATTCCCCTACAAATAGTCAAACCAGAAGAATTTTATGCTTTAGGAGTATCAGCAGCAGAAAAGGGCATTCAACAACAGGCTATTGATTATTTTAATCAAGCGATTGCTCTAAAGCCGGAGTATGCTAATGCTTACTTAGCAAGGGGTGTGGTTCGATATCAACTATTTGATAGTGCAGGTGCTTTAAAGGATATGCAAATAGCAGAGAAGCTGTTTGCGTCTCAAAGTAATAATACTGGATTGCAAACAGCACAAGCTTTTATCTTAGAATTGCAGACACCTCACACCAGAAAGGTAAGTCGGGGTAAACCTAATTTTGCCAATTTTGTGAGTGGGGTTAGTTCCCTACTTTTAAATCTATTTGCATTTTAAAAATTTTTATCAGCAAAGGCAGTCCCAATGAAAAAATTTCACCATCAAAGATGAAAATACCTCTTCCCTACTCCCCACTCCCTACTCCCCACTCCCTATTTTCAAGTCAGTCCTGGATGACAATAAGATTATGAGCGAACAATTTGAGATAGAACGCCTACGTCGTTGGCGATTGATTTTAGGTGATAAAGAAGCTGATGGTACTGGTTGTAAATTGAGTGGTGCTGATTTATGTATCGATAATGCCTTAAGTGCATTGTATGATGGCAAACGTTCTGGTGGCTTAGGTAGTTCTTCACCTAAGGTTGCTCGATGGTTGGGTGATATCCGTAGCTATTTCCCTTCATCTGTAGTTCAAGTAATGCAGCAAGATGCTCTAGAACGTCTGAATTTACGACAGATGTTACTAGAACCGGAAATGCTCGCCCAGGTAGAGCCAGATGTACATTTAGTGGGTAATCTGCTGTCTTTAAGTACTGTAATGCCAGAAAAAACTAAAGATACGGCTCGCCAAGTAGTGCGTCGTGTAGTAGAAGACTTACAGCGCAAATTAGCAAATCCCACCCGTCAAGCTATTTTGGGTAGCCTCAACCGCGCCGCTCACAACCGTCGTCCTCGCCACAATGAAATTGACTGGCATCGTACTATTCGCGCCAATCTCAAACATTATCAACCAGAATACCGCACAATTATCCCTGAAGTGCGTATTGGTTATGGACGAAAAAGGAGTCATTTAAAACATATTATTTTATGCATAGACCAAAGTGGCTCTATGGCAACTTCTGTAGTTTATGCTGGTATTTTTGGCGCAGTATTAGCATCATTACCTGCGGTGAAAACTAAGATAGTAGCATTTGACACAGCAGTAGTAGATTTAACAGATTTATCTTCAGATCCAGTAGATTTACTGTTTGGGACTCAATTAGGAGGAGGAACAGATATCAATCGGGCACTAACTTATTGTCAAGGGTTTATTTCACAGCCTCAAGACACCATATTCGTATTAATTAGCGATTTGTACGAAGGTGGTAATCGTCAGGAAATGTTGAAGCGAGTTGGAGGAATGGTTGTTTCTGGGGTGCAGTTTATTGCTTTGTTAGCATTGAATGATGATGGCGCACCAATGTATGATCACAGGATAGCCGAAGCATTAGCTGGTTTTGGTATTCCTGCATTTGCTTGTAGTCCTGATAAGTTCCCCGATTTGATGGCTGCGGCTATTTCTCATCGGGATTTGGGAGAATGGATTAGGGAATGAAGTCTTTGCTAGAGTAAATTTATAGTCAAACAAAAAAATGATTATGTCTTCCCTTCCCGTAAATGATGCTCAAAATAATTTACAAAAGCTAATTGACCAAGTAGCAGAGGAAGGTAAACCAATTATAATTCAAGGCGATCGCGGTAATGCAATACTGCTTGCAGAAAAAGATTGGTCTGCAATTCAGGAAACTCTTTATCTGTTATCTATCCCTGGAATGGGAGAATCTATTAAAGAAGGATTAGATACTTCTATTGAAGATTGCGATCAGGATTTGGATTGGTGAGTCAAGAAGAAGAGACTAATTGGCAGTTAGTTTACACAAAGCAAGCACAAAAAGATGCAAAGAAGTTAGCTTCCAGTAATTTGAAGGATAAAGCAGAAGAATTGCTTGCCGTTCTTGCAGACAATCCCTTTCAAAATCCTCCTCCCTATGAAAAGTTAGTGGGTGATTTACAGGGTGCTTATTCTCGAAGAATAAATATACAGCATCGATTGGTTTATGAGGTAATTGAATCCGAGCAAGTAGTAAAGATAATTAGGATGTGGACGCATTACGAGTAAGTTATAGCAATCACACTATAGCAGAATCATTTGCTGGTTTTGGTATTCCTGCATTTGCTTATAGTCCCGATAAATTTCCCTATTTGATGGCTGCGGCTATTGCTTGTAGGGATTTGGAAAAGTTTTGAAGTGTCAGTTTTGTTGGGTTTCGTTTCACTGCACCCAAGAACTATGTAGTGGTGGAATGCCGATCGCGAAAGAAAGACAGAACAGTGATAATTACCCCAACAATGGTAATCTTAATTTTTATTCAAGTTGTTCAGGGCAATAAAAATTATGAAACCATTTATGTTTGTCACAGATTTGGACAATACCTTTGTGGGAAATGATGAAGCTTTGGTAGAACTAAGCCAAAAATTAAGTCAACACCGCCAAGAATATGGAACTAAAATTGTATATGCTACTGGGCGATCGCGCTTTCTCTACCAACAACTAAAAGCAGAAAAAAATCTTTTAGATCCGGATGCATTGGTAGTTGCTGTGGGAACTGAAATATATCTCAACGATAGTAAAATGCCTGATTCCCATTGGTCAGAAAAACTTTCTGGGGGATGGAACAAAGAAGTGGTATTATCTACAACTGCTGATTTCCCCGAGTTGGTTCCTCAACCAGACTCAGAACAAGGTGCTTTTAAGGTGAGTTTTTACCTGAAAGAAGCCTATTCAGCAGAGGTTTTACCCCAACTAAAATCAAAATTGAATACAGCAGGGTTAGACATAAAGTTAATTTATAGTAGCGGTATAGACCTTGACATTGTACCAATTTCCAGCGATAAAGGTCAGGCAATGCAGTTTCTGCGCCACAAATGGAATTTTGTCGCAGAACAAACGGTGGCTTGCGGTGATTCTGGTAATGATATTGCTTTATTTACCGCAGGCGAGGAAAGGGGAATTATTGTCGGAAATGCCCGTCCAGAATTACTGACATGGCACTATGACAATCCTGCGGAGCATCGCTATCTAGCAAAAGATGTTTGTGCGGGTGGTATTCTCGAAGGTTTAAAGTATTTTGGGCTGATGGAATGATTAGTTATCTCAAAGGTATAGTTGCTGGTATTCAAAACCATAGTGGTAATCGCCATATTTTGACTTTAGAAGTCAATGGTATGGGTTATGATTTGCAAATTTCCGGCAGAATGACGCAGCAGTTACCCAGTTCTGGGGGGGAAATTCAAGTTTTCACCCATTACCAAATTCGGGATGAGGTTCCGTTCCTCTACGGTTTTAGTTCCCCAGCTGATCGGGATTTATTCCGCTATTTAATCAGTGTTAGTGGTATTGGGGCTGCTTTGGCAATCGCATTGTTGGATACCCTGGAATTACCGGAATTGGTGCAGTCAATTGTCACTGGTAATGTGCAATTATTAATCCAAGCTCCCGGTGTGGGGAAGAAAACCGCCGAGCGTATTTGTTTGGAGTTAAAGAGTAAGTTAATTGAATGGCGCAAAAGTGCTGGCTTTTTTGTGGCTACCGATGGCCCCGCCCCTGGTATTTTGGAAGAAGTACAAATGACTTTGCTGGCTTTGGGATATACTGCCCATGAGGTGAGTCATGCCCTCCATTATGTCAGTGAAGAAATTGGACTGCCTAAAGATGCTTTTGTGGAAGAGTGGATTAAACAAGCGATCGCTCATCTTAGCAGTAGTGAAGTTAGCCAGTAAATCAGTTAGCCTCCTTCGGAGGAGCTGCGCTAACAGTTATCAGTTATCTTCCCTCTTTCACTCCTTCCCTCTTTCGCTCCTTCTTTCACTTCCTCACTCCTCTGCAAATGCCTAATCCCTATGCTTGGCTAGAACAATCCCTAGAAACTATTCACCGTGCTGACTGGTATCGTTCGGTGAAAACTATCCAAAGTAGTCCCGGTGCTACGGTTATCCTGGATGGGCAGAATGTGATTAATTTCGCTAGCAATGATTACTTGGGGTTAGCAGGGGATAAGCGGCTAATTGAGGCGGCTACAAGGGCAATTAGGGAATTTGGTACTGGTAGTACTGGTTCTAGATTACTCAGTGGACACAGGGAATTACACGGTGAATTAGAACAAGCGATCGCATCTCTCAAACAAACGGAGGATGCTGTCATATTTAGTTCTGGTTATTTGGCAAACCTGGGTGCAATTACTGCCTTAGTTGGTAAGCGAGATTTAATTTTATCTGACCAATACAATCATTCTAGCTTGAAGAATGGCGCAATCCTTAGCGGTGCCACAATTATTGAATATCCCCACAACGATACGGAAACTGTAAGCAGGGAGTTACAACAAATAAGAAATAACTACCGACGCTGTTTAATTCTTACTGATGCTGTGTTTAGTATGGATGGAGATTTGTGTCCCTTACCAGCACTATTAAGTATAGGGGAAGAATTTAGTTGTATGGTGCTGGTTGATGAAGCTCATAGTACTGCAGTATTAGGGGAGGGGGGTACAGGTTGTGTAGAGCATTTCGGCTGTACAGGAAAACAACTAATTCAGATGGGAACCTTAAGTAAAGCCTTGGGTAGTTTGGGGGGGTATGTAGCGGGAACTCAAGCCTTGATAGATTTTCTCCGCAATCGTGCTCCTAGTTGGATTTATACCACAGCATTGCCACCAGGGGATACAGCAGCAGCTCTGGCTGCCATTGAAATAGTACAGCAAGAACCCCAACGCCGCAATCAATTATGGGAAAATGTGGCTTATTTGAAACAGTTAGTCCAACAAGAGTTACCCAATTTGAAATTATTACCTTCAGAGTCTCCTATTATTTGTTTTCAGTTAGCAAATGCAGGGGAAGCTGTGCAGGTAGGGAAACAATTGATCTCTGGGGGGATTTTTGCTCCAGCCATTCGTCCACCCACAGTTCCTACTAGTCGCATCCGGATATCTCTGATGGCTACTCACCAAAAGGTGCATATTGAAAAATTGGTGAAAGTTTTGGTTGATATTCTGTAGGATAAAAATTACCAGAAGTGCAGCGAGAGAGTGAAAGCCCTTGAGAAAGAGCAACACAGTTGCGTGTTTCGTTCTTTAGACAGGGGATGAAACCCGATACGGTGGGATTTATCCCACAGTCCCCACAGGGTGAGCGAAAAAAATGTGGGATGTGTGGGGGGTGCTTTGACTCACCCCACCCGGATTTATATCTGGGTGACAGCTAAAAAAAAGCCTTCGCGACGCGGTTTTAACCCGTCCCGTAGTATCCTTTTAGAATCCCCTCGCCTTCAGGCAGAGGAGCAGTCAAGAATGGCTTTTATGAAAAATCTAATTATGCAAATTGCCACAGTTGCGTTTGCTACATCTGGGTTGGTGTTCGGGACAATACAAACTGCGGAGGCTCTAACGTGGAGTTGGAGTTATTCTGGTGATCAAATAGAAGCAAGTGGAACTTTCATTACCAACAATACCCCTGATGAGTTGGGATTTTATCTGATTACTGACATTACTGGTACGCGAAATGGTGAAACAATTACTGGTTTACAAACTACCGGGACTTCCATACCAGGAAATGAACCTTTTGAGGTTGAAAATTTAATTAGTCTGAATAATCAACAATTAACAGGTGATGGTTTTGGTTATTCCACTTCCGGGGGAAACTTTATTAATGTATTTTTTGCCGATTTTTTAGATCCACCAGGTTATTTCGAGGTTTTTTCTGCACCTCCAATAATACCAGGTTTTGAAAATTTAGGAGCAGAAGATAGTGAGTTACCCATTAGTTTTTCTCCAAGCCCGGTTCCTGAACTCACTAACAATCTCAGTCTATTCACTCTAGGAATTGTAGGTGTAGTTTCAACCCTCAAGCTCAAAATTAAAATCTCCAAATCTACAGAAAAAGACTGTATTTTGGAAAAAGCGTGATTTATAAGCCAATACGTTTCAGTTAAGAACAATGGTATGATTGACTCCAAATCCTTATTCTCATACCAATTCAAATAATGTTTGCAACATATAAATTATTCGTAAGGGCACGGCACCACTAAGATACTTTTATATATTGAAAGATTGTGGATGTTCCCTACCTATCTGTCCCATTCTTTTTTAAAAATGGTATCACGTTATTTATCAATTTCTCTAACTTCAAAAAACATGGGCGAACCATGCGTTATTACTTATTACTTATTACTTCTCTTTCTAGTGCCATTCCTGTTGCAGAGTAATTCCACGACTTTCCATAGTTTGTCCAAACAAGTCTGTTGTTAATGATGCTTCTACAGGTGCAACACCTGGTTTTTTCAGTTTACCCTCAAGTATTAATTGGGCAACACTACCAGTTCCACAGCCAGCAGCGATCGCAGTATTTTCATGGACTAAGTTAGAACTATAAATACCTTGCTGTCCATCTTTGATTCCCGTAACTTCTACACGCATAGCTATACCAATACCACTAAATTTATCAGTAATATCAGTCATCAAGTGGCTAATGTAAGATAGAAATTCTATCCCTTGGGGATTACGTATCCATGATTTAGGAAATATATTGGCAGTTATCCAAGTCAAGCGATTGTAAATATCGGGGACTGAGCCAAATTTGGTAATTACACTTTTGAGATTGGGGAAAACAAGAGGTAGAGTGAATGTCTCGGGTACATCGTACCAATAGACTCCACACTGTCCATAGGGAGCAGGAAAAGTTATATTTTCCCTGACTGTATATGGTTCAATTAACTGCCATTTACCATCTATCCAAGCTGTAAAAGAATTTTGCAGACCCAAAAAAGTTGTTCGCATTACCGTTACTCCAGCACCACCGGAGCCAGCCACAACATAACTCAAGTGTAGGGTTTCGGCAGTATCAAATTTTTCTATGCACTGCCGCGCCATACTGTTGGAAATACCAGGGAAAACGCCGGTGCTGATAATTGCTGTTACTCCTGCATCGACAGCTTGCTGATCATATTTTAAGGCTTTGCTGATGTAAGAGCGTTGGTCGCAAACATCAATATAATTAACACCCTGTTGAATACAGAATTGTAATACATCGGTGCTGCGATAATCAAAAGGGCCTGCACAGTGAATCACAAGATGGGCAGATGCGATCGCTTGTCGTAATTTTTCTGTATCTGCTAAGTCCAAAGCCAGATATTGTATGGAGTCATTGTCAATTTGTTGGTAGGGGGTGCGTCCGGTTACAATAATTTCTGCCTGGGTGTGGGTAGCAATATCACGGGCTACACTACCCCCAATCCGTCCCCTACCACCGAGAATCAAAACTTTGTCTTTCATCATCTAATGGTAGATTGAGGTAAGTTTACAGAGAATAGTGAGTGAGTATGAGCCAAGGTAGTAATGTATGCAATGATTTTAAAGAATTTGAATATCAGGGATGGCAACAATCAGCTGAACAATATCATACATCTTTTGGCAAACTCACCAGCCAAACTATTGAGCCTCTCTTGGATGCCGTGGAGGCAAAAGAGGGGAAAAAACTACTTGATATTGCCACCGGACCAGGTTATGTTGCAGCAGTTGCCCAATCGCGACAATGTCGGGTTACAGCCTTAGATTTTTCCGAAGCAATGTTGCATAAAGCTCGGCAAATTCATCCTCAGATAGAATTTGTGTCCGGTGATGCCGAATCTTTGCCCTTTGACGACTGTCAATTTGATGTGGCGGTAATGAATTTTGGGATCTTACATTTAGCTAACCCAGAAGCAGCAATTGCTGAAGCCTTTCGCGTCCTCAAGCCCCAAGGCAAATTTGCTTTTACTTCCTGGGATTTACCAGAAAATTCGACTGCTTTTCAGATTATGATGGATGCCATTAAAACCCATGGGCAAGCAGAGGTTTCCCTTCCCGAAGGGCCGGCTTTTTTCCACTTTAGCAATCCCAATACCAGCATCAAAACCTTACAAAGTGTGGGATTTGCCAATCCCCAAGTGCAAACAATTTATTTGAAATGGGAACTAGAAAACCCAGAAGAGCTATTTACCGCTTTTTATCGAGGTACAGCTAGGACAGGGGGTTTACTACGCTCTCAAACTCCCCAATCCTTAGAAGCTATCCGAATAGCTGTAAACAATGCAACATTGGCATACAAACAAAATGATCAACTGATTATACCCATGGCAGCTATGGTGAACTCAGCCCAAAAACCCACAAATTGATACTGCAAACTATAGCAATGGACAATTAGTTAGGACAGTATTGTTCGACTCAACAAGGACTGTCATCGAAGAGGCAGGGGAGCAGGGAGCAGGGAGCAGGGGAGAAACCCCATGAGCGACTGCGGAGGGCTTAAAATAGCGATGCAGCGCGCAGAAAGGGAGTTTCCTCCATGAGCGACTGCATCAAGAAAGGAATTATTGAGAAAGAGTGCTTATGCATCGCGGCACAATTATTTCTAATTTTTCCACAAATAAATTTCT
>NZ_FYBH01000392.1 GCF_900185595.1 Calothrix rhizosoleniae SC01
GTGCCGACTTACTTATACGAATTTTTTATAGTTATCAAAAAAAATATGTTGCACGGGTAATTCCATTGGTTAAATTAGGTGTATTGATCATAGTTTTATTGCAACGCTTAAAAACTGGATTATGTGGTATTCAGATGATACAGAATGGACAAAGTATTAACTTCAATTGGGCAAAATTTGAACATATTTGTATACTGGATTTTATTTGTATCCTAGGAATAGGAATTGGGACTTACTTCGGTTATAAAATTGGTAAACGCGCTTTAGCTAATAAGGATGCGAGATATGTACCCTTCCTGAAAATTGGTGTGGCTTTATCAGTACTCATGAAGTCTACTAAATTTAGAGGTGCAGATTTAACAGGTGTTAATTTTACTGGAGCAGATTTAAAAAATACAGATTTTAGAAATTATAAAACTTCTAAAAAGATACAAAAAAATAGATATTTGATGAATGTTGATATTACTGGTGTGACTAAAATGATTGGTACTCACTGGGATGGTGTCAAAAATCTACATTATGCTCGCTTACAAGGAACTTATTTACAATATCCACAGGTACGAGACTTATTTAATCAGAAAGACATCGAAGAAGATAAGAAAGACAATGAAGAATATCAGATAACAGATGAATTTAAAAATTTTGACAATTTGGATCTTCAAGGAATTAATTTAAGTGGAATAGAGTTACAAGGTGCTAGCTTTATTGATACTAACCTCCAGGATGCTCTCCTCCAAAAAACAGATTTATCTAAAGCAAAACTTGTGCGAACCCTCTTGGACAAGGCTGATTTGAGTGAAGCTATACTGACTGATGCGATTATTGAAGACTGGGGAATCACATCGGATACTACATTTAAATTTGCTGATATAAAAGAAGGGAATTTAGAAAAAGACAATTCAGTCTACATATATCTGTATCTAGCCAAGAAAAAACAATTACAAGAAAAACAACTAAGAGAAAAAATTCAAAATCAGGAAGATGTAAAAAAACTAATTGATAAAGCTGAACAAAGATGGAGGGAAATACATGGCTATTTTGATGAGTTAAGTGATCTTAAAAATACAGTTCTGCGCGAACATTGGGAAAATGAGTTTATCAAAGCAGCTAAACAATGTAAAATTCCACTACCCATATATCGTCAACTATTTGAAGACTACTGCAATCGAGAGTTATTAGCCCAATCTCATAAAGACTCATGGAATGTAAATTTGCAAAGAGCGGAAATTAGAGTGGAATGGCTGAATCGGTTACTCACTCAAATGGATCTTTTTCCCATTCTGGATCATCTAGGTCGCTTATCTATTTTGGTAGCTGTGATTTTCTTTATTCTGGATATACCTGAAAGAACAGAGATTTCAGAACGGGAAAAGGCTGAAGCACACTACCAAGCTTGGGAAGCAATTCGAGATAGTAAAGATGATCGAGCTAGTAGTGGTAGAAGGATTGCTCTCGAAAGGTTAAATAAGGATGGTCAACCATTAGCAGGACTTGAAGCTCCTAAAGCTATTTTATCTGGCATTAATTTAAACGATGCAGATCTAACTGATGCAAATTTTCAAGAAGCTAATTTAAGTAATGCTAAATTGAATAGCGCTGACTTGAGTAAGGCTGACTTTAGTGGAGCAAATTTACTTGGAGCTGATTTAAGAAATGCCAAAACAGTAGAAACAGCAAAATTCACTAAAGCTATATACGATCCAAAAAAGGTGCATTTACTTTTTGAGGTTAACCTTAAGGTTAAGGATAACGGGAAATATAAGCAGACTAATCAGAAAAAGGATAAAGAGTGTGGTGACACTAATCCCGATATTCATCAGGAATATAAAGCTATAGGTATGATCCCAATTGGTCATTGTGCTGATTTACGCCAAGCAAATCTTAAAGGATGGGATCTCCGAGAGCAGGATCTCACAGCAGCTAAATTTCAAGGAGCTGATTTAAGAGGTACAAACTTACAAAACACAAAATTAAATCAGGCGGAGTTTGAAAGAACTCTGTATAATGAGAAAACTCAGTTTCCCAATAAAGCTGAGTATTTTAACAAAAAGATACTAGAATCGAACAAATTATACAAAATTGCTCCTGGTGCTGACCTAAAAGATGCTAATTTAACAGGTGTTAATTTAACGAATGAGGATCTCAATGGTGCTGATCTTAGAGATGCTGATCTTAGAGATGCTAATTTAGAAGAAGCTAAGTTAAAAAGTGCTGATCTTAGAAATGCGAAGTTAACTGGAGCAAACTTGAAAGGAGCTAATTTAAAAGGTGCTCTATATAATGATGCAACTAAGTTCCCTAAAGATGATGAAATCGAAGGTAAAGGTGCATATCGAATTGGTCCTGGCGCTGATCTTAGAAATGCAATTTTAACTGGAGCGAACTTGGAAGGAGCTAATTTAAAAGATGCTCTATATAATGATGGAACTAAGTTCCCCGAAAAGTATGAAATCAAAGGTAAAGGTGCATATCGAATTGAACCTGGTGAGGATAATGACCTAACAGAAGCTAACTTAAAGAATCAAGATTTGAGTGGTGTTAACTTGAGTAAGGCTGATTTGAGTAAGGCTGATTTGAGTGGTGCTGATTTGAGTGGTGCTGATTTGAGTGGGGCTATTTTGAGTCGTGCTGATTTGATTGGTGCTGATTTGAGTGAAACTAATTTGAGTGGAGCTAATTTGATTCGTGCTGACTTGAGTCAAGCTAAGAACCTAACAGTAGAGCAAATACAAAAAGCCACAAATTGGAAAGCGGCGATATACGACGACTCTTTCCGTAAAAAACTAGGCTTGTCCCCGAAGAAGGAATAGATATACTATTGCCAAGTGTGGTGAAATTTAATGTTTAGCCATGAAAAACACAGTATTTAAATTTCTTTACGAAAGATAACAGATTAAAATCATAACTGTTTAATATAAATAAGATCGCAACGAGTTGTTTCCACCCCTGTTGCTGGTTGATAACCATTGCTTTCATACAACTTGACTGCTTCGGCTAAAACAGAAGCAGTTTCAATCCAGATTTGCTCAAAACCACGAGCCGCGATCGCAATTTCTAATTGTTGTAATAAATATTTCCCTAAACCCTTACCCCTAACTTGGGGTATCAAATACATTTTCCTAATTTCTACAGCCTTATGACCCCTTTTAACGGGATAATATGCCCCAGTACCCACCAACTTACCCTGGTGTTCAATTACCCAAAATTCACCTCCCACATTTAAATAACACTCTTCCACCTGTAAAACATCCCTATCAGCCCCCTCTGGTTCCCAACCCAAACCATATTCAGCCAAAACAGAACGAATAACCTCAGCCGCATAAATGCGATCACCGTTAGGTGGTTCCTTGGGAACATCGCCGTCAGGCGGTTCCTTGTGAACATCGCTGGCTTGCCAATTGCGAATAAGAAAATCTTGGTAATATTTTTTCATACTCTAACTGTGAATTCTCGGTTCTGGATGTAAATTTGCCAGTAATTCGCTTTCTACCATAGCTAGTTCTTGCAAACGCTCCATAAAAACTTCACGGTCAAAATAAGTATCAGCCAATACCCAGTAAGTTCCGTAGTGCCGAGCTTCCGAAGCCATTAAACTACCATAAAATGCTGCTAATTCTGGATCTGGACAATATATAGATAACAAACCCAAACGTTCATGGCTACGAGCTTCAATTAATCCAGTTACCAGTAAAGAATCTAACAAACGTTGTGGTTCCTGACGACGAACCTGTGCTTTTAAAGCCGCACCATAGGGAGGTGCATTCAAAGGGCCCATAGGTATATTTCGCCGCTCCAACCATTCATTTACCTGCTCAAAATGTTCCAGCTCTTCCTTGGCAATTTTAGTTAACTCCTTAATCATTTTCACATTAGAAGGGTAGCGAAACATGAAATTTAGAGCCACCCCAGCGGCTTTGCGCTCGCAGTGAGCATGATCGAGAAGAATAGTATCTAAGTTAGAAATTGCTTGCTCCACCCAAGCATTTGTTGTAGGTTGCTGAAGAGCATTTATAGTTGGTAGTTGATAAGAAGGGAACATTGGTAATTATTTTCCTTAGTTATAATTACTGATATTACGATTATTGATAATACATTTTGTTACTGAGAATATCTAAGAGTGTCTTATATTTTGCGAATGTGATATTCTAGAAAGTGAAGGAGGAAACAACACAAAAATTAATATGCAGCTCATTCCTTATGAGTGTAACAATACCTAAGCTCAACTTATAATACAGGAATCTGCAAGCAAGCTACTTTCTCCAAATCAGAAATTGAATTACTCTCTCAGGAGCGGTCGGTTTAATGGACTACATTGAAAAGGTACTAGAAAAGCTGAAAGAATTGGCAGGCAGGCTAATTGAGTCCCTTTTAGGACCAGAAACTGAGCCAGAGCCAGAATTGATCCCCATTCCCGTAGATAATAGATCTCGCCGACGTTGATGAAGAATTGAGGTGGAGAATTCACAGCCGAGTGTTTTGAGCATTCTAGTACTACATGGGCCAAATTTAAATTTATTGGGTCAACGAGAACCAGGAATTTATGGTTCCCTTACCTTGGATGCTATTAATAACTTATTAGCAGCGACAGCCGAAACGCTCAAGGTAAAAATTATCCCCTTACAATCAAACCATGAAGGGGTTTTAGTTGATGCGATTCACCAGGCTTTGGGAGAGCATCATGGTATTTTAATTAATGCCGGAGCATACACTCATACTAGTGTAGCCATCAGAGATGCGATCGCAGCAGTGAATTTACCCACTGTCGAGGTGCATTTAAGTAACATTTATCGTCGGGAAGAGTTTCGCCATCATTCATACCTGGCACCAATTGTGGTGGGGCAGATTAGTGGTTTTGGAGCCCAAAGTTATCTATTGGGCTTACAGGCATTGGTAAATCACTTGCAAGTAACAAGTAGTCAGAAATGAACTACTGCAAAATACTTGTCCCAGACTAGAATGAATTATTAATCTATGCGCTATTCTCTAGGCAGTCATTTCAGAGGTACTTTTGTTGGTATATGTCTGGGAGATACTATTCCTTTCGACAGGGAAAATAAACAAACCAAGGAACTTTCACATTGCCAATTAACGACCTTAGGGGCGATGAGTTTAATAGAGGAAGGTCGATTAGATTTAAATCATTGGCAAAGCCTACCATACAAGAATTTTACTAATTCATATAGATTACTTTTAGTTACCTTGCCAGTAGCTTTATTTTTTCATGATAATTGTCTAAAACTACGGCAAAACTTACTAAAGTTACTACAAGTATGGCAAGTAGAAGCAATTTGGCAAGATATAACCTTAGCATTTGCTTATGCGATCGCCCAATCGATTACAGAAAAGCTGCATCCAAGTACCCTCAACTTGCAAATCATCTCGTTTATCGGTGAGACTTCTACTATACTCCCTCAAAAATTATTAAAACTTAATTCTTTGTTAGAACAGAGGGCTGGATTAGCAAGGGTAAAAACCGAATTAGGGGAAGTAGAGGCAGCCAGTAGTATGATAGCAACGACATTTTACTGCTGTTTAAGTACCTTAGAAGACTTTACCTTAGCAATTCGACGTTCTCGTCAAACAAGTAGTTTATCTGCTATTCCTACCCTTGTTGCCGCCCTTTCAGCAGCTTATAACAGTACATTGGGTATACCAGTGAGTTGGCAAGGACAGTTATCATCACCACAACTACCACAATGGCAACTGAATGAATTTGGGCAAATGTTAAAATTAGCAGATGTATTGTTAGCTCACTGGTCAGGATTGTATGAGTTACATTCAGATCTAACTAATGTTGCCCAAGGAGGATTAGCTATAGATAAAAATTTAATCAACTTACAAGCGATCGCAGCTCCTGATATTATCCGCTAATATAATCTCCTAATTTTTCCCTAAACACATCTGTTATTTGCCTCTCAACTGATCAAATAATTTGCTCCCCTGATTCAGTTAGAAATTGTGGATGTTATGAAAATACTTGCCCTATGGCCACTCAAAACAATTAAATTATTATTTAGCAATCAACCTATCAATTAGACTTTGTAGGAAAGTATAGGGGAAATAGCCTACCCATTGCCATAGCTTAGCAGTAGCAACGAAATTATAAAATAATCCCTCATTTTAGTGATCAGTGAAAAGTTGCGTTAAAGTGGCTTGAGTAGGGAAAAATATAGTGAGTTTACTTCCGATCTTGGATTACAGCCAGAGCGAAAAGTGGCAAACCCTGAGAGTTTTTTCCCACTTAGTTTGATACTGACAGATTTATGGAGGAATATTAGCAATGATCGAGCCGGACACCTACACAAAACAGTATCTGGTTGAAAAATAAAGTCAGTGAAAACCAAGAGTCCTATTAATTTGAGTTTAGGCTCAATCAAAATACATTACCCTGTTGTATTTACACTATCTGTAGTATCTCTTACAGGGGTAATGGGTCATAAACTATACAATCAGCCCAAACTAAAACCACAAACTATTGCGCCACAAACAATTATTGCCCCCAAAAATGGTCTAATTGAAGACCTGGAACAAACTAAAAACAAAAGACAAGCGGCTAGTCAAAGTTCCTTACCAGTACTAATGGTCGATACCTCTGTGAACAAACAAATCGACCAAAAATTACAACAACTGTTGAGTCAGATTAATAGGCTTCGTACTACTGCGGGTTCATTACCGTTTGTTAATCCTTCTATTTTATCTCTTGCTTCCCAAGTTTACTTGCGCTCTTCTAATGATAGAGAGTGGGAAAAATTGCAAGCCGCCGTAGAATATTACAGCAAGGAAAAATCGAAGGGGTTGACTGGAAAATCCTCACGAATTAATCAACTACAAACAAAACCGCAAAATAAATATATTTCCAATGGTTCCAGTGAATTTGACCAAATAGTAGCAGAAATAGCCGCCTATCGTCTTAAGACTTCTGCTCAAAATTTATCTGGGTTATTTTCAGAAATATCTACAGCTCGTCAAGGCTATATTCAAGCTCGTACACAGCTTTCACAAATAGTTGATACTCAAAAACAATCAATATTTAAACAAAGCAATATTTTGGATATATCTGATGACGATTGGCAAAAAACACAGATGGGAATTGAGGACATAACAGAGCGAATCCTGGCTCAAGGTATTTCACCAGGATTACCCGAAAATGTACTACCGGATGTGGTGAGACTAAATGTCCAGGCTTCTGTACCAAAAAACGGTCAAAATATCGCAACTATTATTTTATTAAAAATAATTCAGCCCAACCTCCTCAAAGATGAAGTTAAAACTAAATTGCGAGCTCAACAAGCTGCTGCTGACATTCAGCCGATACTGGTAAATGTGAAGAAAGGAGATGTAATTGTTCATAAAGGAACAACCATTACCCCATGGCAATTTACAGTCCTAGAATACTATCGCCTCAGTCGCAGGGAAATTAATTGGTTGGGATTAACATTCTTGACAGGTGCAGTTATTGGAGGTATTGGTGTTTTTATACTAGTACAACGACGAATCAAGCGCCGATTAAGACAAAGAGATTGCTTGTTATTTTTGTTGTTAACCTTAAGTGTGCCTTTAGTTTTGAGATTTGGGATTCCTTATGCTACCTGGAGTGGTATTGGTTTATTACTTGGTAGTTTTTATGGTTCAACTTTAGGGGTAACGGTGATTGGATTACTATTATTAATAGTACCCATTGGCTTAGAAGTTAGTAAAACCGCCTTAATAGCCGGTGCAGCTGGGGGAATATTAGGTAGTTGTGTCGCCCAAAGGTTACATTCACGGGAAGAATTGGCATTATTAGGAATTGCAATCGCCCTGACACAAGCTGGAGTTTATTTAGTGATTCAGCTTTTATTGGGAGGTGTACCCTTTAGTGCAGCTTCCTATTTAATACTTCAAAAAGCCGTATTATTCGGTTTATCTGGTTTAATTTGGAGTATTGTCGCTTTGGGTTTAAGTCCTTACCTAGAAAAAATCTTTGATTTAATCACCCCAATTCGCTTAGCAGAACTAGCAAATCCCAACCGCTCATTGTTACAGCAACTAGCGACAAAAACTCCAGGAACATTTCAACACACCCTATTTGTGTCTACCTTAGCTGAGGCTGCTGCCAAAAAATTAGGATGTAATGTGGAGTTGGTTAGGGCAGGTACTTTGTATCATGATATTGGTAAGATGCATGACCCCCAAGCTTTTATTGAAAATCAAATGGGGGGACCCAATAAACATGATACAGAAATTAAAGATCCTTGGAAAAGTGCAGAAATTATTAAAAAGCATGTTTCCCAAGGGTTAGTCATGGCACGTAAACATAGCTTACCAATGGCAATCCAGGCTTTTATCCCTGAGCATCAGGGGACTATGCAAATTGCTTATTTCTATCATCAAGCTGAACAAATTGCCAAGGAAGATCCAAATTTTATAGTAGAGGAAAGTTCCTTTCGTTACCAGGGACCAATTCCTCAATCTCGGGAAACAGGTATTGTCATGTTAGCAGACTCCTGTGAAGCAGCATTGCGATCGCTAAAAGATGCAACTCCAGAAAAAGCTTTGACAATGGTAAATAATATTCTCCGCGCTCGATGGCAAGATAATCAATTGGTAGACTCTGGGCTTAAACGGGAGGAAATTACAGAAATTGCCCATATTTTTGTGCAAGTATGGCAGCAATTTCATCACAAACGAATTGCTTATCCCAAATTAAAAGCCACTGTTCATAAAGGGAAGGAGTGAATTTCATAGGAAATGAGGAATAGGGAATAGGGAATGGGAAAAGTGTCACCCCTATTGTTGTCATTTTTTTCGACTCCAAAAAATTGTCAATATAAAATTTTTAAACCTCAAACCTATATAAATGGAGCAAAGGGAGGTAAATTCATTCAAGTTGACAGATTCTTTCCCAGTACAAAGCTTTGTTCATGCTGCGGATATAAGAATGATTTCCTAAATCTAAGTATCCGTGAGTGGATTTGTCCAAGTTGCCAAACAACCCATGACAGAGATGAAAACGCATCACGGAACTTGAGGACTGAAGGGATAAGAATACTGTCAACAAATACTGTGGGACACACAGAAATTCAAGCTTGTGGAGAAGCAGTAAGACTTGTTGGTATTTGTGCCAAAAAGCGTGTTTCTGAGAAACAAGAATCTCCTGTTACACTGCGAAGCAGTTAACGGTGAGAGTGTCAATTCTTTACACTTTATTCGCTTAAAAGAGCCTAAAACTGTTGATAAATCAATGTTTTCATATTTATTCCGCAGACCCTGTTTAATTATTTCACGAGCAAAAATTAAAATTTAAAATTTAAAATCTAAAATGTTACTACTTGACTTTCTGTTTAATGAAACTCACAACTTGAGTTAACTGCTTCTTCAGACCATTAATTTCTGCTTGCATTTTAGTAATTTTTGCATTTAGAGCTTCAATTTCCCCAGAGGAATTTACTGCTGCGGTAGCAGCAGGATTTATTTGTGTTGATGGTTCGTTGTTAGAACTGGCACTAGTACCATCATCTTCACGTGGTAGTTTTGCCTTCGCCATTGCCGCCTTAATGGCAAGAATCAACTGTTTTTGGTCGAAAGGCTTACCGAGAAATTCAAAATACTGGAAGGGCTCTGGCAGTTTTTCAACCACCTCTTCCTTTCGACCAGACATAATTACCAAAGGAATTTTTCTTAATTCCGGTTGTGCCTGAATCTCTTGGTAAACGTCCCAGCCATTCATTTTTGGTAATAGAAAGTCTAACATAATTAGACCCAGCTTTTCTTTACGGATTAAATTTAATCCTTCGATCCCATCTTTAGCTTCTAATACCTGAAAGTTACCCGGAGGTAACATTTCCCTGACTTTAATCCGGACGACTGTAGTGTCATCAATAACTAGGATTTTGTTACTTGCCACGACTACTTACTCTAACAGAAACTTTAGTTTTCCAAGGCGTTTCCGCCAATGTAATTTAAGAATGCTCCCACTATATCCAAAATTTTCCGGAATTGGGGGATAGTATATTCTGGGATATATTGATGAGAAATCATATATTTTATACAACTTTTCCTGAGAAAAATACTGGTACATAAAATAATGAAGTCAAAATAGAAGAAGTAGTAATGTAGAAAATTTACCCATTAATTGCGTAAGCTACTAGGAAACAACTTCTGTCTTTACAATCTTTATGACTTCGAGTAAACAAACCCAATTGAGGGCGGAAATTGCTGCTATGCCTTCATGGTTACGTCGTCCCATTGGTAAAGCTAGCGAACTTTCCACCGTACAACGCATTATTAAACAACGCCAAATTCACACAATTTGTGAAGAAGGACGGTGTCCCAATCGAGGAGAGTGTTACTCCCAAAAAATAGCTACTTTTCTATTAATGGGACCTATTTGTACTCGTTCTTGTGCCTTTTGTCAGGTAGATAAAGGTCATGCTCCCATGCCTATTGACTTAGAGGAACCCCAAAAAGTGGCAGAAGCGGTAAAAATTTTGGGATTACGTTATGTAGTTCTCACTTCTGTTTCTCGGGATGATTTACCAGATCAGGGTGCAGGTCATTTTGTCAAGACGATGGAGACAATTCGTCAACTAAACCCCCTAACTCAAATTGAGGTATTGACACCAGATTTTTGGGGTGGTGCTGGTGTCGGAGAGCAAGGACAACAACAACGTATTCAGACAATTGTGTCAGCCAAGCCCGCTTGTTACAATCATAATATTGAAACTGTGCGCCGCTTAACTGCACCAGTACGTCGGGGAGCAAAGTACGATCGCTCTTTATGGGTTTTGCAAGTAGTTAAAGAGATTGACCCATCTATCCCTACTAAATCTGGTTTGATGTTGGGACATGGTGAAACTGTGGAGGAAGTCATGGAGGCTATGACTGACTTGAGAAACGTAAAATGCGATCGCCTCACCATTGGTCAGTATATGCGTCCTTCTTTAGAACATTTACCAGTACAAAAGTATTGGACTCCAGAAGAATTTGAGCAACTAGGTGCGATCGCTAGAGAAATGGGATTTTCCCATGTTCGTTCTGGCCCCTTAGTTCGTAGCTCTTACCATGCGGGAGAGGAAGAATGAGGGAGTGAGGAAGAGTGTGGGAAGTGTGGGAAGTGTGGGAAGTGTGGGAAGTGTGAAGAGTGAGAGAGTGAGAGAGTGAGAGAGTGAGAGAGTGAGAAACAATATTATTTCTTTCCCTCCTTCCCTCCTTCCCTCCATCACTCCTTCTCTCATCTCCTCTGCTCCCTGCTCCTCTGCCTCATCTGTATCTAAATCGTACCTTTAAATAAACCTTTGGGACGAATCAGCAATACGGCAATCATAATTATCAGAGCCACGGCTTGTTTATATTGAGAGCCGAGCCAGGGAGTACTAACTTCCTGGACAATACCAATAATAAAAGCACCAGCGATCGCACCGTAGGGATTACCAATTCCGCCTAAAATAACTGAAGCGAATAAAGGTAAAATTAAGAACCAACCCATATTTGGCCTGACAGCAGTAATTAGACCATACATGCTGCCACTTAAGGATGTAATACTACCAGCAATTACCCATGTCCAAATTATAACTTGGTCAACATTAATACCTGAAACCCTAGCTAAATCCAGATCATCAGCAACTGCACGCATTGCTTTACCAATTTTGGTATTTTGCAGTAGATAATGCAATGTTAAAATTGCGACTACAGCCAAGGCTAAGACTATTAACTGATTTTGTGGCACATTCAAACCGAATATTTTTAAAGCCGGAGTAATGGGCAAATCATAGTTTTTGTTACTACCACCCCAAATAAAAATGATGCCATTTCGCAGAAACAAAGCTAGCCCAATGGAAATGATAATAAAAGTAGTGGAAGTAGCGCGGATCGAGCGCATCCTAGACCAGAGTAATTTTTCTGATAAAAGCATTGCAGCCACTGTTCCAACTGCGGCTATTACCATTGACAGCCAAATATTTATTTGTAGGGAATTAACTAAAAAAGTGAGATATGCGCCCAAAGTGAGAAAATCACCGTGGGCAAAGTTAGATAACCGTAAAATGCCATAAGTGAGGGTGAGTCCAACTGCTGCTAGAGCAATAATGCTTCCCACTGCTATACCATTGACTATTAATTGAGCAAATTGTGCATCCATATTTTGAATATATTTACATAAAATTCTTAAATTCCCATACTCCCGAAGAGATTGGCTATTCCCAAAACCCCATACTCTTGAAAATTATTTTCCTTGTTTGCTGATGACGAATGTAGGTTACAACAACCTTGGAAACAGTACAAGGGGACAAAAAGATAAATTTCACCCCATCTTCCCACACCTCCCACACTCTTACTTTTCACGGGAAGTCTTAAAACACCTGTAAAGGCAGGGGGTAGGGGATAGGGTGTAGGGTATAGGGAAAAGAAGAAAGTCTTGCTACACCCTACAGCCCAGACCCCACACCCTCTGACTTTTCCACATACCGTGAGAAGTCAGCCCACACTCCCCACACTCCGGACTCCCGACTCCCGACTCCCGACTCCCGACTCCCGATTCCCCACTCCCAACTCCCAATTTTCAAGACTGTGATTTCATACACTCCTTTTTGCTGTCTGTGTCACATGCAAAACGGTCAGTTTTAGTTTATAACTAGTGGAGAAAATGTGAACTAATATACATAAAATCTTACTTTCATATTCGTTTACAGCCATAACACCTACTATATGTTCAACGGTCTAACTGACCATGCAGCAACAATCAAGCTTCCCAGAACCTAACTCCCAGGTCGATGAAGCGCCAAATCTTTTGGCGACAATTCGGCGACTCAATGCTGAATTGTGGTTGAAACGCAGCTTGAAACAGTTGCAAGATAGTCTCAATAATAGGTTGACTGAGGCTTTATCAACCCAGCCAGGAATCATAATCTCAGAAGCAGAAGTTTTTCAAACATTGTTAGATGAGCTGCAAATAGCTCTGAAAGCCAGTGGAGTTGAAAGTTTTACTAAAAGTTGTTTAGCGATCGCAGTTGTACCACCAAAAGCCATTGTAGGCACAATTTATCACCTTTCTAATTTCCCAGAAAAAGATTCACAAGATGCATGGGTTGGGGAAATCATTGTCGAGCAAAGAAAGCTATCCTTAAAATTATCCACAGAAATTGCGCTTCAGGACTTGCAAAATATAGAACAGCAAGTACCTCAAAAGGCTTGGCGTTTACCAGATAGTTCTACCCCATTTACGGCTTGGTTAATTGTGGACACAGAAATAGCCCAACCTGGAGAGGAGTCAGCCCAGGTTGATGAAACAGTCCACCTAATACCTCGACTGATGGCAAATGCGGCTCAACAATGTGCCCAAGTTTTAGCACAACTAACACAAATACAATCTTTACAAAAATCTTCCCAGGATTTAGAAAAAATTAATCAGGAACTAGAGCGTACCAATCGACTCAAAAATCAATTTCTGGCAAATACCAGCCATGAAATCCGTACTCCCTTAAGCTCTATTCTCGGTTTCACTCAACTTCTATTAGCTAAAGGAGGTTATGATCCCAGCCAGGAAAAGCATCAGGAATATTTAAATATCATCCTTTCCAGTGGCAAACATTTATTGGGATTAATCAACGATATTTTAGATTTATCCAAAATTGAAGCTGATCAATTAGAGGTGCAGTGGGAAGAAGTAAATGTACCTGAGTTGTGCCGTAATGTTTTAGCACTAGTTAAAGAAAAAGCTAGCCACAAGGGTTTGAAACTGCGACAAGAAATAGACAATAACATCACAACCATAATCGCAGATTCTTTACGACTAAAACAAATGTTGTTGAACCTATTGTTTAATGCCCTTAAGTTTACCTCTACTGGAAGTGTGGGCTTAAAGGTTGATCTCAATGGTTCATTTATGAACTTTACTGTTTGGGACACTGGTAGTGGTATTCCTAAACAACTCCAAAGTCACCTTTTTCAACCCTATTGCCAAATTGCCAATACTGTAACTACTCGTGGAGAGGGTACTGGCTTGGGTTTAGTTGTCACTAAGAAATTAACTGAAATTCACGGTGGTTGGATAAAATTAGAATCAGATGTAAATCAAGGTTCTCAATTTACGATCGCACTCCCTTTAATTCCAACTTCTGCATTGGAGCAACTACCAGAATTAGCCGATCAAAATGAAACAGAACAAGAGGAAGTAATTATCCAGGCTTCTGTTTCTGTATCTTCCAACTCTAGGGATATTTTGTTGCTAGAGGATGATTTAGAGAATGCCCAGATGATGCAAATCTATCTGGAGAAACTGGGATATAGGGTCACTTGGGTCAAGAATGCAGCAGAAGTATGGCAATTTTTGGCACAGGTTAGCCCAGCTGTAATTTTAATGGATATCCAATTAGCAGACAGTAATGGTTTAGAACTAGTTCAACAACTGCGCCAAAATCAACAATATCAAGAGATTCCCCTGATTGCTCAAACTGCAATGGCGATGAAAGGCGATCGCGAAAATTGCTTGAATGCAGGAGTGAATGATTATATTTCCAAGCCGATTGATTTATCTCAGTTAGAAAAAATAATTGCTAAATACTGTACTCCAGAAGTTTGATCAAAACATTCAATCCCAATCAAGGGACAAAAGGTCTAAAGTTTGTTAATACACACTCAACCATCAACTGTCACGAAGAGGCAGGGGAGCAGGGAGCAGGGAGCAAGGGAGAAACCTCATATATAAATATAGAGAGTAGTGCGGTATTGTGGGTTTCCCACCAAGAGCAACTTCGGAGGGCGTGAAACCAAGTTTTCGCTACGCTCCACAGCAGGGGAAAACGGCATTCCCCCCTGCTTCTTCTGGTCAATACCCACAACTTCCTCAATAATTCGCCACAAATTGCAACCGCGTAACATATTATTATTTTTTTAGCTCCTGTAATTCAATAGGATGTAAATTCTAAGCAATATTAACCCCCTATCCCTTGATAGAACTTTTCATTTTCCACTGGTAGGAGAGACCCTTGGTAAATACATCGATAAAAACGACAAAATCAGAAGAAATCTTTGCAGCAGCCCAAAAGCTAATGCCAGGAGGGGTAAGTTCCCCAGTCAGAGCCTTTAAATCCGTAGGCGGACAACCAATAGTCTTTGATCGCGTCAAAGGTGCATATGTTTGGGATGTAGATGGCAATCAATACATCGACTACGTAGGTACTTGGGGCCCAGCTATTTGTGGTCATGCTCACCCAGATGTAATTGCAGCCCTGAAAGAGGCTTTGGAAAAAGGTACCAGTTTTGGTGCTCCCTGTGCCTTAGAAAATGTACTGGCGGAAATGGTGATTGCTGCCGTCCCCAGCATTGAAATGGTAAGATTTGTGAACTCCGGTACAGAAGCTTGTATGGCTGTGTTACGCCTGATGCGAGCTTTTACCAAACGAGAAAAAGTGATCAAATTTGAGGGTTGTTACCACGGTCATGCTGACATGTTCTTAGTCAAAGCTGGCTCTGGAGTTGCTACCCTTGGTTTACCTGATTCTCCTGGAGTACCCAAATCCGCCACTAGCAGCACCCTAACGGCTCCTTACAATGACTTGGAAGCGGTTAAAGAATTATTTGAGGCAAACCCCGGTGAGATTGCTGGAGTGATTTTAGAGCCGGTAGTTGGTAATGCCGGATTTATTACCCCTGATGCTGGTTTTCTGGAAGGATTGCGAGAATTGACCCAGGAACATGAGGCATTATTAGTATTTGATGAAGTAATGACTGGGTTCCGTATTGCCTATGGTGGCGCTCAAGAGAAGTTTGGTGTCACCCCAGATTTAACCACTTTAGGTAAAATTATCGGCGGTGGTTTACCTGTGGGAGCATATGGTGGTCGTAGTGACATTATGTCAATGGTGGCTCCATCTGGACCAATGTACCAAGCAGGAACCCTTTCTGGTAATCCCCTGGCGATGACTGCTGGTATTGAGACCCTAAAACTGCTGCAAAAGCCTGGTACTTATGAATACCTGGATAAGATTACCAAACAATTAGCAAATGGTTTACTGGAAATTGCTAAAGAAACAAATCATGCAGCTTGTGGTGGTCAAATCAGTGCTATGTTTGGCATGTTTTTCGCCCCCGGTTCAGTACATAATTACGAAGATGCGAAACGAGCTGATACGAAAAAGTTTGGACTCTTCCATCGGGGAATGTTAGAGCGTGGTATTTATCTGGCTCCTTCACAGTTTGAAGCAGGCTTTACTTCTTTTGCTCACACAGAAGAAGATATCCAAAAGACATTAGCGGCTGCAAGGGATGTCATGTCTAATCTGTAGGTTTGTCAAGAGGTAGGAGTTAGTTATATTTCGTGTTTTTAGCCATGCAATTTGTTCTAACTCTTATGGCTACCTCAATAAATCTTGCTTATCTAGATTGATTTGCACAACTATTGACACTCCCACATTTAGTATAAATTCTTCGTAAGGGCACGGCACTAGTAAGATACTTTTATATATTGAAAGATTGTGGATGCCGTGCCCCTACCCATCTGTTGCAAGCATTTTTCAAATTGGTACTATATCATGTCCGCCTGATTACTTATGATATAGCCATCCATGCAAAAATCACCCAAACTCTTTCTCCCCCTACTCCCTGCCCCCTGCCCCTTTGCAGTCTTAATGATAAGTATTTAATCTGACATGATATTACTTATTACTTATTACTTGCCCGTATATCATATACCTTTAAATCCAACCTCACTTTCAATTTCTCGTAATTTATCTAGTGAACTTGCTCCAGTATCAGAACTTAGACGAGATGTTTTTCGCATAATACCAAGTTGACTAAAAATAATACCGATAAAAATCACAAAGCCACCAGTATATTGAGCTAAAGTAGGTGCTTCTCTTAAAATTAGATATGAGGCTATAACTGCTACAACCGGGGTAAAAGAACCAATTAATGATGCTTGAGATACAGTAGTTGCTCTTAACCCTGCAATCCAAGATGATTGACCAACTACTACTATAACTGGGCCATAAATTAGCATCCATTGCCATAGAAATGGTGAGAATGCTTCCATAAAATGGTTTTCTCCATATAGTAATAAGGCAATAAAGAAAAATATTAATGTACCCAAGGATGTACGATAAATATTGAAAATTCCTAAGGGAATTTTTGATAACTTGAGCTTACTAATAATTGTCGCCACAGCTAAAGCAATAGATGCGATCGCTGTTAAAATTTCTCCTGTGCCAAAACTGAATAAATCTTGCATTTTTGCCATATCTTGAAAGTTAGCTGGCAAAAAAATAGTTAGACACACACCAACAAAAGCAATAACTGCTCCAATTATTTCCCAAGGATGCACTCTTTCCCGCAATATCCACACGGAAAGAGCTAGGGTTAAAGGTGGTTCCAATCGACCAATTAAAACAACATTATTAACATTTGTGATAGCTAGAGCTTCAAAAATTAAACCTGGTGCTAATGCACCTCCCATAATTGAAGCAATAGTCAGATAAAACCATTGAATGCGGGTAATCTGTCTGAATCTGCTCAGTTTGAGTTGTCGTCCATAAACTATGATTAAGACGATTAATGCACAAACATTACCAACAAATAAGACATTACAAAAGGAAATAGGATTATGACCATTAACAAATCTTTGGGCACCAATTTCTGTTAATTTACGAGTGACAGAATTTGCAGCGCCAAAGATAAAAATGGCTAACCAGAGATAAACTTGACCAGAAAGGCTAAAAGCAAATGAAAAACGCGATCTTGACATTGAATTTTAGTAATGTTTAGTCACCATAAGTTATTTTGATTCTGGACTCATTTGTATTGAACAAGAGTTAAATTAAACTAAGCTGAGAATCTGTTGAAAATTTGTGAAAATTTTAGAGTTGGTATTGCTCATTTGATTTTAATCCAACTAAATATATTAGGATTACTATATAATTTTTGTTATACCAATTCAAATAATGTTTACAACATATAAATTCTTCTTAAGGACACGGCATCGGTCAACATTTCAATATATAAAAGTATCTGACTGGTGCCTTGCCCCTACCCATCTGTCCCATTCTTTTTTCAAAGTGGTATTAGCTGAATTGGCACTGTAATGTTACAGAAATGATTAAATTTGCTACTATATAGCTAAATAGGATGCGATCGCACAATACCAGATTTGCACAAAAATTATGGCAAAAAAGCGTAAAAAAAGTCATCGGTCGTGGATTAAAGAAACTCTTGATCTGAAACCCGATCATCACTGGGAAGGACCCGAAGGCTATAAGATTTTTGTTGCGGGTAGGGGAGCTGTACGCTTCAATGTTCCCCAAAAATGGATTTGTGAACCACAAGAGAATTCATTCAAATTTCTGGACAATAAACCTCCTAAAGATGATTGTTGTCTAGAAGTATCTTACAATCACCTGCCACCAAGAGACGATTGGAGTTTGTTTCCTCTCAAACATACTTTAAAGAAAGTCATGGAAAATGATGAACGTCAGCCGATTGAAAGGAGCGAAGTCTTTACTGTCAAGCGTCAAACTGCCAAAATTGTCTGGTGTGAGATTAAGTTTATTGATACCCAAGAAGAACCACGGGAGGCTTTTTCCCGGACTTGTGTTGGTCTTGGTTCCAATATTCAGTGTTTGATTACCTTTGATTTTTGGGTTGACCAAGCAGAGCAATTAATACCTATTTGGGATGAAGTTATGCGATCGCTCACTCTGGGTTTATATATCCGTGATCCCAGAACTGGTTTAGCTTTCCCCGACTGAAGAGGCAGGGGAGCAGGGAGCAGGGAGCAGGGGAGAAACCCCATATATAAATGTAGGAGCTTGTATCCTTTGATTTTTCTCAGTGTTATGGCTATGGCGTTGATCCTGAAAACACCAACAGTTACTGATAATACAGAGATTGATATTACGAATTATTTTAACCCCATAAACAATGCCGCAACTGTCCCAGCCACAGAAATTTCACCTTGATGAATCTTTGTAAAAACTTCTGCTTGGGGAATTAATAACACTTCAATTTCTTCTGTTAAATCTAGTTGTTGTTCTTCAGCTTTAATCACATTTTCTGCTAAAAATAAATGAATTTGATTAGTATCTTTACCTGGTTTATCGTATAGGGTTGCTATTTTTTGCATATTACTAGCAACATAACCTGTTTCTTCTGTTAATTCTCTCATAGCCGCTGTTTCTGCTGTTTCTTGAGTTGGTTCAAAATGTCCTGCTGGTAGTTCAATGAAAAAATCATGAAAAGCGTGTCTATATTGCCTGACAAAAATTATTTCCCCACTTTCAGTTATAGGTAAAACCATAGCCACATCTGGCTTAATGTACACAAAATAATCATCGATGATATTCCCGTTAGGTAACTTAATTTCATCCCGTCTTACCTGACACCAAGGATGATTAATCACCATGCGCGAATTTACAGTTTGCCACTTTTCTAAATTTTTCATAACTAAAATTAATAAATAAACAGGAAAAATAATCACAAAAAAATAATGCTTGTAACGAAGTATAACAAATCTAAAAAATAGAGATAAATTAGCACTTAAACTTAATTTTGCCCCACCCCTACCAACAGCGATTATGCACATCGACGTGGAAACATTTACTGTGAATAAGCGGTTTCCTCTAACTATTAGTCGCGGTACTACTAGCCACACTGAAAATATATGGGTGAAAATTCAGGCAGATGAGATTGAAGGTTGGGGAGAAGCATCACCCTTTGGTGTTGGCAATCATCGCCAATCTACATCAATAATTAAAGCTAGTTTGCAGCAAATAATACCTAAATTACAACCATTTCATCCTTTTCAGCGTCAACAAATAGAGCAAGTTTTAATTTCAGCAAAAGTTCCTTCAGCTGCGATCGCAGCTTTGGATATGGCACTGTATGATTGGCTAGGGAAACGAGTTGGTTTACCACTATGGCAGATGTGGGGACTGGATAGAAATGCAATCACACCAATTTCTGTCACCATTGGGATTAATACTCCCGAAGGAGCCAGAAAAAGGTTACGTGAATGGTTACAGTTTGTTGATGTAAAAATTATCAAAGTTAAGCTAGGTAGTCCCGATGGCATTGAAGCAGACAGAAGCATGTTGCAAGCATTACGGGAAGAAGCGCCTACGCCAGAATTCTATGTTGATGCTAATGGGGGTTGGAATGTAGAAAATGCCAGCATTATGTGTCCCTGGTTGGCAGATTTAGGAATTAAGTATGTGGAACAGCCACTCGCAAAGGGAGAAGAAAAGCATTTAAAGGAAGTCAAACAATCCTCACACCTACCCATATTTGTGGATGAAAGTTGTTTTCATAGCCAGGATATTCCCCAACTTGCAAATTCTATAGATGGTGTTAATATCAAGCTGATGAAATCTGGAGGTTTAACAGAAGCAATTCGTATGGTACATACAGCTAGGGCATATGGATTACAAGTAATGTTTGGTTGCTATTCTGACAGCACATTAGCCAATACAGCCGCAGCACAACTCGCACCCCTAGCTGATTATTTAGACTTAGATAGCCATTTAAATTTAATTGACGATCCTTTTACCGGAGCAAACTTGGAACAAGGAAGACTTTTACCAAATCATTTACCAGGACTAGGGGTACAGCAACGTGCGTATGTCGCTTAACCAACTGATAATTGATAACTGATAACTGATAAATGGGGGTGCAACAACGTGCGTCTGTCACTTAATCAATCCATTGCCATTCTTCTCCATGAGGGAATGACTAGCGTAGGAGGCAAAACAGGGTTATCAATTTTACGCTACAGTGAAGCCAATATTGTCGCTGCCATCGATCGCACATCGGCGGGTCAATCCTTAGCAGAATTAACAGGTATTCAGCGAGATGTACCCATTGTCGCCTCGGTTATGGCATCACTAGAATATCAACCGCAAGTATTGGTCATTGGTATTGCTCCTGGAGGTGGTGATATACCCGATGACTATTGGCGTGAGCTCAAAGATGCTTTAGTAGCGGGTATGTCCATAGTCAACGGTTTGCATACACCATTGGCAAATATCCCCGAACTGAAACAATTACTCAAGCCAGGACAACTAATTTGGGATGTGCGTAAGGAACCACCCAACCTAAGTATTGCTAGCGGTATGGCACGCACTCTATCCTGTCGTCGAGTCTTAACAGTGGCTACAGATATGGCTGTAGGGAAAATGTCCACCAGTCTAGAATTGCATTGGGCTGCAAAATTGCGAGGTATGGCTTCCAAATTCCTACCCACGGGGCAAACAGGGCTGATGTTAGCAGGAGATGGAGTCGCTTTAGATGCAGTGCGAATAGATTTTGCCGCCGGTGCCGTGGAACAGATGGTTATGCGCTTTGGTAAAAATTACGACATTTTACATATTGAAGGGCAAGGTTCTTTATTACACCCTGGCTCCACTGCTACTTTACCCCTAATCCGTGGTTCCCAGCCGACCCAATTAATATTAGTACATCGCCCTGGACAAATCCACATCCGTAAACATGCTCATGTGCCCATTCCTGCTTTACCAGAAGTAATCCAGTTGTATGAAAGTGTTGCTAGGGCTGCTGGTGCTTTTGCTCCCGTATCTGTTGTTGGTATTGCCTTAAACACTGCCCATTTAGATGATGATGCAGCTACAGATGCCATTAGTCAGGTACAAGCAGAAACAGGTTTACCTTGTACTGATCCGATTCGCTTTAATGCAGGTATATTATTAGATGCAGTCATGGGGGGATAATTGAGGCTGACGCAGGATGAGGAGATGGGGAGACGCGGGGACGCAGAGACTGGGGGATTATGTTTTATCCTCTCTGAGAAAATTATGCCCTAACTATGCAATGTCATAATTACAATTTTAAAATCTACAAATTCCTTCAGGAACCCGAAAATTTATATTTCGTCTTTACGCTGACAACTTTTATATTTCTTTCTTTAAATTAAAACTTCATTAATTTACAATATACGATTAAATTGGTTTTTAACCTCCAACTTACTCGCCCACCACAAAACTTACAGCATCATTCCATCCATTTGTCAGCAAGAATTTGACACTGATAAATTACCTTTGTCCTTACCTAAATCTACCAGTTAACCCAACTTTCTCAGCCTTCTTAAATCCCCAGCCAGAGAAAATAGTTTCTGTATGATAACGGTTATTCCCCAAAGCCCAGCAAGATTGTTATGGTTTTTGACCTTGCAGCCAACAATACAATACCAGCTTGGTACTGGCGATCGCGTCCTCTAGAAGAATGTACTGGTTCTGCTGTTTTTGCCAGCTTATTTTTGCCTACTTCTGATTTGGGAATTGCTACCTTATTGGAGAGTCCATCCTCTACTCCTACGGATTATCCACAACTAGCTCGTTACTCTATTTGTGCAGGTAGTCCTCGGATAGTAGATGGTAAACCCCAGATGTGGACACCCCCATTGGGAGAAGTGCTACCATTTCTGGAAAATTTATTAAAACGTCAACCAGGTAAGGTAGTTAGTCAAGAAAATTCTGAGCAAATTCCCTCACTTCCTTTCACGGGAGGTTGGTTGGGTTGGTTAGGATACGATATTGCTTGGGAAATTGAAAAATTACCCTACACCAATGCCGATTCCTTGCCGTTTCCCGTGGCTTTTTGGTATGAGCCAGAGTGTTTCGCTGTTTTAGATCACCAGGAACAAATTTTGTGGCTAGCTGCTAGTAGTCCTGAACAATTAAATGGGTTAGAGAAGAGGTGGATAGAGGGAAGGAGTGATGGAGGGATGGAGGGAAGGAGTGATGGAATAATTATTTCATCTTCATCTGCTCCCCACACTCCCCACACCTCCCACACCTCCCACACTCCCCACTTTGTCACATCTCAGGAGGATTACGAAGCAGCAGTCAATTGTGCGAAGAAATATATCCAATCTGGAGATATTTTCCAAACAAATCTTTCCTTAAGGTTTGCCGCAACCACTCAAGCTTCTGGTTGGGAAATCTACCAAACTTTACATACCATCAATCCTTCTCCTTTTGCTAGCTATTGGCATACTCCTTGGGGACAAGTAATCAGTTGTTCTCCCGAAAGATTAGTGCAATTGCAACAAGGACAAGCTCAAAGTAGACCAATTGCAGGGACGCGAAAGCGGGGAAAAAATTCCCAACAAGATGCCCAATTGGCGAATGAATTACTCAGTAATACCAAAGAGCTTGCCGAACATATCATGCTAGTAGATTTAGAGCGCAATGATTTAGGTAGAGTTTGTGAGTGGGGTACTGTAACCGTTGATGAATTACTCACCATTGAACGTTACAGTCATGTCATGCATCTTGTGAGTAACGTTACGGGTAAATTAAAAACCTCTGTAAATGGAGTAGATTTGATTCGTGCCATATTTCCTGGAGGGACAATTACTGGTTGTCCCAAAGTTCGCTGTATGGAGATTATTGAAGAGTTAGAACCAACTAGGCGTAACTTATTTTATGGTTCCTGTGGGTATTTAGATTGGCAAGGAAACTTAGACCTCAATATTTTGATTAGAACTTTGCTATTAGTTCCGGCTTCAGCCATTGCAACTAAGGTTGATACAAAAAGATGTGAAGATATACAAAAACCATCAAAATCTACCATAGAAACTTCATCTCCCCTCACCCCATCAACCAACCAATCCTGCTATGATGCGGAAGTCCCTGACAAAGGGGTTGATGCTCCCATAAAACCAGCAGGATATTTACCACATAGCTCTACCTTTCAAACAAATCCTCAACAGTGTTTACCATCACTTCTATGGGAACAGTTATCTCAGGAGTTACCAAAACTCAATCTGATTTGGGGACAAGTGGGAGCCGGAATTGTAGCAGACAGCGTTCCAGAGAAAGAATGGTATGAGTCTCTGCACAAGGCACGGGCACAATTAAAAGCACTAGCAATGGTACTGAATCAATATGCTGAGACTAATTCTTAACTTTAAAGTTTGATGGTGATGAAGTAATGCTCTACATGCTCTACTAAACATATTATGGGTTTGAGGTAAAAAGCTTATCACTTCTTTATTCTCCCCACATCTCCCACACCTCCCACACTCCCCACACTCCCACAGGATTGATGATTGCTCTCGATTACTAAATTGATGCTCTAGGGCATTATCAACGAATATTGTGTTAAACAGGAACATTTACCATCTATCGGCACTTGTTTGCCTCCAATTACACAACCATTAAGTACTCATACTCCAGTATGAAATGAACCCAGATAACTTAGAAACTTACATAAATCATCCAACTTGGGGTTTGCTCTATAGAGTTTGCATGGTTGAGCAAAACCAAGAACTGTTCACAACACTTTATGCCCAACGTCTTTTCTTTTTAGTAACTACTGATCCTAAAGGACTTAAATTTCAACCCATAGGACGTACAGAAGCCAGAATGGTTTTGGAAAGTCGCTTGCGTAATTTACGACGTATGGGGCGAACTCAGGAGTACGATCAGCTTCAGAGTGTTTTCAAAACAACTTTCCAATGATCAATTCCATTCACGAACGCATTGATGCTGTACGCTCAAAACTGCCAGATTCAGTCCGGTTAATTGCTGTAAGTAAAACAGTTACTTCTGAGGTGATCCGCTCTGCTTATGATGCGGGTATCCGAGATTTTGGCGAAAATCGCATCCAAGAAGCCATAAATAAGCAGACTGAGTTACAAGACTTAACAGATATTACCTGGCATTTTATCGGGCACTTACAGAGCAATAAAGCTAAAAAAGCCATTCAACATTTTCATTGGATTCATGCCGTGGATAATTTGAAGTTGGCACAGCGTTTGAATCACTTAGCAGCAGAATTAGGGGTTAGTCCCCTAGTTTGTTTGCAAGTGAAACTTCTTGCTGATCCCAGTAAATCAGGGTGGCATATACCCCAGTTATTAACGGATTTACCAGCCCTGGATCTATGTAAAAATTTACAAATTCAGGGTTTGATGACAATTCCCCCCTTAGGATTAAATGATATTGAAATTTTAGATGTATTCAATCATACTAGAGAATTAGAAACGAAAATTCAATCCCAAAATTGGTCACACATTCAGATGAAACATCTGTCTATGGGCATGTCCAGGGATTATCATTTAGCTATTCAAGCGGGTGCAACCATGATACGTTTAGGAACTATATTATTTGGAGAACGCTCAACATAAATACTGATACAAAACTTACTGGACAGTACTGAGCATCCCGGAAAATTCTGCGTTTGTTAACGAAGTATTAAGAGGAAAAAACCTGTTACTCATTTTACTTCTTGATTAATAAAACAGGACTTACCAAGGGGGCATAAGAAACTCGGTGTTTTTATTGATTTTTATGGTTCAAAACCATGATGTTATCTTAAAGACCAGTTTTCTTGAGGGTAATTCCTATATGTAAAAATATGGTGTTGACACAAGCCAAGGGGAAAACCCTATCGGGGGTGTCAGCAACTTTGCATATAAGATTACTTAAGATATAATCTTGACTCGTTATTGCGTGAAGTTAAAAAACAAATGTTTGTTTCAGATATCCGTTGGTTGGCGAACCTCGTAATAGATGTTACAAACAGCGATAATATAACTAAAGTATCTACTTGCGATCGCCTCTCCCCGTTAAGAGAATCGCTGAGTGGTTATTCTAGAAAATCGCAATTATAATTCGAGCACATAAACTGCATCGATTTTTACCAAATTGATTAAGGGTGATTTGCACCAGGAGCGTAAACCTATGAGTAGTATCTTTTCCAAGCTAAAAGATTTTGTTGGTTTAAATGAAGGCGTAGAATACGAATACTATGAAGAAGAACCAGATGTAGAAACCTACCAAAATTTATACCAAGAACAAAATCCTCAACCCGCACCCCAAGAAACCGTCAATCAGAATCGACGTTGGCGGGAACCAATGGCTACAATGAATACAACAGATGTAGCAACGGGAACAAAACAAGTGGGTAATGTTATTGGTATGCCAGGAGCTCTTAATGGGATTTCGGAAGTTTTAGTAGTAGAGCCGAGAACCTTTGAAGAAATGCCCCAGGCAATTCAAGCTTTGCGGGAGCGGAAGTCTGTAGTATTAAATTTAACTATTATGGATCCGGATCAGGCGCAAAGAGCTGTGGATTTCGTCGCAGGTGGTACTTATGCCCTTGATGGTCATCAAGAGCGCATTGGAGAGAGCATTTTCTTGTTTACTCCCAGTTGTGTACAAGTAAGTACCCACGGTTCTGTGCTCCATGAAGTGCCTCAGCCCCCAGTACATACTCCACGTTCCAACTCCAATACTGGTAATCCTAGTTGGGGAAATGAAGTCAACCGTATGGCACAATGAGACTAGGATTAGTCATTAGTTATTAGTCATCAGAATAAATCTAATGACTAATGACCAATGACCAGTAATTAATTACCAATGACAATCAAATTTGCCTTAATCGGTGGCGGGGTAATGGGAGAAGCATTATTATCCCGCCTGATTTCTCGGGGTACTTATCAATGTTCGGAAGTAATGGTCAGCGAACCCTTAGGTTCCCGACAAAGTTATTTAGAGCAGCAGTACCAAGTTCATGTGACGGCGGATAACCGTCAGGCATTTATCCAAGCAGAAGAAGCGATATTTTTAGCGGTGAAGCCCCAGGTATTTAGTGCCATCGCTCAAGAATTAGCAGAGGTTTCAGAAATTAAATCTAAAAGTACTGATAAGAATAATACTAAGCCATTATTAGTTTCGATTTTGGCAGGTGTGCCTTTAAAGCAGTTGGAAGGAGCATTTCCCCGTTTACCCATCATTAGGGCAATGCCTAATACTCCAGCTACTGTAGGGGCGGGAATGACAGCGATTTGTGCCGGTGCTTACACTAAAGCTAATCATCAAGAACTAGCCAAAAAACTGTTTCAAGCAGTGGGGGAAGTGGTAGAGGTTTCAGAACCACTGATGGATGCTGTTACTGGACTTTCTGGGAGTGGTCCTGCTTATGTCGCCTTAATGGTAGAAGCCTTAGCTGATGGAGGTGTCGCCGCCGGTTTACCAAGAGTCATTGCGAATCAGTTAGCGTTACAAACTGTGTTGGGAACGGCTGAATTATTAAATGAAAGTAAAATCCATCCTGCAGAACTGAAAGATCGAGTCACCAGTCCTGGGGGTACAACTATAGCTGGGATTACTCAGTTAGAAAAAGCTGGCTTTCGTTCAGCATTGATAGAAGCGGTGATCGCAGCAACTAAGCGATCGCAGGAATTAGGCAAGTAGGTATAAAATTCGGTCTAAAAATTAATGATAATAGAAATAGCCCAATATCTTTTGATTTTGGATAGATAGCGATCGCTAATTATCATGACCCGAGCAATCACTAAACCCATAAGCTTTGAGGAATTTATCGAGTGGTATCCTAATAACGGGATGCGGTATGAACTGCATAAAGGGATAATTGTTGAAATGCCACCACCCACAGGCGACCATGAAAATGTGATTGGGTTTTTAGTTGAGAAAATCACCATAGAGTATGTGCATCTAGGATTACCCTACCGCATCCCCAAAACAGGACTTGTTAAAACTCCTGACAACGACTCAACCTATTCCCCAGATATTTTGTTAGTAAATCATGATCATCTCGTCCACGAGCCTTTGTGTAACTACTTATCCACCCTCATCCAAGCTGCATCTATTCCCCTAGTAGTTGAAGTTGTGAGTACGAACTGGCGGGATGATTACCATGATAAATTTGGGGATTATGAAGAGATGGGTATTGCTGAATACTGGATTGTTGATTATACAGCTTTGAGTGGTAAACGGTTTACTGGCGATCCCAAACAACCAACTATTACGATTTGCGAATTAGTAGACGGTGAGTACCAAATTACCCAATTTAAAGGTAACAGTCCAATCGTCTCTCCTTTATTCCCTCATTTAAATCTCACAGCACAAAAAATTTTTGATTCTGCTTTGTGAGTATAAATAGGGCTTGAGTTCTTTTGTTATTGTACCCACAAATGTAGGCACATTCAAACAAGTCTAACTAATAAAATTCTAATTATTACTTCCAATTCCTCAGTAACACGGTAAAGATTAATTCCTTCACAGATAGATTTCGCTTGACGATTTAAAACACCAAACTGCCAAACATTACCTGTAGTCACAGCTCCTAAAATTTCAGATTGGGGGGAATCAATCCATTGATCAAGAGCAATCATTTCTATAGCTAATTGGGTAAATCCTCGATTAATATCCGCTTGTTTTGCTTCAATAACAATTAAATTCTTTGTCGAACGTAACAAATAATCTAATTTTCCTTGCAATCGGTTGTCAACTTGAATCGAATATTCTATTCTTAACTTAGCGTGGGAATAGTGAATTAAATCTGAAATAATAGGTGCAATGAGCATTTCCCTACGGGTAGTCTCATTTTCCAAATCTACATAAGGTAGTATCTCTTCAATGCGGTCTTTTAAATCAACGATGCGGTCTAACTTATCGGAATATTGTGGTAAAGTGAGAAATTCTCGATCAAAGGAGTAACCAAACTCACTAACCAAATCATCTACTGTAAATCCCAATTCAAAATAATTACTAAAAGTATAGGAACGATTAGGATCCAGTAATGGCTGACGAGTCATGATCTTTCTCCATCAAGTAATATTAAAATGTTCATAATTTAATCTTAAAAGGAAAAATCGGTGTTGCTGATTAAGGTGATGATTTTTATCTCACGCATTAGACGCGGAGCGGCTTTCCGCAGAATAGATGCAAAAGAACGATGTTTAGTCGGGGCTAAAAATATAAATTAATCCCGCATTTTTGCAACGCAAAATTATTTAATCTACAGATGGAGAATAGGGGATTCGAACCCCTCACCTCTGCGGTGCGATCGCAGCACTCTACCAAATGAGCTAATTCCCCAGGCTATAAGTTTATATAACACTGACTGGATATATTTTCCACCCCACATTCTAACATTCCTCTGTTGTTGCTTGCAGTTGTTGGCAAAACTCTAGCTAGAAAATGGGGAGTCGGGAGTCGGGAGTCGGGAGTCGGGAGTTGGGAATCAGTCAGAAGTATTTTCATTCTTGGTTGTGAGATTTTCTCGTGGGAGACTGAGTCGCAAAATTAAAATCCCCATAAATCGATTTAGGGACTTGTATCCTTTTGTTCTTCACTCAAGTCTCCAGATTGATTGCAAATTTCCTGTACTCGTTCCAATTCCAAATCAGTGAAATAGTCTATAGTCCAGTTTGCCTGTCTTTGCAGCATGTGAAAAGGATAAGTATTGGCAACACCAACTACTTGCATTCCGGCTCGTTTTGCTGCTAGGATTCCCGGTGGCGTATCCTCAATGGCTAAACAGTCTTTAGGTTGTAAATTTAACTGGGGATATGTTTGATTGAGAAGTTGAACTGCCAACTTATAGCCATCAGGTTCGGGTTTGCTAGTAGTAATATCATCCCCGGCGACTATCACAGGAAAAATTTCTGTTAAATGGCTGCGTTCAAGTACCACTTCTATTTCTTGTCGAATCGCACCACTAACTATCCCTAGCTTGATGTTACGAGCACGTAATTGAAATATTAAATCATCTAAACCGATATACAAAGGTAGCTTTTCTAGCTTTTCTAGTTCCACAGCATAACTTTGTGCTTTACGTAATAGTAGCTTAGTTAAATCATCTTCGCTGACTACACGACCGCGATTACTTAATATATCCCGTAGACAAGCGCGATCGCTACGTCCCAAACAAACTTCTTCATACTCACCCGGTTTTAATACCAAGTTTTCGGACAGTAAAATATCTTCTATGAGCTTTTGGTGAATTGACTCATCATTAATAATAATCCCGTTAAAATCGAATAGAACTGCTTTTAAACTCATGCTTTGCTGTCAAAAGCTGGCGATGGAAAAATTTGTAAATCTTCTTGAGCAGTAGGCTCATATTGTCTGATATTACTATGATTTGTCACATCTAGCCCAGAAATTGCCTTGATACCACTTGTTAGTTGATGTACCCACCACACATCTTTGGTGTGTACTGCTCTAAAACCTGCTACACCCATTTCAGTATCAACACTACCTGCACCATATTCCCGAATATAAGGCTCTACAAAAATGTCATTGAGAAATTCTAACTGGCGTAGTGCTCTCTGATTCCCATCTAAAACTAATAGTTGTCCACCCACCCGCAGCAAACGCAAACTTTCTTGTAAAATTGTTTGGGAAATGGATACTGGGATTTCATGGAATAGCAAGGAAGCTGTGACTAAATCAAAATTATTTGCCGATAAGCCTGTTGCTTCTGCCTGACCATGAATGAATTTTATACCTAAACCAGCACTTTCTGCTTTATGAGCAGCTCTAACTAACATATATGGCGATAAATCTAAGCCAATTACTTCTGCTTGGGGAAAAGCCTGCTTCAACATTAGGGTGGTAGAAGCTGTACCACAACCTAAATCTAGTATACGTCTAGGTTTAACTTGAATCGCATCTATTAATTCTTGACGCACCCAAGTTTCATTGGGTGGCGTTACATACTGGGTAATAGGATCATAGGTAATTGCTGCATTGTAATTGAGATATCCCCCAGAAATACCGTGAAAGTCTTGACTGCTGTAGTATGCTGGAATTACTACATCATCCCTACGGAAGCGATCACTTTCTTTGTCCCAATCCACACTCTCACCATAATGGCGTAATCCTTCCTGATCTATCAACAGACCAAGGACAGGGAATAAAAAACGCTCCCAGATTGTATTCTCAGCAACTGCCATAACACTTTAATAACTATTTAGGAATCTACGTTTACAAATTTTAATTTATCTCTAGAGTCATTGATTTGTAAATGCTCACAAAAGATTTAGTCGAAAATGGGAAATCGGGAGTCGGGAGTCGGGAAGAAGTATTTTCATTCTTATACCATTTTGAAAAGAAATGGGACAGATGGGTAGGGAACATCTACAATCTTTCAATACATAAAAGTATCTTACTAGTGCCGTGCCCTTACGAAGAATTTATATGTTGCAAACGTTCATGAGGGACTAGTTTGACAGCGTTAGCTATTCTGTAGTATGCTTGTAGTATAAATGATAAAGAATATATTTTCATGGGGTAATCCCAGTTTTTATTTCATAAAAAAACCTAAAACTATGGCTTACGAACAACTCAAACTATCTAACTCAGCCCCAATTTTATCTTGGGCAAATCATGAATTGAAGCATGAAGAAATCCAAATGGCTAAGAATGTCGCCTCTTTACCATTTGTATTTAAACACGTAGCATTAATGCCAGATGTACACTTAGGTAAAGGGGCATTAGTTGGTTCTGTGATTGCTACTAAAGAAGCAATTATTCCTGCAGCTGTAGGTGTGGATATTGGCTGCGGCATGTGCGCCATTAAAACTCAATTTAAGGGAGAACAATTAGAAGGAAAACTGAAGAAAATTCGCCAGGAAATTGAAGCAGCAATTCCTACTGGATTCAACGAAAATAAAGATACAGAAAAATCTGTGACAAACTGGCAAGGTTGGCGCGATTTCAAGGGTTTGCATCGTGGGGTGCAAGATTTGTCAGGAAAAGCAATGAAACAGTTAGGCTCTTTGGGTGGTGGTAATCACTTTATTGAAGTCTGTGTGGATACAGAAAACCAAGTTTGGTTGATGTTGCATTCTGGTTCCCGTAACATCGGTAATAAGCTAGCACAATGCCATATCAGCACTGCTAAGGAATTAGCTAAGATGGCGAGTAACAGCCTACCTGATGCCGATTTATCCTATTTTGTGACTGGAACTTCTGAATTTCAAGCATACTGGCATGATTTACAGTGGGCACAAGATTATGCCCGTTACAACCGCGATGTAATGATGGCACGCTTTAAGCGTATTGTTGAGAAACATCTAGCTGGTGGAAAGGCAACTAAGCCCTTATTAGAGGTAAATTGTCATCACAATTATGCTGAGAAAGAAGTGCATTTTGGTGAGAATGTGTATGTAACTCGCAAAGGTGCAGTTCGTGCCCAGGAAAAGGATTATGGTATTATTCCTGGTTCAATGGGGGCAAAGTCCTACATTGTCAAAGGTAAAGGTAATGTGCATAGCTTTTGTTCTTGTTCTCACGGTGCTGGACGTTTACTGTCAAGAAGTAAAGCAAAAAGGACTTATAGTCTCGATGATTTAATTGAGCAAACTAAGGGTATTGAATGTCGCAAAGATAAGGGTGTTTTGGATGAAATTCCCAGCGCTTATAAACCAATTGAGCAAGTAATGGAAAATCAATCCGATTTAGTTAAAGTCGTAGCTACCTTAAAACAAGTTCTTTGTGTGAAAGGTTAATTAGCGTTTCTTTTTTTTAGTCGCCTTTGATTTTTTCTTAGCAAGATTAGTGCCAAATCCTTTATTTGCTTCTATATCAGTTCTTTGAGTAGATGATTTTCCAGCTGGTGATTCTTTAATTTTTACTTGATTTTTCTCCTCTTTCTCTGCTGATATATCAGCAACTGGAGTTGTAGTATCTGGAGGGACTGTTGTTGTCACATCCTCATCACTGGTTTGTATAATAGTTTCCACCACATCATCAGTAATTTCTGAATCTACTGACACATCAGTAACTGGAGGTGTAGTATCTGTAGGGATTGTTGTTGTCACATCCTCACTAGTTTGTGTAGCAGTTTCTACCACATCATCAGTAATTTCTGAATCTACTGAC